>JBAUDW010000029.1:0-4830 GCA_049678285.1 Phycisphaerae bacterium
AAAACGCGGTTTCCGCTGCGGCAAGGGCGCTTTTTGGGAAAACGGCTCCCGTTTCCGTTTTTCTTGTGGCGGCCGTACTTGCAGCGGGGTGCGGCGAGCGGCAGACCCGCCTCGACGTCTACTTCAAACTCATGATCCCCCTGGAGCAGGCCCAATACCGCCTCCTGGAGGCCGAAAGGAAGCCCGTCAGCCTCCGCCTCGCCTACCTCCAGGAAATTGGGGTTTATCAAAAGTGGGCCGAACAGCCGAAGAATATCCAACAGGCTATTCTGCGGTGCCAGGTCCTGGAGGGCATGACGCCTCTTCAGGTCCAGATGGCCTGGGGTTTGCCCGACGACCGGCGCGATGGCACATTGCCCGAAGACCAGGTCGCCGGCCGGTCCGTGGTGATCTGGGACTATGACCTCGCGAGCGGAAAATCCGGCGACCACTACGAGCGAAGCGTCTGCTTCCGCGACGATCGCGTCCTCTGGGTCCGCAGTCCTTGACGCGGCTTGCCCGCCCCACAACCCCGCGAGTGCCCACGCCGTCCCCTTCACCCTTTTGACGATCACCGACCGGCCCGAGGTCCTGCGCGAACTGGCCGAGCGGATCGATCCGGCCTGGGCGAAGGCCGTCCGCGGTTCCGCCCCGGGCGCCGGTTCCGCCGACGGCACGCTCGAGGCCGCCGGCGCCGACCTGGTCCTCATCGACGTGCCGGCCGGCGAGCCGGAAACCCTGGCTCGGGCCGTCGCCCTGGCCGGCCGCCTGCGCGATTCCCCGGCGGCCGTCGCGGTGCTCGACGGCCGGTTGTCGCCCGCCGAGAAGACGGAACTCTACCGGGCCGGCGTCCTGGCGTGCGTTTCGCTCGAGGAGAATCCCGAGGAATTCGAATCGCACTTGGCGAGCCTTCTGGCGGCCAAGGGGCCGGTGTCGGAGGCCCTTCGCCGACTTCGCACCTACACGCGCCACCTGGACGAGCAACTGCGGCTGGCCCAGCGCCTCCAGATGGACTTTTTGCCGCACCGGATGCCGGCCGTTCTCGGCGGCCGATTCGCCGCACGCCTCGAACCTGCCGCCTGGGTCGCCGGCGATTTCTATGACATCTTCCGCCTCGACGAACGCCACATCGCTTTCTATATCGCCGACGCCATCGGCCACGGCATCCCGGCTGCGCTCCTGACCGTCTTCGTCAAGAAAAGCCTCCAGGCCAAACGCATCGAGGGCAAGACCTACGAACTCGTCGCCCCCGACGAGGCCCTCAGGCTCCTGAACCTCGACCTGTTGTCCGCCAAACTCCAGGAGACGCCGTTCATCACCATGGTCTACGGCCTCTACAACGAAGCGACGCGCGAATGCGTTTACGCCCGCGCGGGCCACCCTCGGCCTCTGGTCGTCGACCGCGACGGCGTCATCGAGGAACTGGACGGGGAGGGGCCGCTCCTCGGCATCTTCCCCAAGGCCGCCTTCGACGTCTGCCGGCGCGTCCTCGCCCCGGGCGACCGCCTGCTCCTTTACACCGACGGGGCCGAACGCGTCCAGCCTACCGCCCAGGCCGACCCCCAGCGCCTTTTCGAGACCATCCAGGCCAGCGCCCTCTTGCCCGCCGAGGCCATGCTCGACGCCATCCTCATGGCCGTCCGCGAAGCGTCCGACGGCGGCCACCTCGCCGACGACGTCACTCTCGTCACCCTCGAACTGGACGAGCCGACGCGCTGACTGCCCGAGCGCTCCCGCCGCTGCACACCTGCCTTTCGAGCCGCGACCGTCAGGTCGCGGGAACGTGCGCGGCGGGGGAACATCGCCGCGAACTTACGTTCGCGGCTCGGGAGTCGTTCGAGCGTCGAATGCGCTTGGGCGCAGAAAGTTGTTCGAGCCGCGACCGTCAGGTCGCGGTGACATTGTGCGACGGAAGGCGTCAGTCGGCGTCTTCGCTGCGGAGCGCGTCGAGCCGCTTGCGGGCCGCCTCGTAACCGGGCGCGAGTTCCAGCACCCGGCGATACAGCGACGCCGCTTCCCCGAGGTCCACCGCCACGTCGCTCACCGAGGCCGCGTCCTCGTACGCCAAGCCCAGGTTGAAGAGCACGTCCGGGTCGTTCGGCGCGAGCGACCGCGCCCGCTCGAAGGCGCGCAGGCACTCGGCCGGTGCATCCAGGGCCGCCTGGCACATCCCGATGGCGATCTGCGTGTCCACCTGGCGCGGGTCCAGCCGCGCCGCCCGGTCCAACGGCTCGAGCGCCTCGCCGTACGCTTCCGTCTCATACAGGGCCCGACCCGCCAGGTAATGGCCCCGCGCGTCGAAGGGGGCGGCGCGGCACACGCGCTGCGCCGTCTCCAGCGCCTCGGCCGGCCGACCCAGTTCCATCTGGATCGAGGCCAGGTTCACGAGCACGTCCAGGTCGGCCGGGAACTCCTCGGCCAGGGCCTGAAGGCGGGCGAGGGCTTCTTCCTGCCGGTCCAGGTCCGCTTCAATGAGGGCCCGGTTGATTTGCAGGGGGCGGTCGTCGGGCCGGCGCGCGAGGCCCCGCTCGAACGCTTCGCGTGCCTCGTCGAATTTTCCCTGGATGGCCAGAAGCACGCCGAGTTCGTTCTCCAGTTCGTGGGCGCGTCCCGAGAAGGCCATCGCCCGCCTCAGTTCTTCTTCGGCCTCGTCGAACCGGCCTTCGCCCGCGAAGAGGGCGGAGAGATTTCGGTAGAGGTCGTCGCGGTGCGGCTCTTCGGTCAGCGCGCGGCGAAGGGCGCGGCGTGCCCGGCTGATGTCGGCTTTGGAGGCGGGCAGGCTTGTCAGTTGCGACAGGATCAGCGGGTCCGACGGGCTCAGTTCCAACGCCCGCACCAGGTGCCGGCGAGCCCGCCTCGCGGCGAGGCCGCGGGCCTTGGCCGGCTCGTCCGACCTGAGGAGCGCCGCCCCCAGTTCCTGGTGGACCCGCGGGTCGTCCGGCGCCTCCTTCAGGAGTTCTTCGTACAGGGCGATGGCGCGCGGGAGGTTCCCGGTGTGGACGAGGTATCCGCCCATCGCCAGCCGCGCTTCGCGCGAGTCCGGATACAACTCCAGTTCGCGCTCCAGTTCCTTCCGCGCCCGTTCCAGGTCTCCCTTCTGCGCGTAAGCCCGCGCGATGGCCAGGTGGAGGTCCGGAAACTCGGAGTCCCACTCCGCCGCTCGCTGCCAGACGGCGATGGCCTCGTCCGCCCGCCCCTGCGTCGCCAGCACCAGGCCCCACTGGTAGGCCGCTTCCGCGCTCGACGGGTGCGCGTCCAACGCCTCCTTGAAGGTCCGCTCGGCTTCGTCGAACCGGCCGAGGTTCCCGTACGTCCCGATGAGTTGTGCGAGCACCGCTTCGTCATCCGGCGCCAGCCGGCGCGCCCGCTCCAGGTATCCCAGCGCTTCGCGGTCGTCCGCCCGGAGCCATGAAACGAACGCCAGGCCGAACCAGGCGTCCAGGCACTGCCGGTCGCTATCGAGCGCCCGCAGGAGTTCCTTCTCCGCCTCGTCCACGCGGTTCAAATAGGCGAGGCACCGGCCCCCGAGGGCCCGCGCCTCGGCGTAGTCCGGGTCGATCCCGAGCACCTGCCGACACGCGCGCAGGGCGTCCTCGTACGCCCCGTCCTCGAACAGGCGGTCCGCTTCCTCCAGGTAATCTTCCGGGTCCATCCACTCGTTCATTGCGATCGGTTGCTCTCCGCTACGCCCTCACCGCCGCGCCGTTGGCAAACGGTGCCCGGCGTGTATTCACGCCGGGCTAAATAAATAACGACGCGCGCCATGTGCCCTTTATTTAGCCCCCGGTGAATACACCGGGGGTGCCGTCGCCTTGGCCGGTGAATACACCGGCGGCGCCGCTTCTCACGGCCTGGAGAACGTTCCGCCCGCGACCGGCACGTCCCATGTCCACTGGAGTACGCGCACCGTCCAGCGCGGGGGCCCCGCCGTCTGCCCGGCCTCATCGGTCGGGAAGAACCGCCACCGGTGGCTCACCAGGAGGTCCTCCTCCGGCCGCCAGTCGTCCATCTGGACGCGGTACCGCTGGCCGAGGAAAGGCAGTTCGCTCCACCGGATGACGACGGCCTCGACGCGCGACGTTTCGCGGCGAATTTCCACGACGGCCCGGTCGTTCGACGACTCGCCGCTTCCGCGGCCGTAGCGGACGAGCAGCCGGTCCCACGTCCGGGCCTCGGCGGGGCCCGGCTCCGAGCCGAGCCAATCGATCGCCAGGCCCGGCCGGAGCAGGCTGAACGGCATTGCGGCCAGTTCGCGCACCGCGCGGGCCTCGCCGGCCGCCGCGTCCCGCGACTCAAGGTCCCCCGCGCGCTTGCCGCCGACGAACAGGCTCCCGCCCGGTCCGTCGGCCACGGTGACGCGGTCGGCGTCCGGCTGCTCGATACGGACCCGGTTGCCGACCGTGTCGAGGGTCCAGAGCTCTCGGCTGGTGCGGTCGCCGCCCGGCGCGTGCTCGATCCGCTCCACTTCGCACCGGACGGTCTCGTGCTCGCCCCACCGGTACACCGAGCCGTGCTTCCACAGGCAGTCGCGCACGAGGCCGCGCGCCTGGTCGCTCGCGATGGCGTCCAGGCGGGCGTTCGCCTGCTGGAGGCGCGAGCATCCGGCGAGGAGCACCAGCGCGACAGCCGCTGCCGGTTGCCAGGTGCGCCGCACCGAAGCCCAGGGATTCCAATCCCTGGGCTTATTGCCTCGCGCCGCTCGCCGCGTTCGCTGATTCATGTAGCCGAACCCCGAAAGAGCGATTATACTGCATCCCGCTCGACTCACAAGATGTTATGCGAACGTCACCGCGAACGGGTGCAGGACAAAAAAGTGGCGACGTTCAGGGGTGCCACCGATTGCTTGTCAAT
>JBAUDW010000030.1:0-2084 GCA_049678285.1 Phycisphaerae bacterium
GCACCAAGTTGTCCTCGCCGGCGGAAACGGGGATTCCTTCGCACGCGAGATGAAGGTCGTCCGACGCGCTGAACTCCAGAACGTCGAACAGCGTCACCGCCGCCACGACGCTTTCCAGATCGTGATACCCGTCGGGCCGGCGGCCGAGAACCCGCAGCGTCAGGTTCACCTTGGCGGGGGCCTGGACCGTCAGTCCGCCTTCCGATGGTGCCGTCTCGAGCATGATGACCGCCCCTGCCGGATCGTAGAGATGCGGAACCCGCGGCCTCGCCTCCTGTCCGGCGCGGTGCCTCTCTCTACATGATAAACCGGCCGGGGCGTGAAAGTCAACGCGGCTCTTCGGTTTGGCCTTGCCGACGGCCGGCGCGCGGCGTAGACTCAGGTTCCGTACAAAGGCTGCCCGGCCCCGCGGCGGCCGAATGCCTCAGAGGAGTGGCGCGTTGGACGGCTCCGACGAGAAAAAGTCGCCGACCGGCGTCACCGACGAGATCATCGAAGAGGAAGTTCAATCCCACGCGCTCGCGCGGCGGATCGGACCGGTCCGCCGGCTCTACGAGTGGGTCCTCGGCTGGGCCGAGACGCGCCACGCCGGCAAGGCCATGGCCCTCCTCGCTTACACCGAGGCGATCTTCTTTCCCGTCCCCGCCGACCTCCTCCTGGGCGCGCTCTGCCTCGGCAAGCCGCGACGCAGTTTCTACTGGGCCCTCGTCTGCACCTTCTGGAGCGTCCTCGGGGGGACAACGGCCATGCTCCTGGGCCTGGCGATCGGCGAAGCGCGCGTCGTCGAGGCGATGAATTGGGTCGGCCTGGGCGACAAGGCCGCCCTCGCCCTCCAGTACTTCCGCCAGTGGGGGTTTTGGGCCGTCGCCGTCGCCGCCCTCACCCCCGTCCCCTACATGGTTTTCTCCTGGGTGGCCGGCTTCGCCGAAATCCAGTGGTGGCAGTTCGTCCTGGCGTCGGTGATCTTTCGGCCGATGCGGTTCTTCACCGTCGCCATCCTGATGTATGTCGTCGGGCCGCCCGCCAAACGCTTCATCGACCGGTACTTCAACCTGGCGACGGTCCTGTTCATGGCCCTCGTCCTTGCGGTGGTGCTCGCGCTGCGGTACCTGCGGCAGTAAAGTCGGGGGAATGCCCTGCTGAGCGAAAGCGAACGAAAAACGCTTCTGGACCTGGCGCGCCGGACGCTGACGGCCCTTCTGAACGGCCAACCCGTGCCGCACGCCGACGTCGAAAGCCCGGCGCTGCGGGCGCCCGGCGGCGCGTTCGTCACGCTGAAGAACCACGGGCGCCTCCGCGGCTGCATCGGCACCTTCGAGAGCCCCAGGCCCCTCGTCGAGACCGTCCAGCAGATGGCCGCCGCCGCCACACGCGACCCGCGATTCCTCTCCAACCCCATCAGCGCGGGGGAACTGGCGGACATCGACATCGAAATCTCCGTTCTGTCGCCCCTCGAAAAAGTGAGCGACCCCCTCAAGGAAATCGAACTGGGTCGCCACGGCATCTCGATCGACGGCCCGTACGGGTCCGGCTGTTTTCTGCCCCAGGTGGCCGACGAGACCGGCTGGTCGAAGGAAGAGTTCCTCTCGATGTGCTGCTCGCACAAGGCGGGCCTGCCGCCCGACGCCTGGAAATGGCCCGACGTGACCGTCTACCGCTTCGAGGCCGAAGTCTTCGGCGAATAAACGTTTAGTACTACTACGCTGTGTTCTTCAACACAGAGAGCGCCGAGAACGCAGAGAACGGCTGTCAAAGGGATCCAAAGGAATAAGGAGACGGCGTGAAGTTGGGGGCGTGGAATAGCGCCCGGCCCGCCGGGACAAGTTGTTGTGAAACAAGAGGTTATCTCTGCGCCCTCTGCGATCTCTGCGTTGAGATAGCGTTGTAGAATTAGCCGCCCGCCTTGCTTGCCCGCCGTAGCCCGGAGGGCGAAGGAGGGGCGGGCGCGTCGCCTTCGCACGCCGGCAGCGTTTTCACTTCGCCCACGAGGTACAGCGAGCCGCAGACGACGACGAGGCCGTCGGCCGGGGCCTTGCGACCGGCCGCCTCCAGCGCCGCGCCGGTGTCCGGCGCCGTCTCGGCCC
>JBAUDW010000031.1:0-21890 GCA_049678285.1 Phycisphaerae bacterium
GTCTTGGCGCCCTCGACTTCCTTCGGGTTGACGTCCCGTTCCAGGATGCTCTCGACGGGCACGTTGATCCGCGTGCCGCGCGCCAACAGCACGCCGACCATCTGCGTCACGGCATCGGTATCCACGACCTTGCCGACGCCGTCGGGCGTGGCGACGTAGGAGTTTTTTCTCGGCAACAGCCTGGCGAGTTCGCGGTAGGTTTCGTGCTCGAAGCGGAGGCAGCACATGAGCCGGCCGCAATGGCCCGAGATTTTCGCCGGGTCGAGCGTCGCCTTCTGCGACTTCGCCATGCGCATCGAGACGGGCGCGAGGTTTTTGATCCAGGCGCGGCAGCAGAGCGGCCGGCCGCATCGCTCGTAGTCGCCCAGGAGGCGGGCTTCGTCGCGGGCCCCGATCTGGCGCATCTCGATCCGCGTCTGAAACTCGTGGGCCAGGTCCCGGACCAGCGCCCGAAAGTCCACCCGGTTCTCGCTCAGAAAATAGAAAATGATCCGGTCGCCGCCGAACAGATGCTCGGCCTGGACGAGTCTCATCGGCAATCCGCGGGCGGCGATGCGTTCGCGGCAAAACGCCAGTTCCCGCTCCTCGCCATCGTGCATGTGCCTCTCTTCAATCTCGTCGGCATGCGTCGCGAATCGCAGCACCTCGCCGACGACCTTCTCGGAAACGTTTTGGCGGAAACAGGCCGACGCCGAGGGGCATACGATCTCCCCCATCTCCTGGCCGCGATCCGACTTGATCACCACCCGCTGGTCGCGCTTCCACCCCTCCAGCGTGCACGTAAATCGCCCGAGCATGCCGGTCAGACCGTAACGGACGATGACCGTCGGCTTCTCGGGCGGCGGGGGGGAAGGCGGGGTTGCGGGCGGCGTTGGGGGCGCGGCCTGCTCGGCGGTCGGCGGCGTCTGAGGCAGCGGCGCGGGCTGCTCCTGCGCCGGCGCCCCGCCGACCGATTCCGGCGACGACGCACTGGAATCCGGACCGCCGACGGGCTGTGCCGGCGACGGCTCCGGAACGTTCTCGTTCACCAAGGCCATGCCTCCGGCCCCCGGGGGGGCCGATTAGAGTCTTGCTCCTTGAACCGATGGATTATAGCGGCCCCGCGCGCAGCCTTCAATCCGCTTTTACCGCCGAACGCAATCTCACGTGGGACGGGCCATGCCCGGGAACGTAACCGCCCGCTTCCGCGGGCGGCTCGAACGGCATCGCGCTTGTCGAGCCGGCGGCGGGAGCCGCCGGGCACGTTCCCTACCCTGGCACAGGCCATGGCGGGGAACGTCGCCGCGACCAGAAGGTCGCGGCTCGAACGGCGCAAAGAGGCGCGGGCGGCTCGAAAGGCGCAGCGCGGGGTCGCTTTGCGGTTAAGGGTTTTCGCGCGGCGGGACGGCGGCTATGGCATCGAGCAGCACCTGGGCGGCTTCCTTCATCTCCGCCGAGCCCGTCGTCTGCTCCAGATACGGGCGTGCCTCGTCGTGGCGGCCGCCCGCACAGAGCACATAACCCAGGAGAAACCGATGGGCGGGGGTCGCGCCTTCCCCCTTGGCGGAACGTTCGAGGTCGCTGACGGTCCGCTCATACACCTGCGCATCCGCATAGACGCTCTTCAGGTCGGGCAAATCGGCGGCCCACGCGGGGTGGGCCCGCAGATAGCGGACAAGCACCAGCGACGCCTGATGGTAATAGGCCAGACCGAGGAGGGCGTGCGCGCGGCCGAAGGCGGCGGCGGGCCGGCCCGGATCGCGCGCGAGGGCGTCACCGTAGATGCGTTCGGCCTCGGCAAAGCGGCCGGCCTTCATCGCCTCATGGGCGCGCCGAACCTGTTCGGCATACCGGCTTTGGGGGATTTGCTGCAAACCCCCTGCGGGCGTCGGCACGATCGCGCCGGTGTCCATGTACTGAGGAGCGATCTCGGCCGACACCTCCGTCTCGCCCGTTTCGGCCGCCGAAGCCGTCTCGTCTTTCAACCAGTAAAGGGCTGAACCGCCGAAGGCCGGCGCCTCTTCCCCCGCCCCGCCCATATCGCGGCGCGGATCGTATATGTTCTGTGGCAAAGTGCCTCTCAATCCATAGGCGTCGGAAGGCTCCGGTTCCTCCCCCTCGGCGCCCTGGTCCAGCGAAAAGGCCGGTTCGGCCTCCTCCCCGCCCTCCGTGTACGCCTCAAGCATGTCCCAGAAGCCCTGCGGCAACGGCAGGTTGTCCGGAACGGCGGCCGCGCCGCCCTCCTCGCCCAGGAAAACGCCGGGCGACCAGAGCGCCACGTCGTCGCCCCCCTGTCCGTAGGCCTGCGGCAACGGGATCACCATCCCGTACCCATAGGGGCCGACGGCCGGCGGGATGTACGCTTCAGCCGGCGCGAAGCGCTGGTCCACCATCCCCGGCGTCGTCACCGCCGCCGAGGAGGGGATATACGGCAACGGCAGCCCGTACTCCACCCCCGTTCCGATGTCCTCGATGCCGACGCTATCGCGCCGGAAATCGCTCAGCCTGAGCGACGGCAGGTCGGTCGACAATCGGCTGCCGGAGTCCTGGTACGGCACGGTTCCCTGGTAGGACTTGCCCGCGCGCACGTTGCCCGTCACGAAGTAGTTTCGCTGCTGGAGTGCCTCGAACGAGTACGGGTCCGACTGCGCCGCCGAGCCGTACGCGCTGTAGTAACCCCCGTACCCCGCGTATCCCCTGTACGGAGCAGCATAGGGGTTGTAATTGCGGTACGTGGTGTACGGGTTGCCGCCGTACCGAGCCTGCCGGGAGCGCAGGTCGTAACGCATCGGAACAAACCGCTGGGCCAAGGCCGTCGAGCCCATCATCGAAATCGCGAGGGCGCCCAGAAGTGCCAAGGCGCCGGTCCTTAAGGACCTCATGATCCAACCTCCCCGCAGCGGGCCTGCCACAGCCGCCTCACGAAAGGCGCGGGACCCACCGCTTTTCTATCGGCATTTTCGGAGGCCTGAGCCTCACCCTAATTATAGCCCCGGAAGGATGGAGGGGATAGTGGAAAGCCCCGGCTCGGTCGCAAGAATCGGCCCGCAGCGAAATCCATCGCCGCGGGCCGGGGAGGGCTGCACCCGCCAAAACCTCAAGGCCCGGCGCCCGTCACGTCCCGTTGTGGACCTCGACGGGCTTCTCGGGGCTGTGGCTCGTTCCCTCGAAGTACAGATGGTCGTCCTTGACGCTGACGTTGATGCGGTTCTTTCCCTTGTAGGCACCGCGCAAGAGTTCCTCGGAGATATGGTCCTCCATGAGGTTTTCGATGGCCCGCCGCAACGGCCGGGCGCCGAAGTCCGGGTTGTACCCTTTCTCGATGAGGAACTCCTTGGCCTCGTCCGTGAGCACGAGTTGGAGGCCCTGGCTTTCGAGGCGTTCGCGGACCTTCGCCAGTTCGATGTCCACGATGCTCTTGAGGTCTTCCCGCGTCAGGTTCCGGAACATGATGATGTCGTCCACGCGGTTCAGGAACTCCGGACGGAAGTGGCGCTCGACCTCCTTCATCAGCATCTCTTTGGTCTGCTCGTAGGTGGCCTCGGCCGACTTCTTCCGGAAACCCAGGCTGGCCTGGTTCTTGATGATGTCCGCGCCGATGTTGCTTGTCATGATGAGAACCGTGTTGCGGAAATCGATCCGCCGGCCGAACGAGTCCGTCAGGTTCCCTTCCTCCATGATCTGCAGAAGCATGTTGTAGACGTCGGCGTGGGCCTTCTCGATCTCGTCGAGGAGCACCACGCTGTAGGGCCGGCGGCGGATCCGCTCGGTCAACTGCCCGCCTTCCTCGTATCCGACGTATCCCGGCGGCGCGCCCACCAGCCGCGACACGTTGTACTTCTCCATGTACTCCGACATATCGATCTGCACCAGCGCGTCCTCGTCGCCGAACATGAACTCCGCCAGCGCCTTGGCGAGCAGGGACTTGCCGACGCCCGTCGGTCCGAGGAAGATGAAGCATCCCATCGGCCGGCGCGGGTCCTTGAGGCCCGATCGGCTTCGGCGCAGGCTTTTGGCGATCGCGTGGATCGCCTCCTCCTGGCTCACGACGCGCTTGTGGATCTCGTCTTCCATCTTCAGGAGGCGCTCCGTTTCCTCGCTCTCGAGGCGCGTCAGAGGGACGCCGGTCATTCGGCTCACGATTTCGGCGACCGTCTCTTCATCCACGATGCCTTCGACTTCCCGGCCCTGCTCGCGCCATTCGGCGACGAGCGAATCTTTCTTCACGCGGAGGGCATCGGTGCGGTTCCTCAATTCCGCCGCCCGCTCGTACGCCGACGCCGCCACCGCTTCTTCCTTCTCCTGGTTCACCCGCTCGATCTCCTGCTCGATGTGGGTGACGTCCGGCGGGCGGGTCATCGTGCGGAGGCGGACCCGCGCCCCCGCCTCGTCAATGACGTCAATCGCCTTGTCCGGCAGGTAGCGGCCGGAGATGTAGCGGTTCGACAGTTCCACCGCCGCCTCGATCGCGCCGTCCGTGATCTGGACGCGGTGATGGGCCTCGTAGCGGTCCCGGAGGCCCTTGAGGACCGCGACGGTTTCCTTCGGGGTGGGCGGCTCGACGATGATCGTCTGGAACCGCCGTTCCAGCGCCCCGTCCTTCTCGACGTACTTGCGGTACTCGTCGAGGGTCGTGGCGCCGATGCACTGGATCTCACCGCGCGACAGGGCGGGCTTCAGGACGTTGGAGGCGTCGATGGCGCCCTCGGCCCCGCCGGCGCCGACCAGCGTGTGCAGTTCGTCGATGAAGAGGATGATGTTGCCCGCGCGGCGGACCTCGTTCATGACGGCCTTGATCCGCTCCTCGAACTGGCCGCGGTATTTCGTCCCCGCCACCATCATCGCGAGGTCCAGCACGACGATGCGCCGGTTGAGGAGAAGTTCGGGCACCTCGCTCGAGACGATCTGCTGGGCGAGGCCTTCGACGATGGCCGTCTTGCCGACGCCCGCCTCGCCCAGGAGCACCGGGTTATTCTTCGTCCGCCGGCAAAGGATCTGGACGACGCGTTCAATTTCGTTCTTTCGGCCGATGACCGGGTCGAGTTTGCCTTCGGACGCCAGTTGCGTGAGGTCCCGTCCGAAGGAGTCGAGGGCAGGCGTCTTCGATTTGCCTCGCTGGGCCTCCGCCTCGGTCTCGCCTTCCACGGCCGCGCCGAGAATGTTGAGGATCTCGCTCCGCACGTCGTCGAGTTTCAGTCCGAGGTTCATCAGCACCTGGGCCGCCACTCCGTCGTGCTCCCTCAGGAGGCCGAGCAAGAGGTGTTCCGTCCCGACGTAGTTGTGGCCGAGGCTGCGGGCCTCCTCGATGGCGAATTCGATGACCTTTTTGGCCCGCGGCGTCTGGGGGAGTTTCCCCATCGTGACCATGTCCGGGCCGCTCTTGACGATCTTTTCCACTTCGAGGCGGATCTTCTTCAGGTCGATGCCCAGGCTGTGCAGGACGTTCGCCGCCACGCCCTGGCCCTCTTTGACCAGGCCCAGAAGGACATGCTCCGTGCCCACGTATTCGTGGTTGAAGCGCTGGGCTTCCTGGTTCGCCAGCGCCATCACCTTTCGGGCACGGTCGGTAAAGCGTTCAAACATCGTCTCGCCTCGCTGTCCTGGGTGGGGCACCGGCCCCAACCCCCTTCGCCGGCCCTAAAGACGCTTCTTCCGGCCCGGCATTCATTTATTGTACTCCGCCGCCGGCCGACTTTCAACCCCGACGGCGCCGACGCCCCGCCTCGCCTAGTCGAGTCGCCCGTACTGTTGGCGACCGGGGCGAACGCCGACCGTCTGTTTTATCGTCAGAATCCTCCCGTTGCCGCAGCAAAACCGCCTTCGGAAGGCCGAAAAAGGCCTTTTCGGCAAGTCTCGGACCGGACGAGTTGCGCCCGGGCGGGTTAAAGGTGTCAGGCCACAGCCTGTCAATCAAACCGGTACACGTCCTTGCGATGACCCACTAGCAGAACGATCACGATATGGTTCGCATCATCAACTTGGTAGACAATCCGGTAATCCCCAAACCGAAGCCGATAGCGCCCCGGGCGCGCCGTCAGCTTCTTCGAGCCATGGGGCCGGGGATCGTCTTTCAGGGAAAGCGCGATCTCAACAAACCGCTCCTGCGCCTCGCGGGGGAGTTTTCGTATCTGTCGTCCGGCAGCGGGCGATATTTTTACCCCGTAAGGCATGGAGAGCCATCACAAGCCGAGCTCTTGGATTAGCTCTTCGATTGAAGTAGTACCCTTCTCCTTTGCCTCCACCAGAGCGGCATCCGACTCCCCGGCATCCATCAGATCTTCGAGCGAATCAAGGGAGTGGCCTGCAGAAGTGATTCCCACTGAGGCGCAACCTGGCACTCGCCGAAGAATCGGGTCACAGCAACGCCCATTGGTGCTGCTTGACCATCCCACGGTTACCGCTCCGCGCGGCACCAGCTCCTGAATGTTGGTCACCATCAAGATCAACCTCCTTCGTTCAATACCTCCCAGAGTTCTTTCCGGCAAAACTCATCCGCTTCATGCAGGACATAAAGCTTCTTTCCCTCCTCAAGATCCTCACTCATGTCTCTGTTGTTAAAGTCTACCTTGACCGCAATGGCAACCGGGTTAGCCTGCAACGTTCCGTCCAACCCGCGTACCTGCTTAAGAATGTTCTGAACCTCGATGATCCGGTTAAATTCGCCCTCCGGGCGATTCACGCGCATGAGAATCTCGCCATCCTCAGGCACAGAGAGTTTGCAGAATCGCTCTGCCAGGATCTGAGCAGCCTTTTCAGGCTCGCAGTCAAAAATATACTCCATAATCTTGCCGTAGCGAATCTGCTTCGCGAGAGGCCAGTGCTCCTTAAACTTCTTCATGGCGTGCAGGACAATTTCGGTAGTTCCCTCCGAGGGAAGCGCCGGTTCCTCGCCCCCCAACATGCTAAGTTTCCTCGGAAACACAAACGATACACCTCTATTGGTCAGGGTGAATGTCGGGTGTTCAACTTCGCCCTTGCCCGGAAAGATGAATTTCTTGGTTACTTGGAATTGATCGGGCCCTCGCACGACATTCTCGTATAGCCCTGGCCACTGCTCCGTAAGCCACGTGGCAAACTCTTCCAACTTGACCCGGTCAACTCGGACCTCGACCACTGGTCTCACGTCAATACCTACTTGCTCGACCCAGTGATCAACGGCTGCCATGCTGAACTTGAACCTGGCCATGAATTCACCCCTTTTCGAGCCGATTAGATTATACACCTTCCCCCCAAAAATGCAAATCTGCTAAAGCCTTGTCTCGCCTTCACCCAAGGAAGCCAGTTCGCGCTCGATCTCAAAATCCCACCGGCCCGCGTCGTCCAGATACCGCGCCCGGACGAGGTGTTGCCGCGCCGTCGCCGCGTCGCCCCGACGCTGCGCAATCATCGCCAACTGAAGGAACGCCTCCACGTCGTCCGGGTCCGATGCGAGGAGTTCCCGGCAAATGGACTCCGACTCGTCCAGCCGATCCTGAAGGTACGCCGCCAGGGCCGACCGGAACAGGCCGTCGCCATCTATCCGCCCGGCTCGCCTTATCGCCTGCAGGCGAAACCCCAGCGACGCCTGGGCGGCAACGTACACGATCGCCGCCGATCCCCAAAGGAACCACTCCAACGGCGAAACCGCCCCACCGGCGCGAAAAATCTCCCGCACCAGAGCGCCGCCCGCCAGAAAACCCCACGCGACGGCCACGGCCGCGCCGCTCGCCACAAAACCAACCCAGACGTGACCCGCCCCGGGCAGAAGGAGGCCCGCCAGCCAGATCCACGCCGGATGAGCCGGGCATCGGTTCATGGCGTCGGCTCCATCTCGAGGACCGGCGGGATGCCTTGGTCCGACTCGGACGGCGTGAGCGGAATCGTGCGTTCCTCGTCCGGCCCGACGCCGTCCGGAACGAACGCCTCCGGCGCCAACACCGCCAGGCGCGCCAATTCATTTTCCAGGAACTCTGCGGCGGCGAACTCGTCGGGAGCGCCTCGGCGAACGTCCTGGAGCGCCGCCGTCAACTCGCGCCGCCAAGCGACCGGATCCAGGCGCGAGGGAAACGTCAACTGGCGTGTCGCCAGCGTCACTTCGACCCGGTCGCTCGGAGGCCGGCCCGCCTCCAACGCCTGAACCTCCCCAAAATAGGTGCGCCGGTGCACGCCCTCCTTCGCCTTCTCCGAACCGGGCACGAGCCACAGCGTCCCCGCCCGGATGATCGGCGGGACCTGAACGGTCCCGTCCGGCGCAATCTTCAGCACCTCGACGTGGTCGAGTCGGTATTTCGTCACCGTCTCTTCCGGCACGCGGACGGGGGTCGGACTGCGCGTCTCGAAGGCCGCGTCGAACACCTGGCGGTTCCGGACGTTGCGGTCCCCTTCCGCCAGGCCCGCCCCGTTGTATTCGTACACGCGGAAAAAGACGTAGCCTTCGGCGGCGGGTCGGCCCTCGGCGTCGCGCACCCGGAGCGTGTGACCAAGGTCCGTCGGCAACGTGGGCCAGACGACGAACGGCACCGCGCACCCCGACGACGCTACCGCACACCCCGCAGCGCCAAGCGCCAAGAGCAAGGCTCGAAGGGTCTCCATACGCGCTCCTTATAAGTCTCCGCACCGCAGGGGTCAACCGTTTTCCCCCTTCAGGCGGTTTGCCAAAACGGCAGCGCAGGGGCGACGGGCAGGGCGAAGCCTGTCGGAATGGCAGGCGGGTGTGACTAGATTTTCTGGCAAACGTTAGGTCTTTGTAGCGCGGGGCTTTACGCCCCGCGCAGGCGGGGGTCGGCCGCATGCGCAGCGCGGGGGATAAACCCCCGCGCTACACTGGCGAGATAGCACCAACCTTCGGAAACGGGTCATGCCAGAAAATCTTGGCACACCCTGGCAGGCCGGCGAGGACCCTTTGTTGCAATCGCGGCCCGAAGTCCGTAGAATACCGTTGCTCGGGCCTCGCGAGGTCTTTCCAGCCGTCCGGCGCCGGTGGCACGGGTTTTGCCGGACGGATTAAATGCGGGAGGGTTCCAGTGTCGGCACCCCGCCGCGGCGGGCTGACGGATCAACGTGGGAAGGAGTGAACGCGATGGTTTCCAGAAAAGTCATCGGAATCGACCTGGGCACCACGAACTCCGTGGTGGCCGTCCGCGAGGGCGACAAGATCACCGTCATCCCGAACGCCCAGGGAAACCGCATCACCCCCTCCGTGGTCGCGGTCACGGACAAGGGGGAGCGCCTGGTCGGCCAAGTGGCCAAACGCCAAGCCATCTCCAACCCGCGGAACACGATCTTCTCGATTAAGCGGTTCATGGGCCGGCGCCACAGCGAAGTCCAGGCCGAGGAAAAACTGGTCCCCTACGAAATCGTGGGCGGGGCCGAGGAACTGGTGAAGGTGCGCGCGCGCGCCAAAGACTACACGCCGCCCGAAATCTCCGCCATGATCCTCCAGGACCTGAAGCGGACGGCCGAAAACTACCTCGGCGACGAGATTAAGAAGGCCGTCGTCACCGTCCCGGCGTACTTTAACGATTCGCAGCGCCAGGCCACCAAGGAGGCCGGCATCATCGCCGGCCTGGAGGTCCTTCGGATCATCAACGAGCCGACCGCCGCCAGCCTGGCCTACGGCCTGGAAAAGAAGAAGAACGAGAAGATCGCCGTCTTCGACTTCGGCGGCGGGACGTTCGACATCTCGATCCTGGACGTCGGCGAAGGCGTCTTCGAGGTCATCGCGACCAACGGCGACGGACACCTCGGCGGCGACGACCTCGACCAGCGCCTCATCGACCACATCTCCGACACCTTCAAGGCCGACTCTGGGATCGACCTGAGGAAGGACCAGATGGCCCTCCAACGCCTGAAAGAGGCGGCGGAGAAGGCCAAATGCGAACTCTCGACTCTTCCCGAGACCGACATCAACCTGCCGTTCATCACCGCCGACTCCAGCGGCCCGAAACACCTGACGATGAAGATCACGCGGGCTCGCCTGGAGGAACTCGTCCGCGACCTCGTCGAGCGCGCCCGCCGGCCCTGTCTCCAGTGCCTCGAGGACGCCCGCAAGCGCCGGGGCGCCGATTTCCGCGTCGACGAGGTCGTGCTCGTCGGCGGCCAGACGCGCATGCCCGCCATCGAGGCCCTCGCCAAGGAACTCTTCGGCAAGGACCCCCACAAGGGCGTCAACCCGGACGAGGTCGTCGCCGTCGGCGCCGCCATTCAGGGCGCCATCCTCGCCGGCGAGTTCGAGGACAGGGAACTGCTCCTCCTGGACGTCACGCCCTTGTCCTTGGGCATCGAGACGCTCGGCGGCGTCATGACGACGCTCGTCGAACGCAACACCACCATCCCCACTCAGAAGAAGGAGGTCTTCTCCACCGCGGCCGACAACCAGACCACCGTCGAGATCCACGTGCTTCAGGGCGAGCGCCCCATGGCCCGCGACAACCGCACCCTCGGGCGATTCCAACTCGCGGGCATCCCCCCCGCGCCGCGCGGATTGCCGCAGATCGAGGTCTCCTTCGACATCGACGCCAACGGCATCCTCAACGTCAGCGCCAAGGACCTCGGGACCGGCAAGGCGCAGTCCATCAAGATCCAGCAGTCAAGCGGCCTCTCAAAGGAAGAGGTCGAGAAGATGAGAAAAGAGGCCGAGAGCCACGCCGAGGAGGATAAGAAACTCCGCGCCCTCGTCGACAAACGCAACCAGGCCGACGCCCTCGTCTACCAGCTCGAGCACACGCTGAAGGAGCACGGCGACAAACTCGGCGCCGATGACCGCGCCAGCATCGAGACGGCCATCGGGGAGGTCCGCGAAGCCCTCAAGGCCGACGACCCCGCCCGCATCGACCGCGCCGTCGAGGCCCTCAACCAGGCCTCCCACAGCCTGGCCAAGATGCTCTATCAGCAGCAGGGCCAGGGCGCCCAGGCCGGCCCCGGACACGCCGAAGGCCCCGGCCAGGCCGCACCCTCCGAAGAAAAGAAAGGCGGCGACGACGTCATCGACGCCGACTTCGAGGTCAAAGGCTGACGCCGATCAACGTCTCGGTGGGTGACGCGCCGCGATCGCTTCAAGCGATCACGGCGCTTTTCCTTCCCCCGCCGGTCGGCCAGGGCGGGCTCGCGGCAGGTCGCCGCAGGCGACTCGACGTGGCAAGTTGAACACCAGGAGCCCCGACCCGACGAAAGCGTGGGCGAGGAACGTCTTCCACCACGCGACGCCCGGCACGAGATAACTGTAACTTTCGCCGAACGGCGAAATCCGATACGTCAAGTCCTGCCGCAGCCACACCAGGCCGAGTTCCTGCTCCGCCACGACCAGGGGATTGGCGTGGACGGCCACCTGGGCTGCCGTCGCCTGAGCCGGGCCTTCCAGAAGGGCCAGCATCGGACCCGCCCACACGACCGACCCGACGACGATCCAGCCCGCGAGGGCGACTATCCACTGGGCCGCTCGCGGACCCGCCACACGCTCCAGCAGGACACCCAGGCCCGCCAGAAACACCAGAAACCCGAGGGCGACCGCTTGGGTCCGAAGGACGCCGACCGCCGCCGACCCGTCCACGATCGCGGCCATGACGAGAAGCGCGCCCGCCAGGAGCACCACAGCCGCCGGCAGCCGCGCGAGCCGCCACCCCAGACCGGCCCCCGGACGCGCGAGGACCGCGCCGGCCCATACCGGCAGCGCCATCATCTCGATCGCGACCACCATGCGAATCAGAGGCAGCACGGCCGCTCCTTCGGTCGCCGCCCTGGCACGGCTACGTCTCGTGCCGTGGCCGGCAGGCGACTCGACGTGGCGAGCTGAGAGTCGTCCCCCCAGCGCCCCTATCGTAGCCCTCGCGACGGGGGACGACGAACAAAAAAAGACGGGGAGGCCTATCGGCCTCCCCGCCATGCCTTGCGACACGCGATGCTAGAAGTCATCGTACCCGAGTTTGTGCTCCTCCTCGGCCTGAATAAGGATCTTCGGGCGGATGAGGATCAGGAGGTTGGAGTTGGTGCGGAGGCTGGCGCGGTTATTGAAGAGGCGCCGCAGAATCGGGACCTTGTTGAGAATCGGGACGCCGGTTTCCACTTCCGTCTCCCCATACCGCTTCATGCCGCCCATCAGCAGCGTGCCCCCGTCGGGGACGCTCACGGTGGTCTTTAAGTCCTGGACACTGACTTCCGGCATTTCGATGTACGCCAAGGGAAAGCCACCCGCGCCCCCGCCCCACGTAAATGTCCGCATGTTAACAATATCGGCCACCTGGGGCCTGAGGTCCAACTGGACGTAGCGGCGGTCGGCACTGACGGTCGCCTTGACATCCAGGGTTGTGCCGACCGGGATGGCACCAATCTGGGGATCATAGGCGGCCGAGCCGATGCCGCCGACGCCCCCGCCAACGCCCCCTATCGCCTCAAGGTCGGCGATGTAGGTCACCACGTTCGAGACGGTGATGTAGGACCGCTGGCCGTTGTAGAGCGTGATGCGCGGGGCCTGTAGCGTCGTGGACCGCGAGTCGGCCTGGATCGCCCGCAGTAGAAAACCAATCTGCAGATCGTCCAGGAAGACGCCGCTCACCGCCATGCCGCCTTCGTTCGCGTTCGTGAAGCTGGCGAAGGCGGAGCCGGCCAACGGCAGCAGTGCCGCTGTCCCCAGGCCGTTCGATCCGGTGCTGGAGACGATGATGGGCTGGCCCTGCTGCAAAGGAAACGCGACGCTCGGCGGAATGCCCGGCAGGGTTGAGAACGCAGCCGGATCCTGGATGGGCGCCCCGTTGAACCTACCCGGCCCCGTACTAGTAAAGGCCACGTCGACGTCCAAGGTGATGTCCTGGAGAAAATCGTCGGCGACCGTGACGAAGCGCGATTCGACGCTGATCATGATGGCCCGCTCGCGGCGCAACTTTTCCAGCAGGTCGCCGACGCGCTGGTGCCCCTGCCGCGTCTGCGTGACGACCAAGAGGCCGTTCATGTAATCGATGGCGGCGGGCCCGCCCTCGTCGGTCCACGGGGCCACGCTGGGATCGGCCATGGCGTTGACGTTGCGCTTGATGATGTCCACGAGTTCCTGCCAGCCGATCTGCTCGGTTTCCTCGGCCACCGCGCCGGCGCCGAACAACGCGGCGGCGCCGCCGGCTTCCCCCGCCGCCTGCGTCACCGCTTGGATGTCAAACCGCGGCGCCTGGTCGCTGAAGTCCGGAATGCTCGCCACCAGGTCCTGAACCGGGTACGTCACGATCGGCAGGTTCTGCTGCAACTTGGCGCGGGTCGTCACGAGGATGTACCCGGCCTCGACCTTGTACCCGAGGTCGGCGCCGAGAATCAGGTTCAGAACCGATTCGACCGACACGCCCTTGACCTTGAGGTCCACGACGCGCGTCGTCAGATCGATCCCCTCCGTCACCAGGTCCGGATCCGGAACAATGTTCAGATCGCGCTTCACCTCGCTGATGTACTTCAGCACGTTGTCGAGGCTCGTGTGCTCGAAGTCCAGGTCGATCTTCTCCCGGAGCCGGGCGCGGGTCTGCTCGACGGCCGGCGGCTCCTCGGACACCATCTGCGTCAGTCTCCGGCGGAACACCGTCAGGTCCTGCCACATCCTGGCGTCCGGATAGCGGAGGTAATTCGGCTTCTCCTTCGGGATGTAGTCGGTCATTTCGCCCGGATGGATGGCAGCCTGTTCGGTGTCCACCAAAGCCTCGACGGCGCCTATCCGGCGGTCCTTTCGGGTCTCCGTCTGGCGGACCTGCGACTCCAGGTACATCAGGTCGTCGCGCCACAGGCGGGCTCGATCGTTCTCGGGGTCGATCGCGATCAGCCGGTCCAGCACCTCGATCGCCTCGGGGAACTGCATCGAACGCCGCAACTCCTTCGCACGATCCCACAGTTGCTGGATCTTCTGCTGCTGGTCCCGCTCGTATTGGGCGATGCGTTCCCCTTCCGCCTTTTGGGCGGCGACTTCGGCCCGGCCCTTCCTGGCCGCCTCGGCCTCCGCCCTCTGCTTGTTGATCTGGCCCCGAAGCACGAGAACCTGTTCACGAAGCCCTTCCGCCTCTTCAGGCATCAGGACCCGCGCCAGGTCGATCAGGCGGTCCGCTTCGGCCAGAGGCCGCAGCGCCTGGTCGTAATCTTCCGGGCGTTCGGCTTTCGTCTGAAGCCGTTCCGCCTGGCCCAGCAACTCCTGCACGTTGGCCGTCACACGTTGCCGCTCGATGTCCCGGCTGATCTCGACGTGGCGTATCACCGGCTCCTCGCGTTCGCCCAGCAGGCGCATCACTTCGTCGCGGCCCTTGGCGGCTCGCTCGGACTCGGGCCACAGCGCCAGTGCCCGGGTGAAATGGATCTTCGCTTTCTCGTACTCACGGTCCGCCAGGGCCATCTCGCCGAGTTGCGTCTCGTTCTCGGCCTCGGCCCGGCGGGCTTGGTCGGCCAGGGTCAGTTTCTCCGCCGTCTCGCGGATCGCCGCCACCGGAGCCGCTTCGACCGGTTCCGCCGGCGCCGCCACCGGAGCCGCTTCCGCCGGTTCCGCCGGGGCCACCACCGGAGCCGCTTCCGCCGGTTCCGCCGGGGCGGCGACGGCCTTCGCTTCAACCGGCTCAGCCGGTGCTGCGACCACCTTCTCTTGGGGGGGCGTGGCGGCCGATTGGCTCGCCAGTTTCTTCTCCAGGCTCCTCAGCGCCATCCGGTCAAAGAGGCCGAGTTTCACGTCCATCGCCTTGATGTCAACGATCGCGGCACGGGCCTCGGCCGTCTGACCCTTGTCGAGGGCCTGCTTGGCCTGGCCCAGGAGTTCCTTGACCTTGGCTTCGGCCTGACGGTGGCGCTCCTCGGCCACCTGAAGGAGCCCCTTGGCCTGGTCGCGCTTGTCGTCTTCCAGATAGGCGCTGTTGGCCGCCTGCGACAGGCTCTCAACGGCCGTCGCCACGCGCTGGTTGTCGAGGGCTTCCTGTCCCTCGGCCAAGGCTTGCTCGTCGGCCGCCTTGGCGCCGACGGCTTTCTGGGTCTTGGAGAGGAGAGAGTCGAACTTGCCCTTGTCCCAGAAGCCGAGGGTGTCGCGTTGAATCCCGTTGAGCCGCTTCAGCGCGGCGTCGTACTTGTGGCCGTCGTAGAGGCGCGCGGCCTCGCTCAACAGTTGGTCGGCGGTTGGCTGCTCGGCCTCGGCGGCGATCGCCATCACCGCGGCCGAGAGCAGCACCCCCACGATCCCGATAATCGATAGAATCCTCGCGGGTTTCAAAATGGACCTCCTTGTCTGCGACACAGGGAAACGAGACACCGCTCCCGGCAGGTGGGCCCCAAGGCCCCTCGGGAATTCGGAAATTTGTTGCCGGCGGTGCCTTCGGATGCCCCCACTACACCGACATCTCCACGCCCGACTTGGAATAATGTGGCATAATTCGAATGATTGCCGTTCGTTACCGCTCTTCGTCCGACGACCGAGACACTCTAGCAAACCGCTCCGGCTCCGCAAGCAAAATCTCGCCGGTTTTTCGTCCCCTCGGGCCTCCCGGCCGCCGCGGGGCTCCGCCCTCCTGACCCCACCCCCCAACCGCCTGGGCAAACCGGCCGCGGAAGCCCAAGATCCGGGGGGTTATCCGCCTTTTTTCGTGGCCGGGCCGACACCCGGAACCACGCTTTCACGCTCCTGCCGACGCTCGTTGGCCTTTATCTGGTCTTCCCAATCGATCCGCTGACCCAGGTTGCCCTGGGTGTCCGAGAAGATCAGGACGTTCGCCGTGACCGTCCTCATGCCCGCCGGCGTGTAAGGGAACCCCCGGATCATATCCACCAGAAGCACGCCCGGGCTCAGGTCCACCGTCTCGGTCGCTTCTTTCCCGGCGCCCGGCACTTTGATCGGGACGAGTTTGCTGTAGAGGATGGGCGTGCCCACCCGGCACGGGACGCTTCGGACGATGACCCACTGGCCGTGAATCCATCGGTGCAGTTCCAGGTTCGCCCGGTCGCCGAAAACGCCCACGAAGTAGAAGTGCACCAGGCGCGGAATGGTAACCGCGACGGAAGGCTCGCTCCACTCGCCGACGCGTTCCAGCGTCCACTTCGCCTGCTCGTCCCCGCAATCCGGATGGCCATACACCGGATTGAATACCGCCACGCGCATCCGATACTGGTACGTTCGCCCGGGGCGCACCGAAAGATCGTGCGCCCAAACGGTCGCGTAGGTGTACTGGACCTCGATCGGACCTATCACCATCGGCCCGGTGGGCGTCGGCCCGACCGGTCCCATCGGTTCCGTCAGCCACCATGCCCCGCCGGCCGGGGCCGCGGGCGCCGCCGGTCCCGCGCCCGAAGAAAGTGCCGCCTCCGGCGGAGGTGCCCCGGCGGCCGGCGCTCCCCTCGCGGGCGCCCCCGCCCCCACCGGTGCCCGAAGATTCGGCTGCTCGACGCCCTTCACGTCACCGGCAATGTCCTGCACCCACTTGCCTTCCAGGTCCCGGGCCACGAGATCGAGGAACGGGATGCGGCGAACGTCCTCCTGCACCGCCAGGAGGCCCCGGACCCACGCGATGACGGCCCGGCTGTCTCGACTGTTCTGGGGCCGGCGAGGCAGTTTGTCGAGCGCGGCCTTGGCGCCCTGCCCTGTGACGGCTTCCCAATCCGACCACGTGCCGTCCGGCTTCCGCTCCCGGCGCGACATCTCCACCCGCGTGATGACGATCGGCTGCGGCTCCACCTTCCCCGCCAGGTACTCTTCCAGTTGAAGGTCCAGATTGAATTTGCCGACGCAACTGACCCACGCGATGTCCGACAGGCCTTGCTCGGCCATCTTCTCCAGGGGGCGACTGACAGCCTCCGGCGTGACGCCCCGGCCCACGGCCGTCTCGACTTCCTCGACAGCCAGGATCTGCTTGGGCGGCGTGACCATCTTGGCTTCGGGGGGCGGTTCGATTCCGCCCATCACGATGCCCCACACAGGATCCCGGTCGGACGGCCACTTGGCCGGCAGTTGCGCCAATCGGCGCTCGAACTCCGCCACCGTCAGCGGCGACTTCGTCAGGCCCAGTTGCCGCTGCTCCTCTTCCGACAACACCTTCTCGATCGTGTCCTCCTTGCGATCGTGAATCTCCTGAATCAGAAGGCGAATCACCTCGCGCTTCTCGACACGCGACTCCCGCATGGCCACCCACAGCACCACCGAGACGACGAAGACCAGCCCCGTCGCCAGAACCACCACCTTCTCAAAATGCCGGCCCCACCACGATTCCCTCAGGTCGGTAGCCATTCGCTAAACTCCTTCAGCCCAGGTCACCCGGCGTGGGCAGCCTCGGCTCGCCACGTCGAGTCGCCTGTGGCGACCCGGTGGAAAGTCCCTCGAAGATCAACCCGCTCGCCTCGTCGAGTCGCCCGTGGCGACCGGCGCCGGCGCCTCCGGCCCCGCGGCTGTTTGCGGCGGGTTCGTCACCCGTCCGCCCGCCAACTGGAAAACCAGCGACTCGCCGACCACCTCCAATAGCACCACCCCGCCGTTCCCGTACACCTCCCGCGAATGCGCCAGGAGGCTCCCCCGGAACCGTTCGAACGCTTCCGGCACGATCGGCTTCATGTGCCACACTTCCACGCTCAGGAAACTCTCGGTCCCCTTGAGCCGGCGCAGCAGTTCCCCCGACCACCGCGATTCGATCACCACCACCAGGCGGAACGGCAGGACGAGGTAGAACCCGGGCTTGGAGAGCCGGCCCGACAGCGTGGGAGCCCCGGCCCCCTCGGGCGCCGACGACGGACGATACCGCACGCCCCCCGCGCCCCCCCTCGAACCCTCCAGCGTCGCCACGCCGGCTCCGATCCGTATCTCCACCAGTTCCTTGATCGGCACGTTGCAGATGACTGCGGGCCGGCCGTCAAGATAGTCCCGGTTGACCTCCGCGATGATTCCCACCAGGTCCGACATCAGCCAGAGGTCTTCCTGCGCGACGGCGCATTGGTCCAGCGTCGGCGCTTCGGCCTTTTCCACCCAATCCGGCCGAACGAACGATTGTTGCGGGTGGGCGAACATCGTCGCCTGCTCGAACTTTTTCAGCCGGCTGGCCTTCTCGGCCTCGGGGGTGTCGTCCTGCGGCAGAAGGGGAAGGATCGCCCCCAAGGTCTTCATGAACCGGTCCAGGGCCGGGGCGTATTCCGCCTTGAACGAATGACGAAGATTGACGTCCGTGCTGCGGGGGAAAAGCCCTTCGATGAGCGGCTTGCGGGCGTGCCCCAGTTTCCGCACGTAATCCAGGATTTCCTCGTAACGCGCCTGGCGCTGTTTGACCTCCTCGGACATCTTTTCGATCAGTTTATCGCCGTACAGCGGGCTGTCCAAGAGGGCCTCTGCCGCTCGCCCGGTCCCCGCCAGTTTCGCCTCCAGTCCGGAACCGGGTCCCCGGTAGCCCGCCTGGACCGTCACAAGAACCCCCACGGCAATCACGACGAACCCCGCGCCCAAGACCAGCAGAAACGCGTGGCGTTTGACGAATTCCATCATGCGTATTCTCCTCACCGCCTTTTCCCCCCGGCCCAGACCCCGGCGCGCCGGGGCCGACCCGTCGCGCCTCGCCGCTCGGGGAGGCCTACAACGGCTCCTCCTCCGTCGCCTTCTCGGCCGGCGCCGCCGGCGCCGACCCTCGGTCAGGCATCTTCACCACCCACTCGGCCACAAACCAGAAATCGTTCCGGCGGTCGATCTCGACGGTCTGCGGAGCGGCGGCCGCCCCGTCCACGCCGCGCGCCTCGGCGCGCGAAGGGCTGAACTCCCCAAATTCTCTCTGGTCGCCGAACCGCCCTGTCAGACGAACCTTCGCCAGCATCTCCTCGCCCGCGGGCGTCCTCAGCCGCACCGTCCTGGGGTTATTCTTCAACTTCTCGATTAGTTCATCATTGATGAACTGTTGCCCGTCGCGAGCCGGTTTCGGCGTAATGCCGACAATCCGAACGAGCACCCCCGGCCTCGGTCCGCGGGTTCCCTTCGGCGCGGCCGGGGCCGACTCGCCTTCCGCCGGCGCCGCCGGCGCCGCGCCGGCCTCGATCACCTCGATCTCGTCCAAGCCCGCGCCAGCCGAACCCGAGTACGGACGAACATCCGCCACGTACTGCGCCCTCAGGTCCAGCAGTTCCACGATCCGCAGGTTCGTGCGCGGCGGGGAGTTCTTCGCGGGATCGTACGTCTTCCACCTTTCGTCGTACGGCAACGCCTCCCAGACCGCCCGCGCCAACTCATACGCATAGGCCTCGTCCGACGCGACGCCTTCCAGTTCCGCCAGTTTCGTCTGCCACTCGACCAGCGATTGCTTCTCTTTCTCGAAGAGGGCCTGCTTGGCTGTGTTCTCCTCGGCCATTTTGTCGACTTCGCTCTCCATGCGGTCCACTTCGCCCGGCGGGCCCGCCAGTTCGCCGAAGCCCTTGATCTGGTCGTACCCGAAACATCCGATAGCCGCCACGAGGCAGGCGGCCGCGCCGATGAAGAACGGCCGCTTCTTCCGCAGAATCTTCTGACTCAGGATTTCCGGCGGCAGCAGGCTCGTCTGGATCGTCGCCAGGCCGAGACCCTGAACCGCCAGGCCGAACGCCACTCCGAACGACAGCACGTTCTCCCGGAACAACGGCGCATTCAGCGCCGGGGCGTCCGGCAACGAGTGGAATCCCTCAATCGCCTCCACCTCCAGGCCCAGGCTCTGGGCCAGGAAGTTCCGGAGCCCCGGCAACCGGAACGCGTTGCCCAGCGCCACCACACGCTCGATCCGGCTGTCGCGGTGGAGGCTCGTGTAATATCCGATCGACCGCTGCACTTCCGTCAAGAGGTCCCCGAACACCGGACGCATCGCCTGAAACACTTTGCGCGCGTGCTTCGATTCCGCCGCGTGACGCTTCAAGTTCTCCGCCTTGGCGAACGGCAACTTGAATTGCTTGCAGAGGGCCTGTGTGAAGTTGTTGCCGCCGATCGGCACCGGCCGGATCCACACTCGCTCGGCGTCGGCGATCACGAGGTTCGTGTTTTCCGCCCCCACGTCGATCAGGATCGTCGCCCCGCCGCCGCCCTGCTTATCGTACACCAGAAAATTGTACAGCGCCACGGGCGCCATCTGAACGATGTCCGGCTCGACCCGCATCGCCAGAAAGTCCGCCACGTAGTCGGCGACAATCTCCCGCTTCATCGCGAAGATCCCGACTTCCACCTCGCGGGGCCCCGCCCCCGCCGGGCTCAGCGTCTGGTAATCCCACACCACGTCTTCCAGGTTGAACGGTATCTGCTGGCGGGCCTCGTACCGCACGATCTCCGGAACTTTGCGCCGCTCGACGGGAGGCAACTTGATGAACCGCGTGAAACTCGCCTGCCCCGGCACGCTGGCCACAATCGTCGAACCCTTAATGCTGTTGCGCCCGAGAAACTTGTTCAACGCGTGGCGGATCAACTGCTGTTCGTCGGCGTCCGGCTGGCTCAGAACCTTCGCATGCTCGATGACGTCGAAACCCACCGCCTGAAGGCGATTGTCGCGCCAACGCAACCGGATCGCCTTCAACGCGCATTGCCCGACATCAATACCCCATACGGTCTTGGCGGTTGGCATAATGCGTACCTCACTTGGCGCGGGCGCCGCCGGCAAGTCCGACTCGTGGGCTTCCGCGCCGGCCCGGGTGGGTCGGGGCCGACCGGCATGCCCGGCAGGATGCGTCGCGCCCCTCTCCAGCCGTATTAAACCCAACCCCGCGAACCATCGTCAAGTCAATTCCCCTGCGCCGCACCCTAAGTTCTTGTATTGGAGTCCCTTACCCAGAGCGCGCCGCCTCCTGCTCCTGTCCGTCCCCGTCATTTTCCGACGCAGAAACGCGCGAAAATCCGCTCCAGAACCCCCGCGTCGGCCTCGCGCCCCAGAATACCGCCCAACGCCGACCGCGCCTCCCGAAGTTCGAGCGCCACGAGTTCCCCTTCCCCGCTTTCGCGCGCCACGCGCTCCGCACGCCCGAGCGCCCCGGCCGCCTCCTCCATCGCCGACCGGTGCCGGGCCGTCACCACCGGCCCGCTCGCCTCCCGATCCACCGCCCCGCCCTTCACCGCGCGCCCGAGCGCCGCCCGCAGCGCTCCGAGCCCCTCGCCCGTCACGGCGCTCGTCGCAATCGTCTCCGCCCCCAGGCCGCGCGCCTCCAGCCACGCGCGCGCCCGCGCCGGCGACTCGAGGTCGCACTTCGTCACCGCCACCACCATCGGCGCCGCCAGGAGCGCCGCGAGGTCCCGCGTCCGTTCGTAGTCCGGGCTCGTCGCGTCGAGCGCCAGGAGCACGAGGTCCGCCCGCTCGAGGGCCTCCAGCGCCTTGGCGCGCGCCTTGCCCGCCAGTTCGTCCCTCGCCTCGTCCAGGCCCGCCGTGTCCGAAAGCACCACCGTCACGCCCTCCAGGTGGAGGCCCGCCCGCAGTTCGTCGCGCGTCGTTCCGGCCTGGGGCGCGACGATGGCCCGGTCCTCCAGGAGCAGGCGGTTGAAGAGGCTCGACTTGCCGACGTTCGGCCAGCCGGCTATCACGAGGCGCACCTCGCCGGCGAACGTCTCCAGGCCGCGGCTCCGGCGGCCCAGGTCCGCGAGCGCCTCGCGCAAGAGCCCCAGCCGCCGCACCACTTCCCCCGCGGGCGCCGTCTCGATGTCCTGGTCCGCAAAGTCCAGGTCCGCTTCGACCAGGACGAGGACGTCGCGGATTTGATCGACGAGGCCTTCGATCTCGCGCGAGAGGTGCCCGCTGAGCAGGTCGCCCGCCGCACGCAGCGACGCCTCGCTCGAGGCGCCGACGACGGCCATCACCGCCTCCGCCTGCGCCAGGTCCAGCCGGCCCGCCAGGAGCGCCCGGCAGGTGAACTCGCCGGGCCCCGCGGCACGGGCGCCGGCGCGCAAGAGGCCCTCGACCATCAGGCCTTCCAGCGCCGGCCAAGCGCCGACGTGAAACTCCACCACGTCCTCGCGGGTGTACGACTTCGGCCCGCGC
>JBAUDW010000032.1:0-6807 GCA_049678285.1 Phycisphaerae bacterium
GCCCTGAGCCTGTCGAAGGGCATGGTCGAGGGGCCGGCCGGCCCGCCGCCGAGTAGCGCTACTTTGTCAACTTCGCGCCCCCGAGAGAGGGGATAGCGCGGCGGGCATTCTTGCCAGCCGCGCGCCCCACCGCAGAACCTCGCCGAAGTCCGCTTCCCAGCGATCGCGAGCGGGGGCTCGAGGAGGGCGACTCTCGCCCCGCCCCGCGCCAGGTGGAAGGCGCACCACGCGCCGCCGGTCCCCCTCCGACCACAAGCGCGTCCAAGTCTCGACCCGTCATGGAATCTATCGTGCCTCAGGCGGGCGCCACTCGCAAGCCGGCGGCGCACCGACCCGCCGGAGGTCGGGGCTTGAATGCACGTTCACGACCCGCCGCTTACTCGATGTGCATGAGCATTTCCATGCCGAGCCATTGCTCGCCCTCGGGCGTGCCGGGCAGGCGCTTCTGACAGGCATCGGTGATCGGCCACCACTTCTCCTTCGTGGTCTTGTCCAGACCGATGGAGGCGAAGTCCTTGGCGGCGTCGTTGCCGGTGTACTCCAGGTAACTGATCAGGTACTTCTTCCCGTTGATCTCAGTCAAGTAGATGTTGTAGTTCTGGATGTTTGCTTTCTTGATGGCCTTGACCACATCCGGCCAAACGGCGGCGTGCAGTTCGCGGTACTGTTTCTCCTTTTCGGGGAGAAGCTCGACCACCGAGCCGTACCGTTTGACCTTGGCTTTCGCGGCTTCGTCGGGGGTCGGATTCGTCAGGCCATACACCGGGTCCACGTGGGTCATGGTTTGGCATCCTGTCACAAGGGCCAGGGAAAGAACCAGCAGCACGACCAACCAAGCCGGACAGTATTCCATGGTTATTCTCCTTTTCTAACGGAAGAAGTAGTACAGGACCGCCATGACAGCAACCAGCAGGAACGCCAGAAACCTGTAGTCGCCGATGCCGGGCCAGCCCTTGTCTTTCAGCGGCTCGAAGGGGTTCTCCCAGTACAGTTTGCTGGCCCGTTCTTTCTCCCCAGCCGGCCAGATCAGCGAGAAGGTCACCTGCATCGTCACGCAAGCGCATAACAGATAGAAGGCCATCATCATGAAGGGAATGCCCATGATGAATTGGACCGCCGCCAGTTCGCCAAACTCGGGGTAAAGCCCGCCGAAATGTTTGGTTGCATACACCAGGGCCCCCAACCCTGAACCAAACCACAGCGTGAGTTTGGCCGATGTGGCCGACGCCCGCTTCCAGAACACGCCCAGCATGAACACGCAGGTCACCGGCGGGGCGATGTGGGCAATGATATCGTTCAGCCCCTCGAAAATGCTCTTGTAACTGTTCAGCAACGGCACCAGCCCGATCGCCACGACCACGGCCACGGCGGCGGTCACCCGGCCGATCCACACGAGTTTGTGATCCGACACGTCCGGCTTGAACCGTTTGTACAGGTCGAAACTGAAAAGCGTGGCGATGGAGTTCAAGGCGCCGGCCACGGTCGACATGAGCGCCGCCAGCAGGGCCGCGACCATTATCCCCCTCAGGCCGCGCGGGAGCAATTGCATGATCATGACGGCGTAGACACCCTTGGTCTGCAGCACGGGGTCGCCATAGGTCCGGATCATGGCGGCGGCTTCCGGAGTCACCAAGCTCTGCTCGACCGCCTTGTCGATCTGGACGATGTAGTTTTTCTCGTCGTACAGTTCCGCGGCTTTGAGTTTTGTAAGGGTCACGTCGTCCAACTGGAACGACGTCAGAATCGTCTTGGCCTTAAGGAATTCCGCGGTGGGGACATCGATCAGTTCGGCCTCGACCGCCGCGGTCAGCCCGGACACGTCGCCGTTCTGGTAGAACCCGTTCTCGGCCAGTGCCGCGGCCTTTTCCGGGGCGAGGGTATACTCGGCAACCCGCTGGCGCGCCTCAAGAACCTTGGCGTCAGCCGGCGTGTCGGTCGTCAGCAGGACGGCATGTTTCAGATTCACTTCGCCTTCTTTGACCATCTGGGTGCCGGTGACATCGAGTTTGCCGTTCTGGTAAAGGGTGAAGGCGAACAGGCCGGGCAACACGAAGATGAACACGGGCAGAATCTTGATCAGGCCGGCGAACAGCGGACCGACCCGGGCGTGGTTCTCATCGCGGGCGCCCAAGACGCGCTGCACGATGGTTTGATCGGCACACCAGTACCAGATACCCAGCACGGGGTATCCCAGAAAAATGGCGTACCAGGGAAAACCACTGGGGTCGCCGTGCGGCCGAAGCATGGAGAGTTTGATGATGTTGTCGTCGCCGAAGATGTTTTTTATCTCCAGCACGTTCTCCATCGCCGTCCAACTGCCCATGTGGTACCAGGCATAGATGGTGATAACAGCCGCCCCGAGAACCAGGACGACCGTTTGGACACCCGAGGTGATGATCACCGCCATCAGGCCCCCGATAACCGTGTACAGACCGGTCAACACGGCGATGACGATAATGCTGGTATAAATATCCACGCCGAACAGGGCCTTGAGCACTTCCCCGCCGGTCAGAAACGAAAATCCGATATGGATTATCACGGCCGAGACCATCGACAGGACGGCCAGCCAGTCGCGGCAGGCGCGGTTGTAGCGGCGTTCCAGGAAGTCGGGCAACGTGGCGACACGCGACCGGATATAGAACGGCGCGAAGAACAGACCCAGCATCACCAGCGTAAACGCCGCCATCCACTCGAAGTTGCCCAGGAGCAGGCCGCTGTCGAACCCCGCCTGGGCCAGCGAAACCAGGTGCACGCAGGAAATGTTCGTCGCAAACAGCGCCAGGCCGATGATCGGCCACCGTAGCGTCTTACCGGCCAGGAAGTAGTCCTTGGCCTCGCCGCCCTTCTTCCGGTGACGCAATCCCACCCAGCACCCCAGCACGACGATACCGACGATGTACAAAATCATGATCGTGATATCAGTCGTACCCATGCTGCCCGAGTCCGGGGCGCCGGAAGCAGCCGATCCCGAGGCATCCATCGCGAGTAGAAGCGTGTTCATGTTGCGCCTTCCTGATTAGGGTTTGTTGAGCAGACCAGAACGTGTAGCCGAGACCGTTGCGGAGCCTAACCCAACACACCGAAGGTCAAACGAGAGGTTCATGGGGGGGGCAATCTATGCTCCGCAAAGGGGGCGTGTCAACAAATTCTTTTGGCCACCCGCGCCGACCAGCATCCTGTCCGCCCTGTCCGCCAATCAGGCCACCAACGGAGGGTCGCGGGGCGGCGGCAGCGACTCGGGCGACCCCAGGATGCGCTCGCGGATGAACGCCACGACGCCCTCGCCGTTGGGCGAATCAAGCACCACGTCGGCCGCCTGCTTCAGCGAATCGATGGCGTTACCGACCGCCACGCGCAGAGCCGCCACCCGGAACATCGCGCGGTCGTTCTCGTCGTCGCCGACGGCCACCGTCTCCGACGCCGCGACGCCGAGACGCTCCAGGCCCGCCGCGAGGCCCGTTCCCTTGTCGATGCCGCGCGGCACGATCATGACGGCGTACTTGTTAGGAATGACGTCCAGGGCAAGGCCGAGGTCGCGGATGACAGCCAGCGCCTCTTGGACGTGCGGCCGCCAGGTGCGGACGACGACGCGGCCCCGGCTGTGGCGAATCGCTCGCCGCACGAGTTCCTCCGCGAACCGCTCCGGCGGCGAGGGACCGAGGTCCTCCACCTCCCCCGTCCCCGGAAAATGCAGCACCGACCCGTTCTCGTCCACCACGAGGTCAAACAGGCCGATCTCGGGACAGATGCCGAGCAACTCATCATGCGGCCGCCCGGTCACCAGGCCCAGGAGGAAGCCCGCGCGCTTCGCCTCGGCGAGCGCCTCGAGCGTCGCCGGCGATATCCCGCCGTCGTCCGCCAATGTCCCATCGTAATCCAGCGCCAGCAACCTCGGCCGCATGGCCGCTCCCCGAAACGAAAATGTTCACCTGTCGCGGCTGTCCAACCCGTTGATCAGGCCGGACAGCATCCGGGCGATCTCTATCCTAACGGAAGGAGAACAAAAAGGTAGAGAGGAGACCCGGCTTCGCCAAGGCTACGCCGGGCAAGCTGCGGGAGAGCGGTTGTGCCATCAGTCGGAATACACCCATAAGTCACGGCTCTGCGGCCTTTTCCACTCTCTCCTTTCTACGCTCTCCTGCTCTACCAGTGAAAAGGCCCGCCGTGGCGGGCCTTTTCACTGGTACCCCCAAGGGGACTTGAACCCCTGTCCCCGGGATGAGAACCCGATATCCTAGGCCGCTAGACGATGGGGGCACCTGTTTCTTGTCCGGACCGAAAGGGCTGGCCCTTCGGTCCCGGCGCGCCGGGACTCAGGGCTGGCCTAGAAGCCCTGTTCGGCTCCGATCCGTCTCGATTCCTCCAAAACCTGGTCGGGCGACTGGTCCGGCGGCAGGGCCTCGCGCATCTCCGACTTCTCGACCTCCTGAGCGATCTGGGCCAGGAGTTCCCGCGCCATCGGCCGGTCGTAACCCACCTCGACCCAGACCTCGCGGTCGGCCGGTGCGCCCGGCTCGGCAATTCGCGGCACGGAGCGGGGCACGTCGCTCGCCCGGTCGTCGGTGCCGCTTTCGGCCATGGCTACCGCGGCGGCGGTCGCCTCACGCTCCATCCGGACGGCCACGCGGGCGACGATCGTCATGCCGTCCCGCCCGATCTCGCACAAGGCCGTGCTGCGCCATCGGCCGCCGGCCCCTCGCACATCTGCAAGCGTTCCCGTCCGCTGGCGGTCCACGAACTGAGGCCGGCTTCGGATTTCCCCCCGAGCCCAATTGCTCTCGACAATCTCAGAATGTCGGCTCAGCACGGTGCGGGCCGCCTCGAACGCTTTCTCGCGGTCGTGCGTCGGCAGGTCCGACTGCTCCCAGCCGCGAGCCGCGGCGCTGCAGCCGCCCGCCGCCACCGCCACCACCATCAGGAGATTCAGTCCAAGGGGTTTCACGCGGAGGACTATACGGGCGGACGCCGCAGGTGTCAAGGTCCAACCGGCGCGCGCCGTGAGGGTTCGGAGACGTTTCGCTTGACACCTCTTCGCCCGCCATCTACGTTGCACGCGGAATCCCCCTCGGGGGCACAGGGAATGCATTACTTCGCCTACGGCGCGAACCTGAGCCGCGCCCACATGCAGTTGTGGTGCCCATCGTCCCGCCCCCTGGTGGCCGCGACCCTGCCGAATTACCGCTTGGCCTTCCGCTGCTGGGCGGACATCGTGGCGTCCGAGGAGGACCGGGTGCCGGGAGGCCTCTATGAGATCAGTGCGGCGGATCTGGACTCGCTGGACGAGAGCGAGGATTTCCCCGACCTGTACGATCGCATCCGCGTAACGGCCGAGACGGAACGCGGACCCGTCGAGGCCTTCGCCTACCAGATGCGTCCGGGACACGCGTTCGCGCTGCCGGCGCCGGAATACCTGAGTCTCATCGAGCAGGGCTACGAGGACTGGGGGCTGGATCCGGCACTGTTGCCGATCCGGGCTCAGGCGGGAGACCTCGCGGAACAGTAACCGACGGCAAGAACGCCCGAGGATGAAAACGCTGTAACCTGTTCGTCAGCGACGACTCTCATCCGGCCGCCGCCGAACGCGCCGTCTTCGGCCAACTCCTCCGCTGGCACCTCGTCCCCAAAATTACACACAGAACTTGACACTACCCCCAACCCTTTGCTGTTGACACGCCCGCCGCCGGCAGAGCAGAATAAGTATATTCAACTCCCCGGCCAAAGGAGGCACGTCATGGGTCCGTCCAGCGGTGCGGCGCGTGAGGCGAGGATCAGTCTCGTTGAGCTCATCGCAGTTCTTATTGTGACATTGGTTCTGGTTGTTGTCCTCCTTCTCGCCTTCTTCGGAACGGACAGACACGACAGGAGGGAACAGTGCCAAAACAATCTCAGACAGATCGGCAAGGCGATGCGAATCCACGCCTCGGAGCATCGGCAGGTCTGGCCCGATCTCTTCACCGAGGAATCCACCGCCTGGGACGACGTCGGCAACACACGGACCGACGAGTGGGACCCCGTCACGGGCAAAGGCAGGCCCCCGAAGGCCGAACCCGGCGACAACGGGAAGCCCATCCAGTCCAACACGGCAAACCTGTGGCTCATCGCCGCCGAAACAGGTTTTTCGCCGGAGGTCTTCATCTGCCCGTCCACCAGGCAAGACCCCGATGCGACCATGCCCAACCCGAAGGCCGTGCGAGATTTCCGCGGCGAAACGTTCGTCGGTTACTCGTTCCAGAACGTCCTCGGCGAATATACGCTCACCTCGACGAGCGGGCGCGCCTCATCCATGGCCGTCGCCGCCGACGTGAACCCCATGCGCCGCGATTTCTTCAGGGCGACCACGGCGTCGGGAACCAAACTGTCGACGGACGGCCTGACGGACCTCAAGTTGCTTGAGAAGCCGACTTTCCGGGGCCAGGAAGAGCACATCCAGGAATGGAACAAGACGCTCTCCGGCAAAAACATCACGGATGCCTGGGAACTCAACTCCCCCAACCACGAGTTCAAGGGCCAGAACGTCCTCTACCTGGACGGCCACATCGAATGGAAGTCGCACCCATACTGCGGGCCGAACTGGGACAACATCTGGCTCCGCCGCCGCACGGATGTCTCGGTGGAGATCGACCCCAACAACATCGAAACCCTGCGGGCCTATAACGACAAGACCAGTTACGACGGCAAGAGCACCCTCCCGGCCGATTCGACCGGCGATGCGTTCCTGGTGCCGTAACGAAAAGTGACGGAGTGACGGAGTAACGTAGTAACGCAGGCGCGTCGGAGCGGGCGCGCGGCATGATGGAACCGTAGCGC
>JBAUDW010000033.1:0-2390 GCA_049678285.1 Phycisphaerae bacterium
GCTCGGCGCCATGCCGGGCCCCAGGAGGCGCTCCCGGATGGCCGCCAGCACTTGCCCATAGAGCAGGTGGGCGTCGCGGAGGCGGACTTCGATTTTTGTCGGATGGACGTTCACATCCACGCGGTCCGGCGGGACGGTCAGAAAGAGGAACGCGACGGGCTGGCGGTTGCCCTCCAACATGCCGCGGTACGCCTCGCGGACGGCGTGGAGGAGCCCGCGGTCGCGGACATAGCGGCCGTTGATGAAAAGGTACTGCATCGTTGCGGTGGCGCGTGCCAGGTGCGGCGGCCCGACGAGGCCCCAGAGTCGCCCCGCGGGTTCGTCGGACTCGATCTGGATGAGTGCCGCCGCCGGCTCGGAGCCGAAGAACGCCGCGATGCGGTCGCGGACGGAATCCGTCGGGGGCAACTCGTACACGCTCCGGCCGTTGTGCGTCACCGTCAGATGGACCTGCGGATAGGCCAGGGCGATGCGGGCGACCTGTTCGGTGATGTGGCCCATCTCGGTCGAGTCGGTCTTGAGGAACTTTCGGCGTGCGGGGACGTAGCGGAAGAGGTTTCGGACCTCGGCGGTCGTGCCGACGGGCCCGCTCGTAGGGCGGGGCGGGGCGGCCTTGCCGGCGCTGGAGGAGACTTCGACGGCCTCGAGCGTGTCGCGGATGCGGCTGGAGATTCGCACATCGGCCACCGAGGCGATGGACGCGAGCGCTTCGCCGCGGAAGCCCAGCGTCATAATCCCTTCGAGATCCTGGGCGGAAGCGATCTTGCTCGTTGCGTGGCCGGCCAGGGTGAGCGCGAGTTCCCCCGCGGGGATGCCGACGCCGTCGTCGCTGGCGCGGATGAGTTTCTTGCCCGCTTCCTCGAGTTCCAGGACGATGCGCGTCGCCTGGGCGTCGATGGCGTTCTCGAGGAGTTCCTTGACGACACTGGCCGGACGCGCAATGACCTCGCCGGCGGCGATCTGGTTGACAAGGGTCTCGGGCAGAATCCGGATAGGGGCCATCGCCGGCACGTTCCTTACCTGCACGCCGGCGGGCATTATAGGCCTGCGGCGGCAATTGCTGCAAGGCAGGAATCTTGCCAGGCGGCGGGGCGGGGCAGCACAAAAAAGTGGCGCTTCTTCACCCAGGGGGGTGCCACCCCTTCGGCTCCGCTCAGGGCATGGGTTTGCTTGTCAAACCGTGCGCTGCACACCATCTCCACCGATTGACAAGCCCCGGCGCGCCGGGGGTGGCACCCCTGGACGTTGCCACTTTTTGTGCTGCATCCCGGGGGGGGCGGGGCGTAGAATGCGGTCCGCGTGAGGCGGGAGCGGCCGCATGGGAATCCTGAGCGCAAAACAGACGCAGAAACCGTGGTACGCGAAGGGCCTGCGCTTTGCCTGCCAGGCCTGCGGCCACTGTTGCGGCGGCGGGCCGGGGTACGTCTGGATGGACGACGACGAGGTGGAAGCCATCGCGCGGCACCTGGGCCTGGAGAGGGACGCGTTTCGTCGGCGGTACGGGCGGCGGCTGTGGCGCGGCCTGAGCCTGAAGGAAGAACCGGACTTCGACTGCGTCATGCTCGACGGCGGCAGCCGATGCCGCGTTTACCCGGTGCGGCCGAGGCAGTGCCGAGTCTGGCCTTTCTGGCCGAGCAACCTGCGGAGCCGGGACGCGTGGGAATCGGCGGCGCGACGCTGCCCCGGCATCGGGCAGGGGCCGCTCTATAGTCTCGAGCAGATCGAGGCCAAGCGGATGGAGATGAGGACCTAGATGGCTCCGCGTCGGGACGATTCCGAGGTTTGTTCGTGGCAGGAGCGGATGCGTCTGGCCCCGTGGGGTGCGCCGCCGGCGCTTCGCCCGCTGCATCCCGATCAACTGGCCGCGGTGTACGAAGTGTACGCCCGGGTGGACGCGGCGCTGGAATCGGCTTCGGCCTCGTGCCGGGCGTGCGGCGAATGCTGCCGATTCGGTCCGGACCGGCCAGTGCTTTTCGCGAGTGCGCTGGAACTGGGGGTGCTGGTCGCGTCGGCGGGTCCGCCGGCGGCGGAGCGGCCCGTTCCGCCGGGCGGGCCGGACGCCCCCTGGCGCTGCCCCTACCAGGAAGGTGACCGGTGCACGGCGCGGGCGGGGCGGACGCTGGGGTGCCGGACGTATTTCTGCGACCCCCAGGCCCGGGCGCGGGGAGAGGAAGTCCATGCGGAATCGGCGGGCGAGATTCGGGAAATCGCGGCGATGCGGAAAAGCGGGTGGTGGTACGGGCCGGCCCGGTTCTACTTTGCAAGCCTTGGTGGCGTTTCCGGTTAGCGCTACTTTGTCAACTTCGCGCTCCCGAGAAGGGGGATAGCGCGGCGGGCATTCTTGCCTGCCGCGCGGTGGCCAAGAATGGCCACCGCGCTTCCGCTTACCT
>JBAUDW010000034.1:0-3699 GCA_049678285.1 Phycisphaerae bacterium
CGCGACCTTCTGGCCACGGCGGCGAAACGCGAAGACGCGCCGCACACGCCCTCCACCCTTGGGCGGCGCGCCGCGTCTCGTGCCACCAAACAGCCAACGCCATACAGTTTCCTGTGCCGCGAAAGACCGCAACTCCTGCCCGGACAAGGACTTGCGAATTCCCGCGGTTCGGCCGGATTTCCCCCCAGGGTGGGCACGTTTGTGTCACGTCCGCGCGGGCCGGCGATGGGCGGGCTGAAGCAGGGCCTAATCGGCTTGACCCCCGGCGCCCACCCGCTACGATAACCGGGGCCGAAGGATGCGCTCGAATCGGACGAGGAGCCCCGCGGAAATGGAACAAGCCATCGCCAAAGCCGCCGTTCTCATCGAGGCATTGCCGTATATTCGCCGCTTCCGCGGACGCACCGTGGTTGTGAAACTCGGCGGCTCGTTCATGGACGTCCCCGAGGATCTCGGGGCCGTCTGCACCGACATCGCCTTCATGCGTGCGGTCGGCATCCGGCCGGTCGTCGTCCACGGGGGCGGCAAGGCGATCACCCGCGCCATGGAGGACGCCGGCCTCGAAGCCAAGTTCGTCGCCGGCCTCCGCTACACCGGGCCCGAGGAACTCCGGATCGTCGAGGACGTCCTCGCGACCGACGTCAACACCGAGATCGTGCGGCTCCTGGAAGAGGCCGGCGCCCGGGCCGAGGGACTCACGTCCAAGGGCCGCTGCGCGCTCGCGGCCGAGCCGATGAAGACCGAGAAGGGCGAGGACCTGGGTCTGGTGGGCCGCGTCGTGCGGGTGGACGCGCTCTTGGTGCGCGGCCTGTGCGACCTCGGGACGATTCCCGTCATCGCTCCGATCGCCCTGGGGGCGGGCGGCCAGAAATACAACTGCAACGCCGACGAAGCCGCAGGCGCCGTCGCCCGCGCCCTGGAGGCCGAAAAGTTAGTCAACGTCTCCGACACGCACGGCATCCGGCGCAAGGCCGACGACCCGGAAAGCCTCCTGTCGCACCTCTCGGAACCGGAGGCCGAACGCCTGCTGGCCCAGGGCGTCATTTCGGGCGGCATGATCCCGAAGGTCCGCACGATGCTCGAGGCCCTCAAGGACGGCGTCAAGAAGGCCCACATCGTCTCGGGGCGCGTGCCGCACGCGCTGCTCCTGGAAATCTACACCGACAAGGGCGTCGGCACCGAGATCGTGCCGTAGAAAAACGGGGTCTGACCCCGTTTTTCGGCGGCTGGGAGAAAAAGGGGGAGGATGTTTCTCTTCGGTCTCATCGTGGGCGTGGCCGACCGCGAGAAGGTCCTCGCCAAGGGGATTGAGCGCGGGTGCCTGGAGTGCCTTCGCACGACGCCGCACGTCCTGGTGGAGGAGCGCCGGCAACTCTCGATCTTCTTTCTGCCGGTCTGGCGCTGGAACCGGCGATGGTACCTGGTGTGCGGCGACTGCGGCCGGGCGGAACCCATCTCGCGCGAGGACGCCGCCGCCCTCCGCCGCGACGAATAGCGGGCACTGAAATAGAAGGGGGGAACCATGTCGAACGCGATACCGGAACCCGACGACATCCTCGGCACGCGGCCCGCGGGCGAACGCCGCGCCGGGGCCGCGCAATTGTTGCGCGCAGGTCTCGGCCTCCTTCGGCAACACGGAGTGCGGGCGTGGCTTCTAGCCGTCCTGACACTGGCGATTTTTTTTGTGGTCCTGCAACTGGCGTTCACCCCATTCTCGATCGGTCCCTACATCATCGAGGACCTCAGTTCCACCCAGTGGTGGTGGGCGTGGGGGTGGCCCATCGCTGCAGTTGTAAACATCCTGGCCGGGGCACCCTTTCTGGCCGCCTTCGCGTACGCGCTGCTTTTGCTTCTGCAGCGCCGCCGCGCGGGCGCAGAAACCTTATTCAGCCCCTTCCGCAGCGCCGCGCTCTGGGCGAGCACCATGATGGCCGGTAGCGCACCGTTTCTGGTGGAATGGCTGGTTCCGCGGCTTCGGTGGTGGATTCCCTGGTCTGAACTGCAATCCGGCCTGGTGGATGAAAACTCGCTCCTGGCCAAGGCCTTCCGCTTGGTCCCGATGCCCGAATGGGTTATTGCGAATCTGCCGAAATGGATCGGCGTCTTGCTGGCCGTGCCGCTGGCCTGGTCGGCCCTGAACGTCCTCGTCCTGGGAAGCCCCGGACTACGGTCGATCGCGCAAAGTGTTCGATTGACCCGGCGTCATTGGCGCCTCGCCGCCCTGTACCTGGCGGCCGCCGTTTTGCTTCCCCTGACCCATTGGGTTCTTGCCCCGCTCTGGGATCTTACCGTCCTCAACAAGGGCATCTCGCGAGAACTGCTCTCCGGTCTCGCTACTCTCTGCAGTCTCCTCATTTCGAGCGTGATATTGCTGCTCGAAAGCCTCGTCCTGGTTCTCGTCTACCGCGAGATGCTTTGGCGGGAGCGCGAGACGCAGGGCACGCCGCTTGATTCTCCGGCCGAGAAGGCGTAACCTCCCTGCGCTACCCAGTCGAAGGGGATGCGCGATGGCAAAGACGACCCGGATCGGGGTCCTGCTTTCCGGCGGGGGGCGGACGCTCGAAAATATCCTCAAGGAAATCCAAGGCGGCCGCCTCACGGGTCTCGCGGAGGTCGCCGTCGTGATCGCCTCGCGGCCCGGCATCCGCGGCATCGAAATCGCCGAGGCCGCCGGCGTCCCCGCCCACGGCATTCGCCGCAATCCCGGCGCGCCGGGATCCGTCCAGGTCTACTCCGACGCCATGGTCGCCCGCCTGGACGAGCGAAAAGTCAACCTGGTTTGCATGGCCGGGTTCCTCTCGTACTGGGTCATCCCGGAGCGGTACCTGGGGCGCGTGATGAACATTCACCCCGCGCTGCTGCCGGCCTTCGGCGGCGAGGGGATGTACGGCCACCACGTGCACGAAGCGGTCCTCGCGCGCGGCTGCAAAGTGAGCGGGTGCACGGTCCACTTCGTCAACAACACGTACGACGACGGGCCGATCGTTTTGCAGCGCGCGGTGCCCGTTCGGGCCGAGGACACGCCCGACGACCTCGCGGCGCGAGTGTTCGAGCAAGAATGCATCGCGTACCCGGAGGCGATCCGCCTCTTTGCCGAGGGACGCCTGCGCATCGAAGGCCGCATCGTCCACATCCTGGCCGGCGGAAAACCGACGAAGCCCGGGTCGCGGTGAAGGACCCTCGCATGGCGGCCGTGAGCCATCTATCCGGAGTTCCGCCCCTTCGGCTCCGCTCAGGGCAAGGTCCCGCGTACCGCGTCCGCGAGGTCGCCTGGCCGGCGGACGCCGAGGCGCTCTTCGCGCGGCTCGCGCGCCGGCGTGGATGCGCCTGGCTGGATAGCGCCGGCGGGCCGCCCGGCCTCGCACGCTGGAGCGTCCTCGCGGCCGAGCCCTCTGCCGTGCTCGTCCATCAGGGTGGCGTGTCGCGCTTCGTCGCCCCCGACGGTCGGGCGGTCCTCGAGCCGCGCGAGAATCCTTTCGACGCGCTGCGGGCCGCCCTCGCGGCCACGCGCGTTGAGGGCCCCGGCGCCGCGGCCGCCGGTCGGTTCGGCCCAGGTCTCTACGGCTACCTCGCCTACGACCTCGGGCCGTACGTCGAGCCGACCGCGCCCCTCTCGCCGGCGCGCGACATCGCGCTGCCTGACCTCTGGTTCGGTTTCTACGAGACGGTCCTGGTGCTGAACCACGCGGAGCGCCGGGC
>JBAUDW010000035.1:0-35781 GCA_049678285.1 Phycisphaerae bacterium
CAGCCGTGAGTCGCCGCTGTTCGGGCGGCCGGCGGAGGAGCGCCTCGAGTTTCTTGACATCGGGCAAGGCTTCCCCGCCGAACGGAATGCCCTGCACCGTCGGAGGTAAACCGCCGAGGAGAACGGCAAGCGTCCCCAAGGCAAGCCCACGCCCCCAGTGAAGTCTCGGCGCAACATCCGTCATCGTATTCTCCGGTTCCTGGGCGGCGGGACGGCCGAGACAAAAACCAGCGACAGAAACGAAAGCCGCTTACGATGCATCCTTACGCCTCCTTTTTGTGACGCCCCAGCCAGCGCTGTTCGATTGCTTCGAGCGTTTTGCCCTTGGTCTCGGGCACGTAGATGATCATGAATAAAACAAGCACCACCGCGAAGGCCGCGTAAACCAAGAACGGAAAGCCGTGGTTGAACTTCTCAACGAGCCACGCGTTATCGTCCAGCATGGGGAATGTCTGCGAAACAATCCAATTCGCGACCCACAGGCAGAAGACGGCGACGGCCATGGCGCGGCCGCGTATCTTCGTGGGGAAAATCTCCGAGAGGATCACCCACGTGACCGGCCCGACGGAGAGGGCAAAGCAGGCGATGTAGCTGAGAATGAACACCAGGATCCATGCGGAAAGTTGATTCAGCCAGGCGGCGATGCCGATGGCGGCCAGCGAAACGCCCATGCCCGCGGCGCCGATAATCATCAGCGGTTTGCGCCCGACCTTGTCCACCAGCCAGATGGCAAGAACGGTGAACCCCAGGTTCACCGCGCCCACGACGACCGTCTGGAGCATCGCCACGTCGACGCCCGAGCCGGCCACCGTCTTGAAGATCTCCGGCCCGTAGTAAAGGAACACGTTAATGCCGGTGACCTGTTGAAGCACCGCCAGCACGACGCCGATCATCAGGGCCAGGCGAAGACCCGAAGAAAACAGTTGTCTCGCCGTTGTCGGTTCCTGGGCCAGGGCGGTCTGAATCTCTGCCATCTCACGCGTAGCATGATCCGGGCCGTCCACGCGGGTGAGGATATGCCGGCCCTTGTCGACGTGCCCCTTTCCTGTCAGCCAGCGAGGGCTCTCCGGTACGAAAAACAGCAGGACGAGCAGCACCAGCGCCGGCAGGCTTTCGGAGCCGAACATCCACCGCCAGCCGTACTGCACGTTCCACCCTTCGGTCGCCACGGTGACACCCGCGGTATAGTCCACCGCCTGGCCGTACAGCGTGATGAAATAGTTGACGAAGTACACCACCAGCATGCCGGTGATGATGGCGAACTGGTTGACGCTGACCATGCGGCCGCGGATGCGGGCCGGGCTGATCTCGGCGATGTACATCGGGCTGGTCATCGACGCCGCCCCCACGCCGAGTCCACCGATGAGACGGAAGACGGCGAACATCCCAATCGGGCTGAGAACATACGTAGCGACCCATGCCCCGACGGCGCCCCATGAACCGACGGTTTGGGCGAGCGGCTGAAGGGGCCGGCTGATCTCGTGGGGCATCGCAGTTCCAACCGCTGAGATGAGGAACAATACAGCGGCGAGCATCAACGTCTTGCGCCGCCCGAAGCGGTCGCTCAGCAGGCCGGCCAGGGCGACACCTATCACGCATCCGGCCAGGGCGCTGCTGGCGGCCCAGCCCTTCATCGCCGCCGACAACTCGAAGTGGGTTTGCAGGAACCCGATGGCGCCGGCAATCACGGCCGTGTCGTAGCCGAACAGCAACCCGCCGAGCGTGGCCACGAGAACCACCAACGTCAAGTACACGAGACTGCCTCGTCGGGTGTCGCGATTCATGGTTTTTCCCTGTTCATTGGCCGATCCGTTCCGGTTCGCCCGGTTGTTTGCGCCGTTGCACCAAGCCCCGGCGCAATGAATCAGCCCATTCGGTGCGAGACGTCGGCGAACGCCGCTTGAGGCCCGGCGAACATCCACACCGCGGCCTAGGAGTGGCTATCGCGGATGGCCTTGAACATCGCAAGCAGGTTCTCGGTGGGCGTATTCGCCTGGATATTGTGCACCGCATCGAAGACGAACCCGCCGTCTTCGCCGAAGATCTCGATCCGCTCGCGGACCTCGCGGTAGACCTCGTCGGGAGTACCGAACGCCATGGTGTGCTGCGTGTCGACCCCCCCGCCCCAGAAGACGAGGTGCCGGCCGAACTCCTTTTTCAGACGCCGGGGGTCCATTCCGGCAGCGGCGGTCTGCACGGGGTTCAGGATGTCGAAGCCGGCCTCGATGAAGTCCGGCACAAGGTCCACTACCGACCCGCACGAGTGGATGAACGTCTTCCACGTCGTCTTCTCGTGGATCCTCTTGTTGACCGCCACGTGGAACGGCTTGAAGAGGTCGCGGTACGCCGCCGGCGAGATGAACAGGCCCCGCTGCGTGCCGAAGTCGGTGCCCGTCAGGAACACCGCCTGCACGCGGTCGCCGAGGATGGGGGCCAGCACGTCGATGTTCCCGAGCGCGATCTCGCACTGTTTCTCGAACACCGCGCGGACGTAGTCCTTCCGGATGGCCGTCGACATGTACCACTCGGCGATGTCGCGGATGCCCCGGGGGTGCTTCATCCACGGCACGGGCACCAGGGCGATGTCGCCGAACGCCGTCCCGGGCATCGACAGGATCGCGCCCAGGTCCGGCCGCAGGGCCAGGCGCTCGGCCTCGCGCCGGTAGTACGCGATCTCGCGCTCGCCGAACGGGGCGAACTCCTCGAGGTTGTCCGCCGGGTCGAGCCGACTCTCGTCGATGGGCGGCTGGCGGACGATGCTGTCGAAAAAGTAGCCGCCCTTGGGCATGCGGCCGCTCGGCGGGGCCGCCAGGTCGCCCTCCGGGTGCATCAGGAGGTCGCCGCCGGCGTCCACCGTCACGTTGAAGTCCCGCGGCACGAGCACGGGCGTGCCGTCGAAAAGAGTGAATGGTTTCCAACCGGCGTTCTCGAACCCGAAGAGCGTGGTGCGCCCCAGGACGCCGACGACGTCGATGCCGAGGGCCTCGCGCAGTGCCTCGTCAACCTCGCCGAGCATCTGGTACGGCTCGATCACCTTCACGCGCCAGTCCGGTTGGCCGAGCACCGCCCGCCTCAGGCGGCTGACGGCGGCCACATGCATGCCCGTGACGGCGGTCGCCCCGAAATCGACGCACACGCGGTCGGGCTGCCGGTGGCTGAGCGTGGCCTCGAGTCGTTGGCGGGGATTCATTGCGGCGGTCTGCTCCTTCTCGGTAACAAATCGCCGGCGCACCGTTTCCGGGCGGCCGGGCCCAGTTGTACTCCCGCCGCCCCTATTCCGCCAGCATCTTCGCCTCCCATCACGGCGGGGGTGTGGCCGCGGGTTTCTGGTACGGTCCCTGGTACCTCGAATGGGTCGGGTGGCATGCTCACGCTTTGCCTTTGCGTGAGCATGCGTCCGCGCTCCATGCCCACCCCAACAGGGTGGGCATGCCACCCTCGCGCCAGGGGAAGGGTGTGGCCGCGGGCGGGGGAGGTCTGGGGCCACAACTGGGTGGTGTTGGTCGCCACAGGTCGCCACGGCGACTCACCTGTGGAGAGCGACTCGACGTGGCGAGCGGTGGTAGTACGGTCGGCGGCGCCGCGGTCTTGGAGGCGTGCAAGAGCCCGGCCCGCCAGAGGCGGGTAAACTTCGTCCCGGCGCGCCGGGACTATGCCGTGGCAGGCTTCCTTCGCCGCCAAGCGGCGAACGAAGCCTGGTGGCTGCGGGTGGATTCGAACCACCGACACAGGGCTTATGAGTCCCCTGCTCTACCCCTGAGCTACGCAGCCCGGCCGGTTAGTTTATGCGCCGCTGCGCCAATGTCAAGCCGGCGGGGATATCACGGCCACGTTCCCCGCCCTGGCACGTGCCACGGTAGGGAACGTGACCGCCCGCTTCCGCGGGCGGCTCGCACGACATCGCACCCATTCTACCGGCGCGCCGGGACGAAGCCGGAAGTCGGGGCGAATCTCCGGGATCGCCGCGGCGCGACGAGCGACCAAAGGCGTCCCGGCCTTTCGTCCCGGAACGCCGGGACTCAAGGCCGGGCGTTGACGGGCGTTACCGCCGCCTCACGGCGGCGGCTCGAAACTCACGCGACCTCGACGCCCAGGAACCGGCGGGCGTTGGCGCTGTAGAGTTTCGCAAGGACCTCCTCCGGCAGCGCCAGTCCGTGGACCCGCGCCCCTTCAGGCCAGGGCGCGGACGGGTCCGGCACGGGCGACGGCCTCGGCCCCTCGCCCTCCCACAACCAGCGATGGGCCCAGTACCGCGAGGCGTAGTCCTCGGGCACGGCCTCGGGAAAGGCCACCAGGTCCGTGCCGAAAAGAATCCGCTCCGCCCAGCGGACGACGAAGCGGCGGCTCTCGGCGGGCTTGCGGCCGAGTTCCCGGGCGATCCATTTCGTGGCGCTCGAATCGATCGCGTAATTCGGGTGCCGCTCCAGCAGCCGGCCGAGGTGCGCCAGGTCCTCCGGGTGACCGCCGAAATGGGCTCCCAGCACCTTAAGGTCCGGGTGGCGGTCGAGGGCACGCTCGAGCCGATCGAAGTGCTCGGCCTTGGTGCCGTAGCGGGCGCGGTCGGCGTAGTACTCGGCAAACCAGGTGTCGGGGTCGGCGATGTGGACGAGGGCCGCCATGCCGAGTTCCGCAAGCGCCTCCAGGACAGGCGCCAGCGCCGGGCTGTCGATCGAGAAGCCGGTCTCGGCGACGAAGCGCGGCGAGTACCAGAACTTGGCCGCCACCGCCCCGAGGTTCCGCGCGGCCAGGATGCGCCCGACGCTCTCGCGGGCGAAGCGTTCCGGCCGGCTGATGAGCCCGTGATCCACCCGGACGATGGGGCGGAACCGGTCCCCCAGCACCTCGACGAGCGGCCCCATCCCCTCCAGGTCCACCACGCCGCAGATGACGCGGACGCCGAAGGTCTCGGCCACCGCGAGAAGCAGGCGCGCTTCCTCCGGCGTGCGGACGTGGGTGTGGCAATCGACGATCGGGCCGGCGTACCGGCGGATCGGCGGCTGCGAAAGGTCTTCGTCGGTTCGCGGGGTTTCTCGCGGCATGGGGCTAGGATGAGGCCGCGCGGCGGAAAGTCAAGAAAAGTTCGCGCCGGACGCATCCCCGTTTGTCTCAGAGCGGGTGTGTGGCACGGCGGGTCTCGCCCCGCGGAAAAATGGGGTCAGACCCCATTTTTCTAAGCGCCTGCAAACAAAGAGGTTATGAAAGCAATTTTTTGGGGTTTGGGTGCTTCTCCGTGGACGGCCTCCTCGGCGCGGTTCAGGGCCGGTCCCGAATCGCGTGCAAGACTGAGGTCCGGTCCCAACTTCCCTCTCTCCTCTCCTCTCTCTAATTTTCCTCCGGCAGACTCCTGCCGCGCCCAGAAAAGTACCCCAAAACTCGATCTTCAAAAATGTCATCCGCAACCTCTTGTCCTCGCGGTGCTTACAAAAATGGGGTCTGACCCCATTTTCCATCCGGAGCGCCGGAACTGCGCCGTGGCAGGCGGCGGACGGCGTGCGGCCGGGGTCAGCGGTTGCCGTACCACTTGGCGTAGAACTCGCGGTACGACCCGTCCTTGACGCGGCGCCACCAGTCGGCGTGGTCGCGATACCAGCGGATAGTGTCGGCGAGCCCTTCCTCGAAGGAGACCTGCGGCCGCCAGGAGAGTTCCTCTTCGATCCGCGCCGGGTTCATGGCGTATCGGCGGTCGTGGCCCGGGCGGTCCTTGACGAAGCGGATGAGCGACTCGGGCTTGCCGACCTCGCGCAGAATCTCGCGCACCACGTCGATGTTCTGTCGCTCGCTTCGCGCGCCGATGTTGTAGACGGCGCCGGGCCGCCCGCCCTCGAGCACCGCCAGGACGGCCCGCGAATGGTCGTCCGTGTGGATCCAGTCCCGCACCTGGCGCCCGTCGCCGTACACCGGCAGGGGCTTATCCTCCAGGGCGTTGGAGAGCATCAGGGGAATCAGTTTCTCCGGGAACTGGTACGGCCCGTAATTGTTCGAGCAGCGGGTGACGACGACGTCCTGGCCGTAGGTGTGCCGGGCGGCGAGGACGAGGAGGTCGGCGGCGGCCTTGCTGGCCGCATACGGGCTGGAGGGGACGAGCGGCGAGGCCTCCGTGAACGCCGGGGCGTCGGGCCCGAGCGACCCGTACACCTCGTCCGTCGAGACCTGGAGGAACCGCTTGACCCCCTTCTCGCGGGCCACGTCCAGGAGCACCTGCGTCCCCAGGACGTTCGTCCGGACAAACGCCAGGGGCCCGAGGATGGACCGGTCCACGTGGGTTTCGGCGGCGAAGTTGAGGAGAGCGTCGGCTTCCTGGGGGACGGCCTGGCGCATCGCCTCCGGGTCGCAGATGTCGGCCCGGACGAACGCGTGCCGGGCCGCCGGAACCCCTTCGAGGTTCTCCAGGTTCCCGGCATAGGTCAAGAGGTCAACCGTGACGATCCGCAGGTCCGGCCGCTCGTCGAGCGCGAGCCGAACAAAGTTCGACCCGATAAAGCCGGCGCCTCCGGTCACGACCCAGGTGGGCATGGGTGTCTTCCTGCTCCGGCCGGCCTAAAGCAGAGCGACACGGACACCGCTGGACGGCGGCGCCCGGTCGCCCTTGCGTTCTCGTGCAAGCCGTAAAAGCCCATTCAGGCGATGAGGCTTACTCAGCCGCCTTTTCCTCAACGGCCTTGGCGGCTTCGGGGGCAGCCTTACCAGCTTCCTCCGCGGCCTTGCCAGCCTCTTCGGCTGCCTTGTCCAGCAGATCGCCGGCTTTCTCCTCGGTCGCCGGAGCAGGCTCCTCCGCCTTCTTGCAGCCGACTAGCGGCACCGCCAGAAACGCCAACAACGCCAGCATCGCTACGTACCTCATCCCGAGTCTCCTTTCGCAGAACATCGGTGTCAAAACCCCGGGCCCCATTTGGCCCCCAGGACTGTTCCACAGCCCTTGGACATATTGTAGCACCCGGCGGAGGGTCTGCAAGAGAATCTCGGGTCGATGCGGCATCCCCCGGCCGGACCGTCAGGAGTCGAAATGCGCCCCTTCGTCCCGGATGCTCCACAGGTTCGGGTTCCGCATGTACTCATACAGGTCCACCAGGAGGGCCAGGTGCTTGTCCTCCTCGGCCTTCAGACGGCCAAAGAGGTCCTTGGCCTCCGGGTCCTCGGCCTTGGCGGCGGCGTCCTGGTAGAAGGCGATCGCCTCGCGTTCCATCTTCTGCCCCAGTTCGATCGCATCGAGGTCGCCGGTCTCGGGCTTCACGACGCGGTCGATCTTCGCGTGGGCCCGCTTCAGGATGTCCGGGGGCATCGCTGGCAACGACACGTTCCGCGGGCACACGCCCCCTCTCGACCACGACGCGAGCAACTGCTCGTGTTTCGTCTCGTCGTCCGCGAGCCGCCCGAACATCTTTTTGCCGAGGGGGTGATTCGTATCGTCGGCTACTCGCAGGTAAAAATCGTGCGCGTCCCGCTCCTTGCGGATCCCCATCTCCAGAATCCCGCACATCCGTTCCGTCAGTGCCATCCGCTCCTCCTTCGATTCCCCGTGAGCACGGGGCAATTCTAATCTGCCGCACGCGCCGAGCCAACCCCAAAACTCCCGTTGCGGCGTCCCGGCGTTTCGTCCCGGCGCGCCGGGACTCAACACCGGGCGTTAACAGACTCGCGTCCCACGCTGCGCTCAAGACCGGGCATCGGGCAGGGCGCGCCAGCGGCGCAGGGCGTCGAGCGTCCGCTGCATGTCGTCCGGCACCGGCGCTTCGAGGACGAGCGGCTCGCCGGTGCGCGGATGCCGAAGCGCGAGCCGCGCCGCGTGCAGCGCTTGCCGCGCGAGCAGCACCTCGTCCCTTTCCGCCCGTCCGCGGGCGATCTCCTGGAGGGTCAACTTGTCGCGGCTGCCGTACTGCCGATCGGCGACGACGCGATGGCCGATGTGCGCGAGGTGGATGCGGATCTGGTGGGTGCGTCCGGTCCTGGGCCAGACGTCAACCACCGAGAACCCATCGAAGGTTTCGGCGACCTCGTAATGGCTGGCGGCTTCTTTGCCGGTGCCGTCGCGGCGGACGGCGTAGCGCGTGCGGACGTGTCCGTCCTTTCCGAGGGGCTGCTCGATGACATCGGCGTCGAGTTCCGGCACGCCCTCGACGATTGCGACGTACTGCTTCTCGACGGTCCGTTCTTCCCATTGCCTCGCCAGCCGCAGGTGGGCCGCGTCGGTCTTTGCGAAGAGGATGACGCCGGACGTGTCGCGGTCGAGGCGGTGGACGACGCCCGGCCGCCAGGGGTCGCCGCCGCGCGAGAGGCTCGACGCGTGGTAGGCCACCGCGTTAACGAGCGTCCCGTGCGGGTTGCCGCGCGCGGGGTGCACGATGATCCCGGGGGCCTTGTTGACGGCGAGGAGGTCGTCGTCCTCGTAGAGGACCTCGATCCCGATCGGCTCGGGGACGATGCCGAGCGGCCGGCGCTTGTAAAGCGTGACGAACAGGTGGTCCCCCCGACGCACTTCGCCCGAGGGTTTCGTGACGGGTTCGTCGTTCACGAGGACGCGCCCCGCGCGGATGAGTTTCTGAAAACTGGCGCGGCTGTGGGCGGGCCAGCGAAGGGCGAGGAAGCGGTCGAGGCGCGGCTCGGTCGGCTCGCTCTGGAGGGTGATTTCGAGGGTTTCCGGTTCCCGGTCGGGAATCGGCATCTCGGGCGCTGCGCCGCCGGTCGTCTGCTGCTCGCTCATCGCGTCGTCCGGCGCGAGCCTACGCCGCCCCCAACAGGCTCTGCGCCAGGTCCACCGCGCTGGCCGCGTCCGGCGCGTATCCGTCGGCCCCGATCTCGTCGGCGTAGCCTTGAGTGACCGGCGCCCCGCCGATCATCACCTTCACCTTCAGGCCCGCCTGCTTCAGCACGTCCACGACGGTCTTCATGTTGGGCATCGTCGTCGTCAGGAGGGCCGAGATCGCCACGATGTCCGCGTTGACTTTCTTGGCGGCCTCGATGAACTTCGCCGGGTCGACGTCCACCCCGACGTCGGTCACCTGGTACCCGCCGCCCTTCAGCATCATCGCCACCAGGTTCTTGCCGATGTCGTGCAAGTCCTGTTTCACGGTGCCGATGACGACCTTGCCCCGCGGCTTGATGCCCGCGGCCGTGAGGAGCGGTTCCAGGACCTGCATGCCGGCGGCCATGGCCCGGGCGGCAATGAGGACCTCGGGCACATAGACTTCGTTGGCCTTGAACTTGCGGCCGATGCTCTCCATCCCGACGATGAGGCCCTTGTCCAGGATCTGTTCCGGCCTCACGCCTTCCTTAATCGCCCCCTGGACCAGCCGGACGACCGTGTCCCGGTCCCCGCGTTCCAGCGCCGCTGCCATCCCTGCCAAATCCGCCATGGGTTGGTCCTCTCTGAAAAGGGTTCGCCTGCACAGGAGACTCGAGCGCCCGCCGGCGCACGCCGGGGCGGACTACTTCTCGGCCTTCGGTTCGGGCGTCCGGCCGGGCTTCGGTTCGGCGGGCCCGTCGGCCTCGTCCGCTTTGCGAGATCTCGCCGCAGGCGGACCGGCCGCCGAGGCGGGCGGTCCGGTTTCGGGCGCTTTCGGTTCGCCCGGTTTTGCCGCGCCTCCGCCCTCGCCCGGTTCCTTGGGCTTCTCGGGTTTTTCAAGAGGCTCCTCGGAAAAGGCGATCGGCTCGTAGCCCGCCAGCGCCTCCAGATGCGCTTTGGCCTTCACGGCCGCGACCGACTGAGGCCACTCTTTGCGCACTTCCTCGAGGGCGGCCCAGCCCTCGTCGAGCCGGCCTTCCTCAAGGAGCACCAGCGCCAGTCCGACCCGGGCCATCGGCCGGCCGACACCGTCCGACTCGGCCACCTTCGCGTAGAGGTCTCTGGCCTCGGCGAGTTGTTTCTCGCGTTTGGCTTGCCGGTCGGCGCCTTCGCCGGCCGCGACGCCGCTCGCCGACTCGCGAAGCACCCGATCCGCCAGCATCAAGCGCGCCGTCGGAACCTGCGGCGAGTCGGAATAGGTGCGGAGGAACTCTCGGAGCGGCTCCGCCTCGAAACTTCGCTGCGCCCGGTTGAACACTGCCGCCGACACCGCCTCCGCCCCGTAACCGCCCCCGATTTTCGGCAACACGAAAAAGACGAACACCGCCAGCAGGACCACCAGCGCGCCCCAGCCCAAAATCCGGCCGTGCGGCTTCAGGCGAAGGATCACCCGCCCGATCCAGTCCGCCAACTCGTTCGTCTGCAAATCGTGCTTGCGCTTGCTCTTCATATCCCCGATCCCGTGTCAGGCTCCATCGGCCTGCCGCCCCGCGGAAAGACCTGAATCAGGAGTTTCGTGCCCCAGTCGTCCCAGATGCTGAGGTGGCAACTTTCGGCGCCCTTCTCGAACTGGAACCGCTGGCGGCCGCTCGAAAAACTTTCCTCGACGGGTGTCCACTCTGCCGCGGGCATCTGGCGCCGATAAAACTCCGCCACCTGACGCACGGGCGCCCCGCCCTTGTACAGGTGCTGCACGAAACGCAAGTCGCCGACCTTCCGATCCTTCGATTCCTGGGCGTCGAACTTGAAGTTCGCGGGCACCGGGACGTCCGCCACCCGCGGAGCCAGCGCCGGCGCCGACGCCGCCGGCCCTCGCTCCCCTTCGCCCCCGCACCCGAGCGCCAGCACCACCAGGCCCACGAGCGCCAGGGCCGCCAACACCGGCAACCCGATCACCGGACGAATCAACCGCGCTATCCGCTGGAACGTTCGCATTTATTGTCCCTCCCGCTCAAGCGCCCGGGCGACCAGCCTCCCGGCCGCCGCCAGGGCCGCCTGGATCTCCTTCGCTCCGAGTCCTGCGCCCGCCAGGACGCGCTCCGCGTTCTCGGGGGGCTTGAGGTCCCCGACGTCGTGGCTGTCGGAACCGTAAATTACTTGGGCGCCGACTTCGCGCGCCAGGCGGGCCACGTGCCCGTTCGCGAGCGAGTGGCCGGCCCGGCCGCTGATTTCCAGGAGCACCCCGCGTTCGGCTGCGAGCCGCGCGTCCGACTCCGCGAGGCGCCCCGGATGCGCCAGGATGTCGCACCCCGCTTCGATCGCCGCGCGGTTCGTCCCTTCGACGACCGGCTCGACGGGCGATTCGCCGTGCACCACCACGATCCGCGCCCCGAGCCGGCGCGCCCGCTCGACGACCCGCGCGATGTGCCTGGGGCGGCAGTACGTCACCTCCGCGCCCGCCAGCACCGTCATCTCCATCTCGCCCGCCAGGTCCGCCGCCACCCGCGCGAGCACCGGCACCACCGACTCGACCATCCCCGTGTCCACGTGGTCCGTCATCGCCAGGGCCCGGTACCCCAGCACCTCGAACCGGCGCGCCAGTTCCGTGGGGATGAGTTCCCCGTCCGAGAGAAGCGTATGCGTATGGAGGTCGATCATTCGGCTCTGTCGGGTCTCCCCATGCCTCCGCCCGGCCGCTCTGGGACCAAATCCCTCCTTCGGGGGTTCGGCATTTGAAGACTGTAGTCCCGCCGGGGCTTCAGGTCAAGGCTCTTCCGCCCAACCCTCTTGCGGCGGCGGGAGCGATTTGGCTTGAACTTGGCCCGCGGCGCGAGCATGCTGCGCGTGGCGAAGACGGACAATCTTTTCGCCGCCGGCATGCTCATCACCTCCGACCACCGGGCCCACATGTCCACCCGCAACACCGTCTGCTGCATGGGCCAGGGCCAGGCCGCCGGAACCGCCGCTGCTCTCTGCGCCGCCAGGAAGTGCGGCTCACGGGAACTTCCGTACCCCGATCTCCGCAAGACACTCGAGGCCGCCGGCGTCCACTTCGAGGCCTGAGCCGACGGCCGTACCTTGGAAGGTTGTCATCCCGAGCGCAGCCGAGGCTTGCCCGCCCGTGGCGGGGATCTCGCCTTGGTCATTGTCGTTTGCCGTTTGCTGTCGCCTTTCCCCCCATTCTCCCTCTGCGTTCTCAGCGTGCTCTGCGTTGAAGGCTGTGCCCGCCGGGTGTCAAAATGTATTGACACCCCCCATTTCCTCTGCTACACTTCCAGGCGACCCATAGGGCTTCGTTCCACGCGGCTGCCTTATCGCCGTCGGGGGGCACATCCATTGCAGCAAGCACAAGACACGCTGAGATCGGCCGATCACAAGGGGACGCCTGCCCCGAGCAAGGTCGAGGGGACCGAATCTCCGCCGGTGCGGTGCAGCATCCGGCGTTCGCCCCCCCCGGTTATGGGTTTCCCCAGATTGACATTCTCTTGACGCACAGTGGTCGGGTCACCTAGAATGACAAAAGTAGGGCTGCCCAAGAGGCGTCACTTGGCAGAAGGTGTCCAAAGAGTCAGGGAAGGACGACTATGTCTAATATGAGCGACCAACGCCCCTTATTGCCGGACTTTACCAACCCACCGGTTATCGAGGTTGCGCTCTCTGTTCAGTTCAACAGAATTCTGGGCCTCCGTACAGCACAAATGGGATTGCTATGGAGCGCCTGGAAGGACCGCTTCCCTAAAACTGAGGAGCACCCTCCGCTTGAACCTGCTGTCGAATGTTTTGATGAGGGCCCTGGGCCGGCTCAGGGGCCGAGGATTGTAATATCCCCGGCCCCGCCCGTTCCGAGGTGTTGGTTCTTAAACAATTCTGGTACGGAACTCCTTCAGGTCCAGCAGGACCGCTTTGTTCATAACTGGAGAAAAGTTGGTGCGGGGGACAAATATCCGCGTTACGGGAAGATTCGAGAGGGCTTCATCAGGGAACTGAGGCTTTTCTGCGAGTTCTTGAAACGCGAGAAAATTGGCGACCTGACTCCGACGCAGTGTGAGGTCACATATGTTAATCATATCTTGTGTGGCTCTCGTGCCGAGACCCATTCTCAGGTCGAGAGGGTGGTCACCGTCTGGCACGGGGAATACAGCGACACGTTTCTGCAAAAAAACGAGGACGTTCGTTTTGCGACACGACATGTAATACCCGGAGAGGATGGCCAGCCGGTTGGCCGATTGCATATTAGTCTTCAGCCGGCCTTTCAGAAACCCGATGGGGTGCCTATCCTGGTGCTGATGCTAACCGCTCGCGGCAAACCTGAAGGTGAAGGCCTGGAAGGTGTATTGGCTGCATTAGACCGGGGGCGGGAGTGGGTTGTGCGCGGATTCGCCAGCGTAACCACTCCAGAAATGCACAAGAAATGGGAGCGCTGCAATGAACACTAGGCGGCATGAACCGTGGCCGACGCACAGGCTGTTACCCTTTGCCACGCCCACCGCGCTGCACGGTCGATGGAATGCTAAGAATGCTTTGATTCCCGGAGGGGGCTCGGTGGGCATCTTGGAGGAGGGTCTTGCAGGACGCGGCCGGTTTTCGTCATGTGCAAGTTCTGTTCAAGTTGAGGATGCGCTCCTGGCCGGTGCAGGTCTGGGCCCATATATGACAATCCAAGTGGAGACTGATGCACCTAAATGGCTTCCCCTAACAGTACTGGAAAGGATGAATGAGCTTCTGGAGTTGCAGCCGAATTGGGACTCGTATGGTGCTCGATGCCTGAAGGAACATGCCGTCGAGACCGCGCTGGAGATACGAGGGGTGGAGGCAGATGCACCCCAATGGCTTGCCCCAACAGTGGAAAGGATGAATGAGCTTCTGGAGTTGCAGCCGAACTGGGACTCATATGGTGCTCGATGCCTGAAAGAACAGGCCTTCGAGACCGCGCTGGAGATACTAGGGACGGTAATGAGGCCGAACACATCACCACCGACGGTTGTCCCTACGGTGGAAGGGGGTATTCAGCTAGAGTGGCATCAGAACGACATTGATCTGGAGGTAGAAGTCAAGCCGGAAGGCCAGGTCTTGATGTTCCGCCAAGGGGGATCCCAGCCGGAAGTATCGGACGTGGATATCAGTCTTGAGTTCCGTGGCTTGGTAGATACGATTGACAATTTAGAGGCGGTCTCCCCATAGGCTCTTTCGCATGGACGGCAGAATGTGTGAGTATGAAGATGATCTCTCCATTCTCGATAACGACGAACTATGGCGCCGAATCTTGCCTCGCTGGATTATATTTGACAAAAACCTGGGCAGGATGCGCCTTACTTCGCAGGCATTTCAAGACCCCCGCGATGGAACGCCGATGTCTGTTCTTCTAGCTGATGACCTGCTAAAGAGCGGAGGCACTCCCGACACGGCGCTTTCTGGTCATGCCGGGTACGCATTGGCGTCTGTTACTGCCGGTTTATGCCGAGAGCGTAGCCAGAAGGTGGCAAGAGCCCCAACGTTCGAAGAGCCGGCGCATGGAGTGGTGGTTGGCAAGAAGACCGGCTCAGTGAGATCACGGCTTGCGCAAGAGGCCCGGTGGGTAGTGCCTCCCAGGTGATGCAGGTATCGGTCGCACAAAGAGAGTTTGGTCTCCCATATGAGCGGGAATTCCGCGAACACCCCTTCCCCGCCATTATCCGCCGCAGGTGCCTGTGTCTGGATTGCGAGCAGGTGCGGATCGACAAGGAATACGCCTAAAGCTCGGCATCAGCCGCGGCCTTTAGGACGTCGACTGGATGCCGTTGTTAAATTTTGTCAGCCTCCTTGAGTTCTTTGTCGGTTAATTCCTGTCGAGCTTTTAGTCCTTCCTTACACACTTTAAGCAAATCATTATTTTCTAGGCGGAGCTTACGTAGTAGCAACATATAGTCCTTTTTGTAGTTTCTAAATTTGGGTTCTCTCAATAGTATCCTTATGGCAATGAAAGCTTGAAGGATGGGTGCTAAATCTCGTATGGGTGGCTTGTACTTTATTATGAATTTTTTCATTATCTGTGGCTCATCCCGCAGAACAGCCAAACGGTCAAAGGATAGCAAGACCTGATATACTGCTTCATACGCCGAAAAAAGAGGCTCACCTGGTCTGAGAGGATCTTCGTACTTGGCTTCTCTGAGGCAGTTCTCTAACTTCGTCAAACGTTCGCGATTTGTGCCTATGCCATTGAGCTCATTACGAGACAGAAGTTTGTCAATATTTTTGTAGTCTAATGATTTACCATAGGCACTTTCTATGGCAGCATTGAACACGTCGTTGAAGGTTTCAGAATGAAGATAATCCCGCATTAATGTTGCTATCCTGCTATGCCATTCATTCTGAAAAGCGACTGTCATAGATGTGACAGACTGCAGGTCCGTGGCTTTCTTGAGATAATACGTAACGACAACGAGAAGCACCGTCACGATAACTAATAAAATATTTGAAATGAAAGTCATCATACGCTCCAATATTGAGCATGGATTTATGAGACACTACCAGTCGTGATGAGTATCCCTGAGGTACTTCCCATTGTCAAGACCAAAAATGTCCTGGTAGTTCCGGTGACATAGAACTTAATTGGCTTGGATATTCCGGGGGTCACGTACCTATTTCCGGCATTTCCGGCCACCCCGACTTGCCCGCCATAGCCTTCGGCGACGGCGGGTCCCCCAGTCCGCGCCGTTCTCTGCCCGTCGGCCTCGCCCGGCGGCGAGTCCGCCGAGGCGGGCGTTCTCAGCGCCTCTGCGGTGAAAGCCGTGCCGTTTGCCCGCGGGCTCGACTCGCCTCGCGGCGAAGCGGGCGGCGAAGCGGGCAGGGCGTCCGCCTACGGTCGCCAGACCTCGTGGTCTGTCGAACCCACGGGCGAGATCTCGCCCCACGGACGAGGCCTGGCGGCCGCCCGCCCCGCCAGACAGCGGTCGCCCTATGGCTTGGACTTGGCGGCCTTGGCTTTCTTGGGCTTCTTGACGTTCTTGCGCCGCGAGTAGTTGCCTTTGCCCATGGGTGACTCCTCCGCGTTTCCAAAGGGCTTCGCTACTTCACCATGTCCTTCAGGGCCTTGAGAGGCCGGACCTTGATGACCTTGCGGGCGGGCTTCGCCTTGAACATCTGCTGCTGCTTGGTGAAGGGATTGATGCCCATGCGCGCCGGGACGGCGGGCTTCTGGACCACCACGATCTTCAGCAGGCCCGGCAAAGCAAAAACGCCCGGCCCTTTCTTGCCGACCGCTGTCTTTATCACCCCGGCAAGAGCCTCGAACACCGATGCAACCTGCTTGCGGGAAAGTTGCGTCGTCGCGGCGATGCCGGCAAGAACTTCACTCTTCGTAGCGGGCTTGCCCATTGTGCTGCTCCTTTAGAAGGTTAGTGACCGTTCACGGGATTCTACCCGGATGGCTCGCGGACGGAATCAAAATCTTTCAGAATTTCCTGGTGAAGAATTCGGGGGACACGCTTGAAAGCGGAACGCGGAACCGCAGACGCAGAACCCGCCTGCGTCACGGAGCCTGTCCTGAGTCCCGGCGCGCCGGGCTTGAGACCGCAGGTCGCGAACGCAGCTTTGCCGTTCAATCCGCAATCCGAAATCCGAAATCCGCAATCTCTCTCTCCCCCGCCCGGCGAATTCGGTTGACACGGCCTTCGGCCAGAGTAGCATCCACCACACGAACACGGAAATGTTTATTGCGACTTGACTGGTGGCCGATATGGTGTATAATAACAAAGGATTACCACCCCGTCGGCTCACTGGGCAGACGGGTATATGACCTCCCGAGGGCTGCTCCGCAGCCCTCGGCTTTTTTAGGAATCCATCTTGGACCGGGTAAGCATCTTCATCGACGGCAGCAACCTGTATCACGGCCTCAAGGGCGAGTCCGGGCGATCCGACCTGGATTTCAACCGCTTCATCGAGCGGCTGGTCGATGGTCGCCGCCTGATTCGGACCTACTACTACAACGCACCTGTCCCAGCCAGCCAGAATCCTGAGCAGGCCCGCAACCAGCAAAGGTTCTTCGATGGTCTTCGCCGGATACCCTACCTGGCCATCCGACTTGGACGCCTGGAGCCGCGCGACAAAACCTTTGTCGAGAAGGGCATTGATATTGCAATCGCCGTCGATATGCTTTCGATGGCATTCCACGACGCCTATGACACTGCCGTCCTGGTGTCCAGCGACGGCGATTTCGTCAAGGTTATCGAGGCCGCCCGCGACGCCCCTGAAGCCGACCGGCAAGATCGCCGTCTTCGACCCCAAGGGCGAGACCGGCAAGTGGCTGACCGGTTTGCATGTGCCATACCAGAAGGTGGAGGCGAACGCGGATCTTTCCCCGTACGCCGTCCTCGTCGTGGGGAAAGCGGCCTTGACTGTGGACGGCCCGGGGCCGAACGTCAGCCGCGTGCGCGACGGCCTGAAGGTCATTATGTTCGAACAGACCGCGGAGGTGCTGGAAAAGCGATTCGGCTTCCGCGTCCAGGAGTACGGACTGCGGCAGGTCTTCAAACGGGTGCCCGACCACCCGATCCTGGCCGGGCTCGACGACCAGAACCTGCGCGACTGGCGCGGCGAGGCGACGATCCTCCCGCCGCGACTCACGTACGAGATGCGGCCCATGTACGGCCCGACCGTCACGTGGTGCGGCATCGACGTGACGCGGGTCTGGCGCGCGGGATGCCGCGGCAACGTTGCGTCCGTCCTCATCGAGAAGCCGGTGCGCGGCGACTTCCTGCCGATTCTGGACGGCGGCTTCAGCCTCCAGTACAGCCCGCTCCTGGAGTACCGCGAAGGCAAGGGGATGGTCCTGTTCTGCCAGATGGACGTGACGGGGCGGACCGAGGCCGACCCGGCGGCCGAACGGCTGGCCCGCAGCATCGTCGAGTACGCGTCCGCCTGGAAGCCCGCTCCCGAGCGAACGGCCTTATACGTCGGCGACCCGGCCGGAAAGAACCACCTGGAAAGAGCGGGCGTGTCCGTCGGCTTGTACGAAGGGGGGAACCTGTCGGCCGACCAGGTGCTCGTCGTGGGCCCCGGCGGCGGGCAGCAACTGGCCGCCTGCCGAGCGGTCGTCGGCCATTGGCTTCAGGCCGGCGGCCATCTGCTGGCGATCGGGATCGACGAGCGCGAGGCCGCCGCCATCTTGCCCTTCAAGGTTACTATGAAGGAGGCCGAGCACATCTCGGCATACTTTGAACCGTTCGGCCTGGCCTCGCCCCTGGCGGGGATCGGACCCGCGGACGTGCACAACCGCGATCCGCGGCAACTCTCCCTCGTGTCCGGAGGGGCCCAGACAATCGGCAACGGCGTCCTGGCCAGGGCCGCTGGCGCCAATGTCGTTTTCTGCCAACTGGCCCCGTGGAAATTCGACTACAGTAAGCAGTTCAACCTGAAGCGGACCTACCGGCGGGCGTCCTTCACGGTGGCGCGACTGCTGGCGGGCATGGGGGTCGCCGGCTCCGGGACGAAGTCGAGGTTTTGAAAATGCGTCGTCGCGGAGCTGCTGGATTGACTGCCCGTCTTAAGGCCGACGTAGACATCCCCGATGCCGGTCCACGTCTTAGGCGACGAACCGACCTCCGTCCAAGTGCCGGGGGTATCTCCCGCCGGATAGGAATAGTAAGCGGAGAATACGTCACCGGCCCGCACGAGTTTAAGCCAAACCGGATCAGTAGCGTTTCCCTCACCAAGTGAAAAAAAGGTATCGGTGGTGGGGGTGCTGTCGCTTGCGCCCCTCCAACCCCAATTCAACTGGTAACCATCATAAATATAAAACAAGTTCAAATAACCACTTTTCGGATCAGCGCTACTCGTGCTGGTGCTGAAGAGGAGACCGGATCTCGAATATAGAGGAGGCACCGCTTCACGATGGACTTTGGCTATGAGGGTAAAGTCGCCGGCGACCTTCTGATAAGCCCAATAGCCGTCGTGGTCGTAGCCTCCTGCCGCCGTGACCAAGTAATCATAGCCCGCGGTTTCCGTGGTGTACGATCCCGTGCCGATCCCTATAGCGGATTCCGCTGTGGGGGTAAATGGGTCAGCCTGGGCTTGCGGCGACGGCTCCGGGACGAAGTCGAGGTTTTGAAAACGCATCGTGTGGTCGACGCCGGGGTTTTGACTGGACGCAAAGAGGCCGACGTAGACATCCCCGATGCCGGTCCACGTCTTAGACGAACTGACCTGCGTCCAAGTGCCGGGGGTATCTCCATAGTAATAGTAACCGGAGAATGTGTCACCAACCCGCACGAGTTTAAGCCAAACCGATAATGTATACTCGCTTTCGTCCGAGCCATTAGTGTTTTCATTGCCGGTGGCGCCGCCGTCTGCGTCCCTCCAACCCCAATCGATCTCTTGCCAACCAAGAGATAAGTTCACATAACCACTTTTTGCAGTGTTGTGTGGCGGTCCAGACATGTTATCCGTGTCGGTGCTGAAGAGGAGACCGGATTCCGAATATTGAACAGACCCCACGTCATAATGGACTTTGGCTATGAGGGTAAAGTCGCCGGCGACCTGCCGATAAGCCCAATAGCCGTTTCCGGGAAAACCTGGGCCTGCCCCCGTGACCGTGTATTCAGAGCCCGCGGTTTCCGTGGTGTACGATCCCGTGCCGATCCCTATAGCGGATTCCGCTGTGGGGGTAAATGGGTCAGCCTGGGCTTGCGGCGACGCCGCAATGACACCGATCGCAACAACTACAGCGAAGACGAACAAACTTTTGATTCTCATAACTCTCTCCTTTTTCCTGTCATTCCTCTGTCAACGACGTGTGTCGTTTTGGCTACCCACATTAATCGGCCTGGGTGCCGTAGGCCGCTCCCCCGTGGAGGCAATGGAATAATAATAGCAAGACGAGGACTTGTCAAACGGCATCTTGGCGGCCCAGAAAATTGTCATAACCCCCTGTGGGGAACCTGGGGACGCTACCCATGTTTTCGCGGCCGACCCCCTTTGCGCGGGGCCAGGAACCGCCCGCTCAGTTCCTCCAGCCGCGCGACGAACGCCGCATCCCCCGCCGGGCGGCCCGTCCGCGTTTGCCTACGCAGGACCTTCAGCATCGCGTCGTCTTCCGCCTGCCGCAACCACGCCGACCAATCACGCACCACGCCACCCGTTTCCAGGCCGCCCTGCACCAGCGGGTCCTTGCGCCGGCCGCAGTGCGCCGCCGCGCTGGACCACGGATACTCCTCGGCCCGTTTGACCAGGCCTGCCCGCACGGGGTTGCGTTCCACGTAGCGGACGGCCTCCCACAGGTGCTCGTCATCAAGCGGGCATGAGTAAAAACGCCCCTGCCACAAGTGCCCCGTCGCGTGCAGCCGCCGGTTGACGTGCTGCGTGTACCGCATGTCCACGGGCTTGAACGTGGCGGCCAGCGCGTCCGCCTCGCGCGGCACGGCGACGACGTGCACGTGATTGGTCATCAGGCAATAGGCCCATATTTCGAGGGCATGCTTCTGCGAGTACTCCAGCAGGAGCACGAGATACCGTCGCCGGTCGGCCTCGTCGAAGAAAACATCCTCGCGGCGGTTGCCGCGCTGCGTCAGATGATGTGGCACATCCGGGATCACGACTCGCGCGATACGAGGCATGACGGCAGTCTAACCTTCGCCCGGCCTGACGCAAGGGAAACACGGGTAGCGTCCCTAGGTTGCGCATTGTGTGTCGAAGAGAACGGGCGAGCCGCTCTGGGCTCGCCCGTCGAACCTGTGATTCTCTTAAAACCGCGGATTACTTGCTGCGGCGGCGAACCAGAAGACCCAGTCCGCCGAGGGCCAGCAAAGCCATTGTCGCCGGCTCCGGGACGAAGTCGATGTATTGAAAATGCGTCGTCGCGTTGCTGCTGGATTGACTGCCCGCCTTAAGGCCGACGTAGACATCCCCGATGCCGGCCCACGTCCTAGGCCGCGACGCATCGAACCCCGTCCAAGTGCCGGGGGTATCTCCCGTCGACTGGGACCAGTAACCATAGAAATTGTCACCAACCCGCACGAGTTTAAACCAAACCGGATCAGCATTAGGTGGCCAAGTCCAGGTATCGGTGGTGGGGGGGTCGCCGTCTGCGCCAATCCAACCCCAATTCATATTGAAATCAGGCTTCAAGCACAAATAACCACTTTTCGGACTAGTGCTACTCGAGCTGTCGCTGAAGAGGAGACCGGATCTCGAATGTGCAGCAGGAGCCCCTTCAAAATGGACTTGGGCTATGAGGGTAAAGTCGCCGGTGAACTGCTGATAAGCCCAATAGCCGTTTTGGTCGTAGCCTCCTGCCGCCGTGACCGAGTAATCATAGCCCTCGGTGTTCTCGACGTACGATCCCGAGGTGCCCCCTATAGTGTTTCCCGCTGTGGGGACAAATGGGCCAGCCTGGGCTTGCGGCGACGCCGCAATGACCCCGATCGCAACAACTACAGCGAAGACGAACAAACTTTTGATTCTCATAATTTGCTCTCCTTTTTTCATGTCATTCCTCCTTGTTCGGTACGTCATGACTTTCTCCTTATCCACGTGATCCTTGTGATACGTTCTCTTTATGCCTCTCCGCCGCGGCGACGCGCCACGTCGGTTCGTGAGGGGATGCGGGGACTTCGGGGATCCCCGGCAGGTTTCCGTACCGTGACCCCCTCCGTTCTCCCTCTCCCCTGGTGGGAGAGGGTCGGGGTGAGGGGGAAATAGAATGCACTGGCGGACAAGCCGCCAGTGGCACCCCGGCGCCGCACCGATTGACAAGCAATCGGTGGCACCCGCCAGGGAGGCGGCCCGGACTCTGAGGCGTCGTTGACAGGCTCAAAGGTCTCATCTTCTTCGTCCGCCAGTTCCGTGAGACAAAGGACCGGAGACTTGGCCCCCCAGCCCTTCGTCACGGCATGAGTATAACCCATTTTCTGCAAAAGTCAAGTCGAATTTCTTTGGTGGTGGCGGCGGAAGGGCGGAGGGGATGGAAGTCCTTACAGGAAAAGGACTTATGAAAACAACCCGGGGAAAAAGACTTTTACAGGCTCGCCCCGGTTTTTCCCCCCTCGGCCGCTGGACCCGGGAGGCGGGGGGGACGAAACGCGGAACGCGGAACTCGGCCCAAAGGGCTCCTATGACCTAACAGGGAGAATGCGGAAAGAACGGCAAACGGCAACGGCAGGCGATTCGTCAAGGACGCGGCGGCGGCCTCGCCGATCAACTCCGGCACGATCGAGATGCCGTCGACGTCCTTCGGCGCTGGAACGCCCGCCAGTTCGGCCAGGGTGGGCAAAACGTCGGGGAAGTACCACAGGAAGTCGCTCACGCGCCCGGGCGAAACCTTGCCCGGCCAGCGCACGATCATCGGGATGCGCAGGCCGCCCTCGTACAGGTTGCCCTTCTGGCCCCGGAACGCCTTGCCCGTCTTCGGATTGACGTTCGGGCCGTGGAAGCCGCGCGGGTGGTCTGCGTCACGGAAGTAGTCCGCGCCGCCGTTATCGCCGCAGAAGAAAATGATCGTCTCTTCGTCAATGCCGAACTCCTCGAGCATGGCGAGCACCTCGCCCACCTGGCGGTCCACCATGTTGACCATGGCGGCGTAGCCCTTGGCGTCCTGGGGCCACGGCTCGTCCTTGTAGAGCGTCCAGGCCGGGTCGTCGTGGGGGATGTCGTGCATGCCGTGCGGCGGGGTGACGGGCAAATAGCAGAAGAAGGGGCGGTCCTTGCTGGCGCGGATGAACTTCTTCGCCTCGTCGAAAATCACATAATGCGAGTAGGTCCGGCCGCTGCGGCCGCCCTTGTTGCCCTCGAGCGGCAACTCCTCGCTGTTGCGGACGATGTAGGGGGGATAGTACGAGTGGGCGTGCACCTGGTCGTAGTAGCCGACGAAAACGTCGAAGCCGTGCTTCTCCGGCACACCGGTCGAGCCGCGACCGCCGCAGCCCCACTTGCCGAAGCCGCCGGTCGCGTACCCCGCACGCTGGAGCACTGAGGCAACGGTCTCCTCCTCGGCCCGCAGCGGCGTGCCGCCGTCGTTCTTGCGGACCGACGTGTGGCCCGAATGCTTGCCCGTCATCAGGCAGCATCGCGTCGGCGCGCACAGCGACGAACCGGCCAGCGCCTGGGTGAACCGCACGCCCTCGGCCGCCAGGCGATCGACGTTCGGCGTCTTGAAATGCGGATGCCCCATGCACGACAACTCGTAGTAGCCCAGTTCGTCGGACATGATGTAGACGACGTTGGGCTTTCGCGGCTCGGCGGCAAAGGCGGGCAGTGCGAACGACGCACCTGCCGCCACGCCGTATCCGGCAACTGCCGCAGGAAGGAACGTCGGGTGAAGGACATCCGTCTCCTCCTTTAAGCGAAGGAGGCGGGGAAAGGCGCTCGGCCTTGCCGTTTCATTCCGCATTTTCACCCGCCGTAGTCCCGGCATGCCGGTACGAAGGCGGGCCGGCCTCCGCCCGCCTAATCCGCCTGAGGCGGAGCGGGTAAACGTTCCGCGTTGGAATTGGTGCGCCCGGGGTGACTCGAACACCCGACCTGCGGTTTAGGAAACCGCCGCTCTATCCTCCTGAGCTACGGGCGCATCTGCCGCTAACTAAAAGAGTTACAGCCGCGACCGAAAAGCCCATTTTCGATGACGACAACCGGATGGCGGGTCATACTGTTTAATGCGAGATCCGCGAATCCCGGTTGCCGTAAGGAGCATCGCCATGCCAGTTCGCCAATCAGCACGCAGGCGCAGAAAGAAGCCTGCCAAGCCCAACCCTTCCTTTCCCCTGACCCCGCACAACAACGGTCAGTGATGCAAGAAGATCCGAGGCAAGGTGCACTTCTTCGGCGTATGGGAAGACCCTCAGGCAGCGTACGACAACTACCTCCGCGTCGCCGCAGACCTGCACGCCGGCCGCCAACCCCGACTGACTGTATCCGCTGAGGGGGCCACGGTCAAGCAGGTATGCAACCACTACTTGACCTTCCAGGCCCAGAAACTCGATGCGGGCGAAATATCTCCCCGCTGGTTTGAGGATTGCCGTCGTGTGGTGGAAAGTTTTGCCCGCTCCGTCGGCCCCGGCCGACTGGTATCCGACCTCCTGCCCTCCGATTTCCAGCAATACCGCCAGAGGGTCATCCGTCACGGCCTCAATGGTGGGCCCAAAGGCCTGGGTGCTCACGCCCTCACTCACTGCATCACCGTGATTCGCAGCATCTTCAAGTACGCTTACGAAATAGACCCTCGAGAACACCCATTTTGGAATCTCCTGAGGGCGGCGAGGTGGGGCGGGGATAGGTGAGTGAAGAGATGGCGTATGCCACGTGCCAGGCGGTAGAGGATCATGCCGTGGGCGCGTCGGAGCGGCTGACGGCGTCGGATGACCTGCTCGGCGAGGCTCAACGTCTTTTCGCCGATCCGCACCAGGAACGCCATCGCCACGAGCGCTGCAGCGCGGGCGTCTGCTCGGCCGGCAGCCGCGCCACTACGTCAGCATCTCGGTCAGGATGGCGTTCTCGCGGATCTGGTCGATGGCGTTGCCGCTGTAGATGCCGATGCACACGCCGTCCTTGCGGCGGATCTTCTCGAAGGCGAACTCGAGGGCCGGCTTGGCCCGGAGCCGCCCGGCCGCAAGGACCTTGTACGCGATGACGGGCTTCTCGATTTTGAGGATCGCCTCGACGGCCAGGTCGCGTTCGCTGTCGCTCCAGTTGCCGCTCTTCGTCACGTTATAGAAGCACTGATAGTAGAAGTCGGCGGGGAGTTTGCGTTTCTCGGCCTCCAGGTGGATCTCGGGATAGTGGGCGGCCAGGCCGGCCGGCAGGCCGTGCCCCCTGATCCGCTCGAGCCAGGCCTTGAGGACGTCCCACTTGCCCTTGTCGAACTGCTCTTCGACGCTTTGGCCCTGGATGAAGATGGCTTTGGCCCCGCCCTTGGCGGCGGTGTCGATCTCCTTCTCCATGTTCTCGGGCGATCCATGGCACTGGCCGATCCAGAAGCGGAGTTTACCGCCGCCGACCAGGTACTTGGTATAGAGGTCCACCCACCGCGCGTCGGGCGGCGAGGCCACGGCCGTGACGCCGCACGAAGCGGCCTCGTCCAGGATCTTCGCGATCCGCTCGTCGGTGTGTAACTCCCGCATCTGCTTGTCCAGTTCGGGGTTCTTGTGCGAGTATCCCCAGAACGGGTTCGAGCCGAGGATGAAACGAGAGACCTCGAGGTCGCCCAGTTTGATCCTGGGCATGTTCTCGACGATCTTCGCGGCCGGCGGATCGGCAGCCTGTGCAAGCCCCGTCGTCCCTGCCGCAAGCGCTGCCGCGCCCATCAGACCGCCTGCCTTGATGAACTCGCGCCTCTTCATGCGCCACCTCCCAATGGATAACGGTAACCGTCCACGGAATTTCACTCGAACAGCTCACGGAAAGCAAATAAAAATTGTTTCAGAATTGTCCGGGGGTGTGGCAAGTTTTTCTGTGGCAGGCGTAACCGATGGGAGGTTTTGCGATGGAGTGCCGAAGGCACGTTTGACGTTAGCCACGGGCGCACCCGTCCGCCCTAGCCCCCGGCACGCCGGGGGGAATGGCGGCGCGGCCGGACCTCGCAAGATGCCAATCGGCACGCCCGGCGACCGAATTAAGCGGCCACCCGTTTCGACGTGACCGGTTGGAATTAGGGGCCGGCACGTAGAAGTGCGGGTGGCCGAGATTTTCGTATCTTGACTAGAGATCAAACGTGCCTCCGGCACTCAACCGCTGAAACCCGCCGCCAGGAACACGACGCCGGCGCGCCTCAGCCCGTCCGATCTTTCGCAAGATTTCTCTCACACGCCGCGCCAGCGTGTTCTTGCTCTCGCCGGAAGTCTTGCGCCCATCGCCCGGGCCGGGGGTCGCCGGCCTCGCCGGCCAGGGCTTCCAGGTTCCCCTCGCGCCGGTGCTGGTCGACGCGGGCCACGTCCGGATCGCGCGGCGCCGGTCCGCCGCTAGCGGCTCAACCGGCAATCAGTGCCGCTTGGTAGGCGACTGATGCGGCAATCGCCGGTCAGGGCGGGCAAAGACTGAGAAAAATTTCACTTTCTTTGTTGACATGACCCTCCCCTTGCGCCTACCCTTCCGCAGACACCGAGAGCGAAACACTTCCTGTGGACTTAAAGCCGTGTCCCTAGTCTAATGTCTGACATGGGCGCGGATGGCACAACGGGTTTCACTGCACCCTTCATAGGGAGCCCCGGAGTGCGGAAGATGCATTATTGTGATGAGAAGTCGCTGCTCGCGATCCTCGGGTCGCTCGAGGCGGCGGACGTCTACGCGACGGTCCGGCGCGAGAAGGGCCCCGAGTACTGCAATCTCCGCAAGACGGAAGGGGCGGAACTTGCGCTTCGCGATCCCCGCCCGAGCGCCAGCCCCAAGTCGTTTCTCCAGCCCGCCAAGGAGCGCGTCGCCGCGTACGATTCGAAGGGCGTCGACGAGAAGGCGTCGTGCCCGGCGTGCGGCGAGCGAGTCCTCGTGGGCCTGCGGGGATGCGACTTGAAGGCCATGGAGTATCTCGACAAGGTCTTCCGCGAAGGGGACTTCAAGGACCCGTTCTACGAGGCCCGCCGCAACGCCGAGATCCTTATCACCGTCGATTGCGTCGCCCCCCACGAGAATTGTTTCTGCACGGCCCTGGGGGGCAAGCCCTATGCCGAGGCCGGCTTCGACCTCAACGTCACCCCCATCTCCGGCGGCTACCTGCTGGAGGTCGGAAGCAAAAAGGGCCAGGCCATCCTCGACAAGGCCGGCGGCCGGGTGCGCGAGGCGACGGCCGAGCAACTCAAAGAACGCGAACGCCTGCGGGCCAAGGCGTGCCAGGACCTCGACCGCCAGAACGAGGGCCTCCGCCTGCCCGACAAACTCCAGGAGATCCTTCTGGGCAAGCAGGAGTCCGACGAGTGGGTGAAGCACGCGAGCGATTGCGTGGAGTGCGCCGCCTGCACGTTCATCTGTCCGACGTGCCACTGCTTCTACCTCTACGACCAGGTGCTCGGCCCGGACGCGTTCGAGCGCGTGCGGGCGTGGGACTCGTGCCTCCTGGGCGACTATTCCCGGATGGCGGGCCCCGCGAACGCCAAGCCGACCCCCAGGCCGAAACTGCGGACGCGCTTCGCCAACCGTTTCCTCCACAAGTACGCCTACAGCCCGCAGCAGTACGGGCTTCTCGGCTGCACGGGTTGCGGGCGATGCATCGAGGCGTGTTTCGGCAAGGTCGATATCCGCCAGGTTCTGAAGGAGTTAACGGGTGTCAAGAGCCGTTGAAGCCAATCCCTACGCCCCGCGGATCGTGCGCCTCGGGCACGTCATTGACGAAACGCCAACCATCAAGACATTCTGTTTCGACCTGGATGAGCCGATTGCGTTCCGCGCGGGCCAGTTCGTCCAACTCGGCGTCCCGGGCCTCGGCGAGGGGCCGTTCACGCCTTCCAGCAGCCCGCTGGACCCGAAGCACCTGGAGGTGACGGTCCTGAGGACGGGCCTGGTGACGGAGCGCCTGCACCGGATGGCGGCGGGCGAGGCGTGCACGCTGCGCGGGCCGTACGGCAAAGGCTTCCCCGTGGAGAAACTGCCGGGCAAGGAGGTGCTGGTCGTCGGCGGCGGGGTGGGTCTGGCGCCGCTGCGGGCACTCATCTACAAACTTCTCTCGATGACCGACCAACTGAAGAAGGTCGTGATTAAGAACGGGGCCCGCGAATCGGCGGAACTGATCTTTCGCCGACAGTACGCCGAGTGGGCCGCCCACGACAAGGTCTCGATGGAAGTGGCCATCGACAAGCCCGAGCCGGGATGGCCCGGCAAGGTCGGCGTCGTGACGACGCTCCTGGACTCGATCGGCTCCGAAGTGGACATCCCCAACGCCTACGCCTTCTCCTGCGGGCCGGAGATCATGCTCAAGTTCGTCACCCAGGCGCTCCTGGAGAAGGGTTTCAAGCCGGAGCAGATCTACCTTTCGATGAACCGGCGGATGAGTTGCGGGATCGGCAAGTGCGGCCGGTGCAACATCGGGCCGTATTACCTCTGCAAGGACGGACCGGACATCTGCTACGCGAAGATCAAGGACTATCCGAATGTCTTCTAGCGCATCGAACCAGAGCCTCCAAGCGCCGGCTTCGCGGTGCCTCCTCTGCAACGTGGGGTGTCCGGTGCGCGTCATGCGTGCCGGGCCCGACCAGTGGCTGCCCGACTACGTCCCGCACGCCGGCTACACGGGGCTGTGCGGGCGCGGCAGCGTCCTGGTGGAACTCGCGGACCATCCGGACCGCGTGCGCGACGCCCATCGCCACGGAGGCGGCGGGCGCGAGGTCCTGGACCTTCGTGCAGCCGCCGCCGAAATGGCTGAGGCACTTCGCAGCACCGATTCGGCGGCTGTCATCGTGGACGGCAACTGGGACGTGGACACGCTGGCGGCCGTCGGCGCTTTCGCCGGGACCGTCGGCGCCCAATGGGCGGTATCGCTGCCGCCGAGCGACGAGGCGCTCGTTCGCGGCCTGGATTCGAGCGGGTGCCGCTTCGTCGGGCCCGAGGCCCTCGAGCAGGCCGACGCGATGCTCATCGTCGGCGACGTCTTTGCAACCCATCCGGTGGCAGCCCACTGGATTCTCGCCGCCAAGACGCGCCAGCCGCGAATGCCCGTGCTTGTCCTGGCGGCCTCCGCGGGCGTGACGGCCGACTTCGCGAGCGCTTCGTTCCAGGCGGTGCCGGGCGCGGGACTCGCTGCCGCCGTGGCTGCCGTTCGCACCGGCAACGCTTCGGCCCTCGGCCCCCGGGCGAGGGGCCTCGCTGGATGGAAGGATCAACTGAAGAAGGCCAAGCAACCGGTGATCGTCGTCGCCGCCGACGCGGGTCGCGCGAGCGTCCTGGCGCTGGCGGCGGAAGTCGCGCATCTGGCCAAGGAACTCCAGGCGGCCGTCTGTCCGCTCACGACCTACGGCAACGCGTGGGGCGCTCTGCGCACAGCAGCCGCAGGCGGCGCAGCCAGCGTGGAGGACATTCTCAAGGATCCGCCCCAGGCGCTCCTGGTGATCGGGGCGGACGTGGAGTCGGCGCTGGCGCCGCAGGCGGTGGCGTCGGCCCTCAGTTCAGTGTTGACGCTCATCTACGTCGGTCCGATGCCGAACCGCACGAGCCGGCGCGCCGGCCTCGTTCTTCCGGCGGCGTTCGCGTTCGAGCAATCCGGCCGGGCGCTTCTGGGTCCCGGCCGCGAGGCGGCCTTCGAGCCGCTCCTCGCGCCCCCCGCGGGAGTGCCAACGGTCCGCGAGATTCTCGCCCTGGCCGGCGGCGGAGCGGCCAAGGCGGACATCGCGTCGCCCGTGGCTGCGGCGACGGCGCGGGCGAACGGTGAACCCAAGGGCGAGGGGCTCCTGCTGGTTCTGGCGAACGACCCCGTCCATTTTGCGGACGGCAGCCTGACGCGCGAGGCCCGCTGGCCGCAAGCGGTCATTCCCCGGCCGGTGCTTCTCCTCGCGGAGGAGGATGCCGAGGCCGCGGGTCTGGCCGACGGTCGCCGGGCCGTCATTCAGGGTCCCGGCGGATGCACCGAGGTGGAAGTCGTGACGGACGCGGCCCAGGCGTGCGGCCAGGCCCGCGCGAGCGCCGCGTTTCCGGCGGTCCGCAACGTCTTCGGATGGAAACTGGGCGGCCCGGACGCCTTTGAACCCGTTCGGGTCCGGGTGGGAAAGGTTTAGAACCGTGGCCGACACCGCAACCGCGAAACTGATCGAAAAGAGAGTCGTCCTCGACCTGGACCGGTGCATCGGGTGCAAGTCGTGCATGGCGGCGTGTTTTTATGGACATCAGGAAATGCACGGCGTCGAGTTCGTGGACATCGGGCCGGCCCTTTTGCCGGTCGTGTGTCGGCAGTGCGCGGACCCGGCGTGCGTCGAGACGTGTCCGGCCGAGGCCATGATCCGCGACGCCGAGGGCGTTGTCGCGCGGGCGATGTTCCATTGCCGATCGTGCGGATCGTGCGTGCGGGCGTGCCCGTTCGGCGTCCTGAGCCTCGAGAAGGTGGGCCACCAGATCGCCAAGTGCGACCTCTGCCAGGACCGCCTCGGGCGGGGCCTGGAGCCGCGATGCGTCGCCGTTTGCCCGACGCGGGCGCTGCGGTTCGCCACCGTCGCCGAGATCGAGGCCGACGGCCTGACGGTCCTCGGCGGGCGCGTGGCCGGCGAGCATCCGATCCGGCGGCGGCTGTAGCGAGACGGGAGGAACCGAGAGTGGTCTGGCACATGATACGAGTGTTCCTGGGCGCGTCGGTCGCCACGATGGTCCTGGGCATGGTTTCCAGTTGGGTGGACCGCAAGGTGACCGCGCGCGTCCAGTACCGGGTCGGGCCGCCGCTCTTGCAGCCGCTCTACGACGTCCTGAAACTGATGGGCAAGGAGACGTTGGTTCCCGCGCGTGCCCAGCGGCGCGGGTTCCTCATCGCGCCGGTGGTGGGCCTGTCGGCGGCGGCGTTGGCGGCGACGGTCCTCTGGGCCGCCAACCTCTGGCCCCGGGAGGGATTCGTCGGCGACCTCATCGTGGTGATTTATCTGCTGACGATTCCGGCGGTGGCGACGATTTACGGCGCCGCCGCCTCCGGGTCGCCGCACGCGGCCATCGGCGCGAGCCGCGAAATGAAACTCCTCCTCTCTTACGAGTTGCCGCTGATCCTCTCGGCCCTGGTGCCGATTCTGAAGGTCGCCCAGAGCCCCGACTTCGGCGCGACCTTTTCGCTGGGCTCTCTCGTGGCTTTTCAGCAGCAGGCCGGTTGGGCGCTCTGGAGCGTGAGCGGCGTCATCGCCTTCATCGCGGCGCTGTTGGCGGTCCAGGCGAAACTGACCCTCGTGCCGTTCGACATGCCGGAGGCCGAGACGGAACTGATGGGCGGCGTGTACGTGGAGTACTCCGGCCCGCCGCTGGCGATGATCAAACTCGGCCGGATGTTCATGCTCGCCGTCCTGCCCGTTTACATGGCGACGCTGTTCCTGGGCGGCCTGGGGACGCCGACGTGGCAGGGCTGGCTCGCGCTGGCGGGGAAATACGTGACGATTCTGGTGCTGATCGTGCTCATCCGCAACACGAACCCGCGGGTGCGGATCGACCAGGCGGTGCGGTTCTTCTGGTTTCTCGTGACGCCGCTCGCCATCGCGGCGGTGGTCCTGGCGGCGATGGGGTACTGAGATTTGAAATCTGAGATTTGAGATTTCAGATTATTTTTGGCGAAGGTGAAACGGCACAGCGAGGACGAAGCATGGGCTTGACGATGCTGGGCCTGAAAAAGTCCCCGTGGGTGTACCACGTCAACGTCGGGGCGTGCAACAACTGCGACATCGAGATCCTGGAACTCCTGACGCCGCGCTACGACGTCGAGCGGTTCGGCATGGTGCTGGTGGGGAGCCCGCGCCACGCCGACGCGCTCCTGGTGACGGGCATCTGCACCCGCCAGGCCGAGTCGCGCCTCGTTGAAGTGTACGAGCAGACGGCCAAGCCGTGCGTCGTCTTCTGCATCGGGTCGTGCGCGATGACGGGCGGCATCTTCCGCCACGGGTACCATTTCAGCCGGCCCGTCGAGGACGTGATCCGCGAGGCGGACCCGGGGGCGATCATCGCCCACGTCCCGGGCTGCCCGCCGAAACCGGAGGCGATGATCCTCGGGGCCGTCAAGGCCCTGAGCACGCTGTAAGCGAGGTGAGCGATGTCGGAAGTCAAGAACGCCATCGGCGCGGAAGTTGAAAGCCCGGTCCTCGCGCGCATCGTCGAGGCTCTGGGCGGCATGGTCCTCGAGGTCGAAGAGCAGAACGAGCGGCGGGGATGGGTCCGCGTCGATCCGGCGCGGGTGCGCGACATGGCGCGCATCCTGTTCCACGACGCCAAGGCGCGCCTGGCGACCGTCACCGGCATCGACGTCCGCGATGGCATCGACATCCTGTATCACTGGTGCTTGGACGCCGAGAGGTACGTCGTAACCATCAAGGCCCTGGCGGCCCGGCCGGCGATGGCGATTGATTCGGTCGGCCAGGACCTTCCCGCGGCCGACTGGATCGAGCGCGAGATGCACGACCTCCTGGGGGCGGAGTTCCGCGGCCATCCGGACATGCGCCGCCTCATCCTGGCGGACAACTGGCCCGAGGGCGTCCATCCGCTTCGCCGAGGGTTCAAGGTGCCGAAGGTCGACGCCCTGGGCCGCCGCGAAACGAACGAGTGGGCCGGCGCCCCCGTGAAACAGGAGAAGCACCCAACCTACCGGCCCGAAAAGCCGCTGAAGCCCGGCCAGATGCTCATCAACGTCGGGCCGTTCCATCCCCTCCAGGAAGAGGCCGAGTTCTTCCAACTCTACTGCGAGGGCGAGACCGTCGTGGACATGGACGCCCGCATCTCATATAACCACCGCGGCATCGAGGAACTCTCGACGCGCCTCACCTGGGACCAGGTGCCGTTCCTCGTCGAGCGCGTCTGCGGCATCTGCTCGGCGAGCCATCCGTGGGCCTACGTCCGCGCGGTGGAAAACATTTGCGGCATCGAGGCCCCGGAGCGCGCCAAGTATCTCCGGACGATCGTCGCGGAACTCGAACGGCTCCACAGCCACCTGCTGTGGATCGGCCTGGCCGGCCACTTCCTCGGCTACAACACCGTCTGGATGTGGGCCTGGAAGTACCGCGAGCCGATCATGGACATCCTGGAACTGACGACCGGCAGCCGCATCCACTACGCGAACAACACGATCGGCGGCGTGCGGCGCGACATTCCGGCGGACCTGTACCCCGAGATCCGCAAGGCCGTGGATTCCATCAAGAAGCCCACCGAGATGCTCACCAAGGCGGTCCTCGACGATCCGGTGCTGCACGCGCGGCTGAAGAACGTGGGAATCCTCTCGAAGGAGGACGCGCTTCGCTGGGGCGTCACGGGACCGACGGCCCGCGGGAGCGGCGTCCCTATCGACGTTCGCCGCGACGACCCGCTCGGCACGTACGACCGGGTTGAATGGAACGTCATCACCCAGGACGCCGGCGACGTCTTCGCCAAGGCCGTCGTCCGATGCCTCGAGAGCTTCGAGTCCTGCAAGATCATCGAGCAGTGCCTCGACCAGATTCCCGAGGGGCCGATCCAGACGCGCGTGGACGAGATTCCGCGGGGCGAGGCGTGCGGCCGCTACGAGGCGCCGCGCGGCGAGACGTTCCATTACGTCCGGAGCGACGGCGGCGAGGGGCCCGTGCGCCACAAGATCCGGGCCCCGAGTTACGTCAACATCCCGTCCTTCCGCGCGAGTTGCATCGGCCAGCACATCGCCGACGTGACGATCATCCTCGCGGCGGTGGACCCGTGCTACTCGTGCACCGAGCGGATGGCTCGGGCCTACGATGCCGCGAACGGCAAGCCGCTCTGGGGGATGAACGACCTTATCCGAATGAGCCAGGAACGCACGCGGCAATTGAGGCGAGAGGTGTAGGGGGCACGGATTGCAAGCAATCCGTGGCACCCGGGATTAGGGCTTTGATCCAATAAGTGGGTGCCACCGTTTGCTTGCAAACGGTGCGTGACGGGTTTTATAAGTAATACTAGGGAGCACGCATGGACGAGTACGGCTGGCTGCTGGGAATTCCGCTGGTGGGCGGTGCCGGTATCTGGGCCCTGTGGATTCTTTTCGGCTGGGCCGCGCGGCGGTCGGCCGGGGCGCTCGGCATCCTTGCGACCGTCGCCAAGATCGTCGCCGCCGTCGCCTGCGCCTGGACGTTCGTTCTTGCCGTGAACCTCTGGCGCGTGCCGCCGGCCCCCGCCGCGGCCGAGCAGAGCATCGACCTCGGCGTCGTGAACCTGTCGGCGGCGTTCCGCGCGGACGGTCTTTCGTCGCTCATCGTCCTGGCGGCGGCGGGCATCGCGCTCCTGGTCGTCTTCTACAGCATGCGCGCGATGGCCGGACACGCCCGCGAACCCGTCTTCTTTGCCTACCTCCTTTGGGGCCTTGCAGCCGTCATGGCCGCGGCCCTCGCCGACACCTTCATCGTTCTGATCGTCGCCTGGGAAATCGCCACGGTCCTCCTGTACCTGCTCATCGGCATGGGCGGCCCCGAATCCCGCACGGGCGCCATGAAGACCTTTGCCGTGCTCGGCTTCGCCGACGCGTGTCTCCTTTTGGGCGTCGTGCTGCTGCTCGGCGCCGGCCGGTTGACGCCGGCCCTCGCCATCGGCGGGACGCACGTCGTGGCCGACGCGCCGCTGACGGTGGTGGCGTTTCTCCTGATGGTCGCCGCCGCCCTCGCCAAGGCCGGCGCCATGCCGCTGCACACATGGATTCCGTCGGCCAGCGACGCCGCGCCTATTCCCGCGTTTGCGTTTCTCCCGGCCGCGCTCGACAAACTCCTCGGCATCTACCTGCTCGCGCGCCTTACGTTCGAGACGTTCGCCATCGGCCCGGCCCTGGCAACGGTCCTCATGGTCATCGGGGCTGCGACGATCCTCTGCGCGGTCTTCATGGCGATGATCCAGCACAACCTGCGGCGGCTGCTCGCGTTTCACGCCGTCAGCCAGGTCGGCTACATGGTCCTGGGGATGGGGATAGCGGCGGCGGCGCTCGCCCCGTCGCGTATGAGCGGGATCCCCGTTCCGCCTGCCGCCATGGCCGTCGCCGCCATCGCCTTCGCCGGCGGACTCTTTCACATGCTCAACAACAGCCTCTACAAATGCGCCCTCTTTCTGAGCGCCGGTGCGGCCGAACGCGTCGCCGGCACGACGGACCTGGATCGCCTCGGCGGCCTTGCCCGCGTGCTCCCCGTGACGTTCGTCTGTTCGATTGTCGCCGCCCTGGCCATTTCCGGCGTCCCGCCGCTGAACGGGTTCGTCTCGAAGTGGCTCGTGTACCAGGCGGCCCTGGGGTTGAACACGCCGCTCGGAACGGCCTGTCTGGTGGCGGCGGTGTTCGGGTCGGCCCTGACGCTCGCCTCCTTCATCAAAGTCCTGCATTCGGTTTTTCTGGGGACGCGCGGCTCGGCGGTGCCGGCCGACGACCGGCCCCGCGAGAGTTTCGCCATGGCCGTCCCGATGGTCGCCCTCGCGCTCGCCTGCGTCGGCCTGGGCGTTTTCGGCGGGTGGGCGGTCGAGCGGCTCATCCTTCCCGCGGCCGCGTCCGTCGGCATCGGAACTTCGGCCGTCGGCATGGCGGGGTCGGCCATCGAACTTCGCCTCGATCCCGCCCGGCCGTTCCTCGGCCTTTGGGATCCGACCGTTGCAACCGGCCTCATCCTCATCGGCGTCGCCGTCGGCCTGGTGTTCTACGTCCTGAGCCGGGGGATGAAGGTCCGCGTCGTCTCGACCTTCGTCGGCGGTGAGGACGCCACGAGCGATGCCCAGTGGCACGTCTCGGGCACGCACTTTTACGAGACCATCCGGCGTCTGCCCGTGCTTCGCGGAGTGTTCGGCGACGCGTCGGCCGGCGTCTTCGACGTCTATCGCCTGAGCGGCCGCTACGGCCGCACCGTGGTCGAGCGCTTGCGCGCCTGGCACACGGGCGTCCTGGCCGCTTACGCCAGTTGGGTGCTCGTCGGCCTGATGATCCTGGTGCTGGTGCTGGCGCTTTAATAGTAGTGCGGAGTGGGGAGTGCGGAATGCGGAGTGACCTGACAAAGGCGGGCGGCCGTAAAGTTGTGCGGTTGTCGTGTAACTCCGCACTCCGCGCTCCGCACTCCGCACTGAAATAAGGGGCCGACGTAATGGATCCGGTGCTTGCGCTGCTCCTGGTGCTGCTGGGGTTCATGGTCATCGGGTCGCTCGTGGCCATCGAGACGCGGGGCCTGTTGTCGAGCGTCATCTCGGTCGGGGCCGTCGGCTTCGCCCTCAGCGTCGTCTTTCTCCTGCTCGGCGCCCCGGACCTCGCCATCACCCAGGTCGTCGTCGAAATCCTGGTGCTCGTCGTGCTCGTGCGCGTCGTCATCACCCGGCGCGACGAAACCTACACCACCAGCCGCTCCACGCTCGCCGTCGGCTCCGTGCTCCTGGTGCTCGGCATCCTGGTGGCCGTGGTCTTCTGGGCCCTCGGCGCGTCGGGCGGGGCGGGGCTCCAGATGCGGCCCTTCGGCGATCCGCTCCTGAATGAAATCGGCCCGGCCTCGGCG
>JBAUDW010000036.1:0-10726 GCA_049678285.1 Phycisphaerae bacterium
CTCTCGGGTGACCCGCGCGGTTTGCCCGACATCACCAACGAAACGGCGCGCCGTTTCACATCTTCGGAAGGCTCGCGCCTCGCTCGCATTTTTTGGCGGCCCGGCACGGCTTTGGGGCTGACTTGCAACCCACCAGCCTCAAGCCACGCCGCCCGCCGATCGCATAACTTATTCGCGACGGCGCTTTGGAGCCTTCCATCATTATTATACCGCGCTTTGAGGAAAAAGCAAATGGACTTCCGCCGATACGATACGATTTCTAAGGCGTCGCGGGCGGTTCCTTGTCCTTGGGCTTCTTGAAAAGGTCGATGAGGTCCTTGAGCGTCGGCTCCTCCGGCGGCGGCTTGGTCTTCCGGTTAGCGTCCGGCGGCTGGTCGGGCGCCGGCGCAGGAGGTTCCGGTTCCTTCTTCTCGCGCTTTTTGAAGACGTCCTTCAGGAGGTCGCCGATCTCTTCGATGCCCTTTTCGCCGCCGAGGAAAAGGTCGCCCACCGTCTTCAGGATCTCGATGGGGATCCTCGCCTCGTCGAGTTTCGGGTGCTTCACGGTTCCCGTCAGCGGGATGCGAACCAGGCGATCGAGCTGCTCGCCGCCCGGGCGCACCGGCACGCCGGCCTTCTTCAGAAGGTCTTCCGTCAGGGGGATGCCGACCGTCGTCTCCATCGTGCCGTCGAGCGCGATGGTCCCGTCGAGGCGCAACTCGATGTTTCGCCGCAGCCGGACCTTCTGATCCTCGAGGTGAAACAGTCCGTTCTCGAGGCGGATGGGGAACGGGCCCAAAGTCTGCTTCTCCACCTCGCCCTGGGTACCCGTCCAGGCCGCCAGAATGGCGAGAGGGCCTTTCAGGCGGCTCTCGAAATCCTCGATCGTGAAGTTGCCCAGAAACGTGGCCGCTTGGCGCACCGACGCACCGAGCGGAATGTCCGCCTTCTCGGCCGTCAGCGAGAGCCGGCCCGTGGGCGAGATGGATTGGCCCACCAGGGGGCTCAGGTAACTCAGCATCTCCTCCGCCAGTTCGCCTGTCAGATGGACGTCCTTCGCGAGTTGCACCGGCCCCGCAAGAACGTACCGCGCCTCTTCGGGCGCCAGGTCGATGGCGCCGGCCGGCGTCACGGTTCCCTCGTTGACCGTCACGCGAGCGGGGTCGTCGGCGTTCGGGGAGAGCACCAGTTTGCCTCCCGCCAGGCTCCAGGGAATCGCGCCCGCGGTCGCATTCAATCCGCGAAACGTGGCGGAGTCGATTTCGATGCGGCCCTCGCCCGACAGCCCCGCGATTTTCCGGTTCCAGGTCGGTGCTTCGTCGGCCATCGGCCCCCGGACGGCGGCCACGGCGCGCCAGCCGCCGCCGAGCGCCAGGTCGGCGGGGAGGCGGTTTCCGAGCAGCGCCCGGAGTTTCGCGCCGTCGCACGTGAGGTCCGCCTGCGCCTCGACGCCGAGGCTCGTCTCGCCCGGCGTAAGGGCCGCCGTCGCCCGCCCCTTGGCGAGCGCGCTGGTGAGTTCCTTGGTGTCGATCGTCCAGCGTTTCGCCTCCGGCGCGTAGCCGACGGTCACTTGCGCGAGAGCCCGCGGCTCGCGGATGGCCGTTTCCGTTTCGGCGAAGTAAAGGTCGAGGTCGGTCGCCTCCAGGTTTCCCTCGCCGGCGGTTCCCTTGGCGTCGCTGGCCGCCTTGCCGCGAAGGACGACTTTGCCGGCCATGCGGGACCCCGGTGCGAGCAGGCCGAAAGGTTGCAGCGTCCGCGCGAGCACCGCGAGGTCGGCCTGCACGTTCCCCTCGCCGTTCACGCGGACGCGGCCGGTCTCGTCAGGCCCCGGCAGCGTGGCCGAACCGTCCGCCTTGGCCTGCAAGCCGGGCGCCTCGACGCGCAGGCTGCGCACCGTCACCAGCCGCTCCTTGGCCGAGTCGTATGCCACCTCGGCCGAAAGCGAGGCGTCCTGGAGCGTCAGCGTCTTGGCCGCCTGACCGTCGGCCGATGTCGGATCGCCTGTCTTGATGGGTATAGCGAGGCCGGTCGCGCCCCCCGCCAAGGACAGATCGCAGGACTTGCCCGGTGTCGCTTGACCCTGTGCTTCGAGTCGCCACTGTCCCGCGATGCCGGTGGCCGGGCGGCCCAGATAGGCCGCGACCTGGCGCGCGAGGACGGCGACGTCGCCCGCGCCTTTCGCGTTGCCCGTCACGGTCCACGCCGGATCGTTGCGTGCGGCTGTGCCGGACGCCTCGACCGTTCCAGCGGAGGCGGTGAGCGTGAGGTTCTTGACCGCGAGGGCGGCAAGCCGCCGTTCGGCGTCGACGTCAACGTGCGCCGACGTGACGAGCGAAATTCGCGGCTCGCTCCACCGTCGCTCTTCGCCCAGCGCGACATTCAGGTCCTTCGCCTCGGCCGAGGCGGAGAGGTCCACGCCTGCGGAATTCGCGCCCTGGGTTTCGGGCGTGTAGGTCCCTGTCGCTTTGACGAGGGCCTGGGCAGTGCGGATGGCGGTTCCCTTGTCGGCGAAGTAAAGGTCGAGGTCGGTCGCCTCCAGGTTCCCCTCGCCGGCGGTTCCCTTGGCGTCGCTGGCCGCCTTGCCGCGAAGCGCAACTTTGCCGGCCATGCGGGATCCCGGTGCGAGCAGGCCGAACGGTTCCAGGACCGGAGCCAGCGCGGCGAGGTCGGCCTGCACGTTCCCCTCGCCGTTCACGCGGAGATGCCCCGTTTCGTCCTGGCCGGGAAGCGTTGCCGAACCGTCCGCGCCGGCCCGCAAGCCGGGCGCTTCGACGCGAAGACCGCGGACCGTCACCAGCCGCTCCTTGGCCGAGTCGTACGCCACCTCGGCCGAAAGCGAGGCGTCCTGGAGGGTAAGCACTTTCCCGACTTCGACCTCGCCCGGGGGACCGTCAGTTTTCACAGGGACCTTGAGGCCGGTCGCGCGGCCGGCGAAAGTAACGGTAAACGATTTGGCCGGCGTGGCCCGGCCGTGGGCCTCCAGGTGCCAGTCTCCCTCGATGGCGGTGGCCGGGCGGCCCAGATAGGCCGCGACCTGTCGCGCGAGGATTCCGACGTCGCCTGCGCCTTTCGCGTCGCCCGCCAGGGTCCACGCCGGATCGTTGCGTACGGCGGTGCCGGACGCCTCGACCGTTCCGGCGGAGGCGGCGAGCGTGAGCGTCTTGACCGCGAGGGCGGCAAGCCGTCGCTCGGCGTCGAAGTCCGCGTGGGCCGCTGTCGCAAAGGTGATGTGCGGCTCGGCCCATTGCCGGCCGTCGCCGAGGGCGACGCTCAGGTCGGCCGCGTCGGCTGAAGCCGCCAGGTCAACGCCCTGGGCGAACGTGCCCCGGGTTTCCAGATGAAGCTTGACGGAGCCGCTTGCCCCGCGCCCCGCCAGGTCCACGAACTGGCCGAGGTCTTCCGTCGCCTTCGCAAGGTCGAGCGAGGCATCGAGGGTGAAGTCTTCGATCCGCCCTTTGCCGGTCACGGAGCCGAACCCCGCCGCCAGCCGGATGTCTTTGGCAGCGACGCCGTCCTTGCCGCGCTCCAGGTCGGCTGAGAGGGCGAACGGCGCCAGCGCGACCGGCCGCCCGGCCCGCATCCCCTGGAGGTTGGCAACGGCGGTCGCCAATTGAAGGGCGAGCGTCGCCTCGTCCGCCTGGGCCTCGAGCGACGCGCTCAAGTTCCCCGCCTGGACTACGAGGTCCTCGTGGAGCCGCAGCGTGTGCCGGAGCATCTGGGTCAGTGGGGCGAGGGCCACTTCCAGCGACGCCGTGCCTTGCCCCGTCACGGGGAGGGCGATGACCTCGCCGAAGGACGGGTCGAGCAAGTGGAGGTCAAAGGCGCCCTGGCCTTTGACGAGGACGACGGGGGAATCGAAGGCGAAGTTTCGCACAGTGAGGGTCCGGCCCGCGTAGCCGCCGTCGAAGACCAGGCGAACCTTGGCCAGGGCGGGGCGGTCGCCGCGAAGGAGATCGCCGGCGGCCGAAAGGTCGCGGCCGTCCAACTGCGTCGAGAGGGTGATCTTTCCGTCGCGTTCCCGGTGGAGCGTCGCCTCGCCGGAGAGGAGCCCCGCGAGGCTGAGGCCGTCGCCGGCGCGCGGGACGGCGTCCCAGATCGGAGCCAACGAGAGGTTTTCGCAGCGGGCCCGGACCGTGACGCCCAGCGCGTCCCCGCCGCGCCAGTCGTGGGAGAGACCTTCGATCTCGGCGTCGATGGCGGCCGAGCCCGTCGCCTCGCCGGACGCGATTTCGAGGCGCGCCTCGAAGGTGTCCTTGGTGGCGCCCGCGACGAAGTCGGCCTCGAGCAGGCGAAGGGTCCCCGCGGCGGTGTGCAGGGCGAGGTTGCGGATGCGAATGGATTCAGGGAGGACGGGCGCGGCCGCTTCGAGTCCGGCGGCCTCGGGCGCGGGGGCCTCGGCCGGTTTCTCCGCTTCCGCCTCCGCCGCGCGAGCGGCCGACAGAATGCCGAGAAATTCCGGCGCGGCTTCGCCGTCCTCAATCACCACGCCGCCGATCCGGGGCCAGTGGGCCAGAAGGTCGAGGAGCCCCTGGTCGAGGCGAACGGTTGCGACGCGGGCGAGCGAGTTGCCCGCGGCCGATTCGGCTCCCAGGCCGTGGACCGCCTGGCTGCCGAACCACCCCAAGTGCAACTCGTCGGCTGAGATCCGCATGCCCGCCCGCGCGCTCGCGCGTGCGAAGAGGATGTCCTTGATGGGACCGAGGGAAAGAATCTGCGGAGCCAGGGCGACCAGGGCGGCAAGCACGACCGCGACCACGAGCGCGACGCGAAGCCATCGCCGGCGCTTCCTGGGCGTTCCGGCGGCGCGCTCCCGAGGCTCCGTTGAGTGCGGCGGGGATTTGCGTTCGCTCATGGACGGTTCCTTGGGCTCATTCTATCAGACAGACGGCCGCCGGAGGCGATTATTGTGTCGCCCCGGCGGTTGTCAAGTTCGCAAAAACGAGTACAATAGGATCGAAGGACAGGCCGCTTCGGGCCGCCCGAGGGCGAGGGGTGCGATGGCTGAAGACCTGAACGCGTTTCTGGCCAAGTGGCCGTACGACCCGGATCGCACGATTCGCCTCATCAAGGGTCGCGACGGCCGGCGCAAGGTCCAGGTCCGGTTGCCGCTCGGCGTCGAGCAGTATGAACTGGACGGCCGGCCCGACGGCGAGAGGCCGTTCGGCTGCGTGTCGCTCCTGGCGCGATGGGAGGCGCGGCTGGCGGCCCACCGGCGGCGCTCGGGATCGGACGAAGGTTTCTCGATCCCCCCCAAGGCCTGCCACCGGTTACGCGACGAGTGCCTCCTCTTTTACTACCGCTACGTCGTGCTCTTTCAGGTGGGCGAGTACGGCCGGAGCACCCGCGACACGGCCCGCAACCTGCGGTGCATGGACCTCCTGACCCGGTACGCCGAGGCAAAAGAGGACCGCGGCGCCATGGAGCAGTACCGCCCGTACATCATCCGCATGAACCGCGCGAGCCGGGCGCTGCTCGCCGTACGCCGCCGGCAGTACGACATCGCGCTGCGGGAAATCGAGGTCGGCGTCGGGCTGATCGAGAGCCTGCCGGGACAGGAGGAAATGGGCTTCGCGTTCGAGAAGCGCCGTTCGCTCGCCTTCCTGCAGGACCTGGCGCGCGAGGTCCGCCAGAAACGCCCGCTCTCGCTGCGGGAACGGCTCGAACAGCGTCTCCGGCAAGCCGTGAAGAACGAGGATTACGAAGTGGCGGCCGAACTGCGCGACCGCCTCAAGAACCTCGGCGCCAGGCGTGCGGCGCGGCGCCGCGATCAGGTGTAGGGGGGGCTTCGCCGCCGGCCGCAGTAGACACGGTTATTCGGATAGGCTCTTACTTCGCCTGTCCGGCCGGTTCCGGCGCGACTTCCTTCATCGTCACGTTGTCGAACCAGTAGAAGCCCGGAGGCCAGTAGGCGTAGAGCATGAGGCGGACGAACCGGACGGGGGCCGACGCGTCGGTCGGGATCGTGACGATCCGCACGTTGTGTTCCCACTTCTCGCCCTGCGTCTTGCACCGCAGCGCCAAGTACGCGTCGTAAACGACGCGCTTCTCGCCGCCGACGTCGCCGTAGCCGCGGATGAAAAGTTTCGGGAAGAATTCGACGGCCCCGCCGAGCGCGCTCTTGCCGCGGTAATCCACTTCGACCTTGTAGGATTGTCCGGGCTTCACCGCAATCGGGTCGGAGAAGTATGCCACGCCGTAGATCCCCGCCACGGTGTCGTACTTCGGCCCGGAGGTGGGAGTTTTCCCGGGCGCCTGGTCGGCCGTGGCCCCGGCCTTCATTTGCTCGCGCCACGGGACCCACTGGGAGTGGTACACGTCGGTGTCCATTTTGAGGCACTTGCCGGTCGGGCTCTCGCCGGCCACCCAGAACGTCGTAAGGCCGTCGATGGGCTGCCAGGCCGCGGGGCTTTTCGCGCCTGCCTCGAAGTCGCCGTTCGGGATGAGGTTCGGCCCGGTGGTGGCGACCTTGGCGTCGGCCTCCGGCGTGGCCGTGGGCGGCGGCTGCTTCGTGCGCCCGGTCAGGGCCTCCAGGAGGCGGTCCTGGATGGGCCCGACGCCTTGCGAATCAGCCGCTTCGTAGCGCTCGGAGAACGTTTTCAGGGGGCGCTCGCGGGCGTCGGCCCCGCAGGCTTCGATTAGGCTGCCGGCCCCGGCGGGTTCGACGGAGCCCCAGAGCCCGAGGTGGGCGCCGAACCGCTCGCGGAGGAGGGCGGCGACGTCCTCGGCGGGCGTCTCGGCCGTGGGCAGCGCCAGGCCGGACATCGCCTCGGTCATGCTCAGACGGTCCACGACGACGAGGCCCAGGCGCCTCGCGCGGAGGCGCAGGCTGTCGGCAAACTTCAGGCCCGTCCGGCCGTCGTCCGGCGAAGTGAACGGGAAGACGACGAGGACGGGCTGGTCCTTGGCCGGCGTCTCGGCCCGCGAGTCGGCGATCGGGCTCGCCTGAAGCGCAATAAACGCGGCGAGAATGGCGGCGGCACGCATCGGGGGACTCCGGCGCGCGGAGGAGCCTAAGAGCCTATCCCAATATCCCGCCTGGCTTCGGTTGGCTGCGCCGCCGGCCAGCATCGTTCTCCTCGGTCGGCGATTCGTTACATTGAATCGCCTCCCTCGTCGGCCTCGCCGGCCGGCGGCTCGCTCAACCTCGGGCCGACGGGGGGATATTGGGATAGGCTCTAATCCTCCCCGTCGCGCCTCAGTTTGTCGGCAACCTCGCGCAGCCGTTTCTCCATCTCCTCTTTCGGGTACTGCGCGTTCTGGAAGAGAATCTCGGAGATCTGCGACCAGTTCGTCACCACGTGGATGGTGTCGGGGAGTTGGGCCAACTGGTCGGCCAGTTTCTGGTAGTCTTTCCAGTCGTCCTCCGACCAGTCTACGTCGAGGATGAGGATGGATTTGACGTTGTTCTCCACGTAAGCCTGGGCGTCGGAGAGTTTGTCGCCGATGCCGACCGCCAGGTTCTTGAAGGTGCGCTTCAGGTCGTCGAGGCGGTCGGTCTTGTAGCGCCCGCTGCCTGCGAGGAATCCGCTGACCGTGCTCGTGAGCACCGGGCCGCGCGGGAACCGGTTCTCCGCCAGCCACTTCCTGCTGGACGGGCCGAAGACGTCCGGCCGATGCGTCAGATAAACGATCGTGTGGTCCTTGGCGAGGCGCTCCAGGACGACCGCCGCTCCGGGCATCGGTTTGGCGCCCCCCGCCAGGACGCGGAGGAACCCGGAGGCGACGACCGTTTTGTCGAGGTCCGTGACCGCGATCTTCGCGTCCGTGGGGCGGGCGGCGACCAGGAGTTCTGCGTCGGGCGCCGGGCGTTTCGGCTGGTCGTCGGGGTGGACGCGGACGGCGAAGAGGTAATCGCCCGGCTCGGGAGGGACCTGCCAGGTCGCCGTCGCGTTGCCGTCGTCGTCGGTGCGCGATTCGCCGACGAGTTTGTCGTCGCGGAAGAACTGGATGCGCCTGCCGGGGATTCCTTCCAGGCGAAGGCCGGTGCGCAGGCTCGCCTTCAGTTGGACTTCCTTGCCCGGCGTGACGATCAGGTCGGAGGGGAGGAGCATGGAATCGAGGCGGTCGCGAACCGTGTCCACGAGGTCGCCCAGGCCGCCGCGCGCCGGGCGGGGATTGCAGACAACGACGCAGACCAGGAGGCCCGCGGCCGCGAGGGGCATCATGAATCGTCTCATGGGAAAAAATATACCCGCAGCGCGGTGTTTCAATCAACTTTTTTGTGGCATCCTGCCGATGAACGCACATCGTCGCGTCTTTGTACGGGCTGGCGCGATGCCGTGGTTCTCTGACACCCGGACGCTTCAGCGAAGGAGCAGAGATGGCAGGCAAAGTTCCTCTTGCGGATCTGGTTGACCTCCACGTGCATTCTCGGGCGAGCGACGGCGCGCTGGCGCCGCGCGACGTGGTTTGCATGGCGAGCGAGATCGGTCTGCGGGCCCTCGCCGTCACGGACCATGACACGGTGGCGGGCGTGCCGGAGGCCCTGGCCGCCGGCGAAGAGTTCGGCATCGAGGTCATTCCTGCCGTCGAAATCTCGACCGAGTTCGCCGACGGCGCGTGCCACATCCTCGGATACTTCTTGGACATCCAGGACGCGGCCCTTGGGGCGCTCCTGGCCGAGGCCCGCGAGGGGCGCGAACGCCGGAACGCCCAAATGCTCGAGAAACTGGTGGGGCTCGGCCTGCCGCTTGCGATGGACGACGTGCGGCGGCACGTGACAGCCGGCGTCGTGACGCGCGCCCATTTCGCCTCGGCCATGATCGAAAAGGGCCACGTGGCGTCCTGGGACGAGGCGTTCGAGAAGTTTCTCGGCCGCGACAAGGCCGCCTTCGTTTACCGGAAGCGCCTGGACCCGTTCGAGGCCATCCGCGCCGTGCGGGGAGCGGGGGGGTTGTCGGCGCTCGGCCATCCGCGCCAACTCAACCGCACGGTCGAGGAAACCGAGACGTGGATTGCCGAACTCGCCCGCGCGGGACTCGATGCCGTCGAGACGACGAGCCCGGACCACAGCGCCGCCCTGGGGAAACGCTACCGGAAGATTGCCGAGCGGCTCGGCCTGCTGGAGACGGGCGGAACGGACTGGCACGGACACGAGCATAACGCGGGTTTTTCCATCGGGGTCGGCAAAGGCGCGATGCGCGTCCGCTACGCCGTGGTCGAGAAGATGAAGCAGCGCCTCGCGGCGCGCGGAGCGTAAGCCGTCGGCGCATTGGGCCTCAAATCTGCGGGCGCCGGTCCGCGCGTGTTACTCGAAGGGCACGTCCAGGTTTCGGAGGATGGCCTTCAGGGCGCGGACGGCTTTCTTGAAGAGGTCGGGGCCGCTGAAGCCGGAGCGTTCGCCCGCGACCATAAGATGCGGCTCCAGCGAAAGGAATCCCTCGAATCCGCGGGCGCAGATGGCGTCGCGAAGGATTTCGGGGATCGCGCCGTCGCCCTCGCCCGCCGGCACGATCCGCCCGTCGGCCTCGAGCGCGTCCTTGATGTGGAAATACGCGACGTGGTCGCGCAGGACCGGCCAGGCGTCGGCCGGCCGCACGTCCGCCCGGACGAAGTTGGCCGGGTCGAAGATGAGGCCCATGCCGGGGACGTTCTCGGCGATGTCGAGACATTCTTCGGTTCCTTCGCCGTAGATCTTTTTTTCATTCTCGTGCAGAAGTTGAACGGGTCGGCCCTCGGCGAGGCGCACGAGTTCGTTCAACCGCCGGATGACTTCGTCGCGGTGGTCGGCGATGGCACCGCCCTCGGGCGGGTAGAAACTGAAGAGCCGGATATAAGGCGCCTCGAAGAACTCGGCCGCGTCGAGCGCGATCCGGTAGCGATCGAGATGCTCTTTCCACGGCTCGTCAATCGCCACTTTGCCGATGGGTGAGCCGATGGCCGAGACGCCGATGCCGGCGCCCGAGAGTTGAGCCTTCGCGTCGTGCCGCTCCTTGGCCGAAAGGTCCAGCACGTTCTTGTCCCAGATGCCTCGCAGTTCCAGGTGGCGGACGCCCTCGCTCCGGAGCGTTTCGATCTGAAGGCCGAGGTCGGGTCCGATCTCGTCGGCAAATCCGCTGAGGGTGACCATGGCCGATTCATGCCCTTTCGGGGTTGGGATGCACGGAAGGTGCGACTATAGGCGTTGCGGCGGACGCGTTCAACTGCTTTTCGCCGGTCGGGGCGCGTGCAGGACCGGGAGGCTTGCCCCGGCCACCCGGAGGGGGTATACTCGGGCGCCGGCGGCTCGTGGGCGCTTAGCTCAGTTGGCCAGAGCGCCTCCCTTACAAGGAGGAGGTCGGAGGTTCAAGTCCTCCAGCGCCCACCAGACTTGTATCTCTATCCCTGCACGTATCCGCAACCCCCGCAAAGAGCCGCAAATCTCGGGTTCCCCGCTGACCCCCTCCCTGGGAATTAGTCCAGGTTTTCTGAGAGAATCCCCTCGGCCGGAGGGCCGGAAAGGATTCTCGATGAAGACGCCGCGACACCGTGCAGAGCAGATCGTGGCGAAGTTGCGGCAGGCGGACGTGGAGCTGGGCAAGGGGCTGAAGGTATGTGCAACCATGTTCCCGGTTGCACACGAGCACTGGTTCGTGAGCGTGGCGGACGCGCGGGCGATCATCAAGCAGTGGCGCGAGATGTACAACCGCCACCGGCCGCACAGCGCGTTGGGGTACGCGACGCCGGCGGCCTACGCCGCCGGCCTGCGGGGGCTGCGGTCGCCTCCGGCTCCCTCCGTCCCCGCAGGCACGCCGGCACCGGTCGGAGC
>JBAUDW010000037.1:0-6366 GCA_049678285.1 Phycisphaerae bacterium
TTCTTGGCCACCGCGCGGCGGGCAAGAATGCCCGCCCTGCAGCATGACGCTACAGGGCCCGCGGCGACGTTCCCTACCGCGCCCCTTCCCCCCCTCGCGCTGTCATCCTGAGGAGCGAAGCGACGAAGGATCTCGCCGTGGCCGTCGTCTGTTCAATCCGCAATCCGAAATCCGAAATTTTACCCGCCGTAGCCCACCTCGGCGGGCGTAGGCGGGCCGCAATCGTTCCTGCCCCTCGCCGCCTGCCCGCCATCTTGTCCGCCGTAGCCTCGGCGAAGGCCGAAGCCTCGGCGACGGCGGGTCCGAAATTTTACCCGCCGTAGGCGGGCCGCAATCGTTCCCGCCCCTCGCCGCCGGCGGCATTGAACGTGCCGGCGGCTTCGCCGGCCAGGGGACGCTCCTTGACGAACGTCGTCTTCATGGCGACCACGCTCTTGATCTCGCCGACCAGGTACCTGGCCAGGTCCACGCTGTGGGAGTTGATACCGCTTTGGGCTCCCGATCCGGCTGTTTCTTTCCGCAAGTGCCACGTCAGCGGAAAATCCGGGTCCACAAGCCACGATTGCAGATAAGCGCCCCGCCAGTGGAAAATTCGCCCTATGCGGCCCTCGTCGATCAGTTGCCTGGCCAGCGCGATCGCCGGGCACCTGCGGTATTCGTGGTTCAGGTAGTTCACGATGCCGTTTCGCTCGGCGGCCTGGCACATCCGACCGGCCTCGGCGGCGCTGAGTGCAATGGGCTTTTCGCAGAACACGTGCTTGCCCGCCTCGGCGGCGGCGACGGCTATCTCGCAATGCACGTTGGGAGGGGTCGCGATATCAATAACGTCTATGTCCGCCCTCGCCACGATCTTGCGCCAATCGGTGATGCCGGGATGAGAAGTAGACGAAGCCGGGTTCTCTGTTCTGCATTCTGCGCTTGCCACGGCATAGTCCCGGCGCGCCGGGACGAAGACGGGTTCTACGTTCTGCGTTGCCTCCCGCCCCCTTTTCCCTTGCCCTCCCCCAATCCACATGCCAAAATCACCCCGGCCCATTCGAGGGGGGTTTCATGGCTCGACAGATCGCGAGTAATCCCGGCGGCAACCTTGTTTTGGCGGAGAGGATCGCCGCCGAAGTCACGGCATGGCGGAACCAAGGCTATCACCCTTTCCCTTCTGAGACCACGCGCCAACTTTTGTCTTACTGGTTTGAGCGGGACCACGAGGCAGGCGAACAGTTTTACGAGTGCCAGCGCTGCGCCATTGAAACCATCATCTACTGCCACGAGGTGCGCGGGGTAAGAACGCTCCGCCGGTTGTATGAGGAGTTTGCCCCGGAGGTGCTGGCCGCTAGCAAGACGGTTGCCGATGAAGTAGACTCGATCCCCTTTATGAAATACTGCCTCAAAATGGCCACGGGGTCTGGCAAGACGTGGGTCTTGGCGGCGATTCTGATATGGCAGTATTTTAATTCCACAAATGGCGAGAAAAACGCCCCTTACTCCCGACGGTTCCTTGTCGTTACCCCCGGCGTGGAAGTTCTGAACCGCCTGCTGGACAGTTTCAAAGGCAAGCGCAGCCCCAAGACAAAACAGCGTGACCCTCAAACCAGCGACTACAAGCGTGCCCTCTTCATGCCCGGCGATAGCCAGTGGCGCGACCAGTTTGACCTTCAGGTGCTTGAACCCGGCGATATTCGGGCCAACACGTCGCCCCCGGACGGCCCCTTTGTGGCCCTGTTAAACTGGCAGCAGTTTACAATGGCCGCCGATATCCCTTCGCTGGGAGAGCGGTACGGCCTGACTATCCCCGAAGAGCCGCGCGGCGAGATCATTGCCGACTTTCTGACGGAATACCCCGACCTTGTAATCATGAATGACGAGGCCCATCACGTCCACAGCAAGCAGACAGTCAAGGGCGAAGAACTCGTCTGGCGGCGGTTTATGAACGTGCTGGACGCGCGCCTGGGTGAGCGCCACGGTGAAAATCGCGGCCTCTTCCTGCAAATGGACTTTTCCGCCACGCCCTTTTACGGGTCCGCCCACAAGCGCGAATACTTCCCCCACATCGTCTATGATTACGACCTGCGCGAAGCGCTGAACCAGATGCTCGTCAAACAACTCTTTCTGGAAGAGCGCGAGGCTGTCGCCGGTCAACCTCTTGAGGAACTCGATTTCCGCGCCGAGCGCGAACCCACCGAAAACGGGAAGCGGGGCGAAGTCACCGGCCTCTCAACCGGCCAGAAGCAGATTCTCGACATCGCCGTCAATAAACTCAACCAACTGACCAAGGAATTTCAGGATTGCGGCATCGACCGCAAGCCCGTCCTCATGGTGTTGGCCGAAGACACCACGGTTGCCGATAGGGTGTTCGACCACCTTTTGACAAGCGAAGATCACCGGGGCGAACGGTTCGCGTCGCGCTCCGTCCTGCTGTTTCACAGCGAATTAGAAAAGGGCAAACACGGCTACACCATCGAAGAGGCGCGCGGCAAAGCCCAAAACGATAGGGACATCCCCACGCTGGAAAAGATCGACGACGACAGCGACCCCTTGCGTATTGTCGTTTCGGTTCTGGCCCTGCGAGAAGGCTTTGACAAGACCAACATTGCCGTTGTCGCCGTGTTGCGGGCCACGGAAGCCGACCTCTTGCTGGAACAGATCGTCGGGCGCGGCCTGCGCCTCATGTTCCCACACTACCAATACCCGGAACTCGAAGAAGCCAAGATCGAAGCCTTCAAGGCCCTTCAACAGGGAGAACAACCGCAGAACTCCTTTGATTTTCTCTACATCGTGGAGCATCCCCGGTTCCGCGACTTCTACGATGAACTCAAGAAGCGCGGTTATCTCATCGGCAGCGGCGACACGAGCCGCATACCGGCCACCGGCGACATCATCCCCGTGGACGCCTCGCCGGAGCGCATCCCGGAGCGCGACATCGCTTGGCCCGTGTGCGTCCAGGAAGAGGTGCGCCTGCCCGCCCTTTCAGCCATTCCGGTCAAGGACCTGCCTTCCGGCACGTGGAACCTTGATCAGGTCCGCCAGGTCATGCAGAACATCGCCATTACCGACCGCCACCTGGAAACCGACACCCGCGCTAAAACGTGGGGGCTTCGGGACCGCTATTTCGACTATGCCTACTTTATCCGAACCATCACGGTTGACATTGCCACGCGCGGGCGCACCTTCGTACTGACCGCCCGGAAGGCCGAGATCGCCGCCCTGGTTGACGAATACACCACGCACCGGCTTTTCGGCCAGACGATAGATTTCCGCCAGGAAGAAAACTACAAGGTTCTGGCCTATCAACCCATTCGGGATCACGTCGGGGCTACGCTCCGCAAGGCCATCTTGGACCTTCTGGATCAGCCGCGCTACGAGGCCCGCCGGGGTATTTGGAAACGGTTAAGCGATTTGCCCCGCATCTTCGTCCGCCAAATCGCTTGTGTCTCTACGCGAAAGTGCATCTATCCGAACATGGGCTACCCGGTCCACAAAGGCGGGTTCGAGCGCCGCGTCATGCAAAACCTCTTGGACAAGTCCGGTGAGGTTCGCGCCTGGTGCAAACTCCAAAAGAAGCACGACCTGGGAATCCCCTATCGTGACGCCTCCGGCGTATCGCGGACTTACGAGGTCGATTTTCTTGTGCGCACCGACGAAAGTTGCTTTCTACTGGAAACCAAGGCTGACGATTCTCTGACGCTGCCGAACGTCGGCCTTAAGGCCCGCGCGGCGCAGTCCTTGTGCGAGTATATGAGCGGCGTAGGGTGTGAAACCGTCCGGCAGCCCGACCGCTGGGAGTACCTGCTCCTGAACGAATCCGCTTACAATGCCAACGAGGGGGCGAGTTTCCAGGCCCTCATTCCATTGATGCGGCGAATCCGCGACCAGGTTATCGCCCAGCAATTCCACGGTTCGCTTTTCGTGAGGTGACACCCTTGGCCCGGAAAAGGAAAAAAAGGACCGTTCCTTTGCCCGCCGGCAAGGACTTTGCACTGCGAGGGGAAACCGTCCCCGCGACGCAACCGCGCCTGCCCCTGAAAAAACCTGAACCCGCCCGGCCGCCGGCCGAGAGGCGGAAGCGCGATTCCGTGCGCCTGGTTTGGGACTCCAAACCCAAACGCCCGCCCTCGCCGCGCGACATCGAGTTTCAGACCGCCGAAGTGGTGATCCCGAACCCGGCGAGGGACAAAGACCTCTTGCCGCTCTCTTACCACGACGGCATTCTGGGTAACGAGGAACTGGACCGCTCCAAGATGAACCGCCTGATTTGGGGCGACAACCTCTTGGCGATGCAGGCCCTCCTGTCGCAGGGGTATGAGGGCAAGATCGACCTCATCTACATTGACCCACCCTTCAACAGCAGGGAGGACTACAATCTCCAACTGACCCTCAACTTGGCAGACGCAGGAAGACTGAGGCGACAGTCGAGTGTTATCGAACGGCTTTCATACACTGACACGTGGGAGGCTGGACTAGACTCGTACTTGGATATGATGTATCCACGACTCCAGTTGGCAAAGAGGCTTCTTGCGGATAGCGGCAGCATTTTCGTGCATCTCGGGCCAGAGATTGCTTCTTTCGTGAGAGTGTTAATGGATGAGGTCTTTAGCGCGAACCATCTTGAGAGCCAGATAGTCTGGCAGCGTGTCACTAGTCACAGCGACCGAAGAGGCTTCGGCATTAACTATGACATGCTCTTTCACTATGGCAAGGGCGAGAAAACGGTATGGCATCCACAGCATCAACCTTTGAGTGAGAAATACGTCGACTCGCACTACACCCACAGGGACGAAGCCGGCAGGCGCTACCGTTTGGACAACGCCACGGCAGCCGGGCAAGGCCCACAAAGGAGTTTTTTCGGGAAGTTGCTTGATCCTCCTCCGGGGACGCACTGGCGCTGGTCCCAAGAGAAAATAGACCAACTCTGCAGCAAAGGCCGCATTGTTTTGTCGTCTAACAACAGACCGGCATATGTGCGCTATCTTGACGAGACTCCTGGCAAAGTTGTACAAGCAGTGTGGACTGATATATCACCCGTCAACTCCCAGGCAAGAGAGGATTCAGGATTCGATACCCAGAAACCCGAGGCGCTGCTCGAAAGAGTCGTTGTCGCAGCATCTGAGGAAGGAAGCTTGGTAGCCGATTTCTTTAGTGGCTCTGGCACCACGTTGGCTGTGGCGGAGCGGCTCGGACGTCGCTGGATTGGGTGTGATTTGGGCAAGGTGGGCATACAGGTGAGCCGCGCTCGGCTCGTGAAGCAGGATGCCAAGCCCTTCCTCATCGAGAACATCGGCAATTACCAACGCGAGATGATCTACTTGGCCGGTGCCCGTATCTACGAGATGCAGCGTATCGTCCTGAAACTCTTCGGGGCCGACCCCCATCCCAATCACAAAGACCTCGGAACCCGTCAGGTCGACGACGGGACGCTGGAACTCGTGCACGTCGGATATCCCGACCGGCCGACGACGGCCCGCAAGGTCGAGGAACTCGTGCATCTGGCGCAAGAATTGGACGGCACGGGCTATAAGCGCCTCGTGGTGCTTGCGTGGGACTACGACTACAATTTTGACGCCGAATGGGAGGCACGCCTCAAGGCCATGCGACGGAAACCCGCCGTCGAAGTCCAGCGCCGCATGATTCCCCCGGACGTGATCGACTATCTGCGCAAGGCCCGCAGCGAAGACGACTTTGAAAAACTGGCCGACAAGGTAGTCTTCCACGAGAAGCCGTACCTGAAACTGGCCGCGCCCGGGGTGGAAAAGGGCGAAAAGGGCAAGTGCCAGGTTACGATTGCCATCGACAAATACGTCGTGTTTGACCTGCCCGTCAGCCCCAAAGACCAGGAAAAACTCCGCCAGGCCGTCAAGGACAACTTCGCCGTACTCATCGACTACTGGGCCGTGGACTGGAACTATGACGGGGCCACGTTCCGCAGCGAGTGGCAGGCCCTTCGCGGAATCGGCAAACGCACTCAGATCGTACCCACGACAGTCACAAACACCTTAGAAGCGGGCCGCAAACACACGATTGCCGTCCGCGTGGTGGACATCTTCGGCAACGACGCCGCCGCCACCTGCCAGATCGCAACCTAGACGATCCCCGGGGAAAAAGGGGACATTCTACTTTTTCAGAGGCAATTCCGGGGACAGGCATTTCCGGCCCCATCCTGCTTTTCCCCCTGCCCCCCCCAATTCCGCCGTTCTCGGCGGTCTCTGCGGTTAAAACACGGCTTTGCGGCTAACCCCCGTCCAGATAAGGCGTTACGCGTTGCCGCGGCTGTTTCTTTGTCAAATGCGAGATTTGCCCGCCGACCCCCAATGCCACGCCCCCGACTTCGACTTAAGCGCGTCCGGGGGAAGTTATGCACATAAAGGTATGCAC
>JBAUDW010000038.1:0-10106 GCA_049678285.1 Phycisphaerae bacterium
TCAGCACCCCAATGATCTGCTCCTCTGAAAACCGGCTCTTCCGCATGGTCCCGTCCTCCTGTCCTGGCTACCCAGTTTACCCGGAGGACTCTCATTTTGAATGGACCAGTTTTTGGGGTGCAGGTCATGCAGGGACTTCTGGACTTGGCGACCGTTCAGGTAGTAACTGGCCCAGTACTGCGTGCGGCGTTTGTACAGGCAAGCCATGGCAGCCTCCTTTTTTCTGTGGCGCACGCTGCCATGCACAGAGTCTAGCGGAGGCTGTCCCGCGAGCGTTTACGGGTGGCCGACGTGTCACTGACACAAGGACAAAACAGTTACAATTTAGTGACACGCGCGCCCGCAACAAAAAAGCAAGGGCAGCCAAGTGGCTGTCCTTGCTGGACTTACGTGGTAGCGGGGGCAGGATTCGAACCTGCGACCTTCGGGTTATGAGCCCGACGAGCTACCTGACTGCTCCACCCCGCGATCCTGTACTTATCTTATCGGGTGAACGGCTCCCGTCAAGCCCAATCTCTTTCGGCATCGCCGGCATTCTCACGAAGCGGGCTTTGGATTCGCCTTATGCGGCGCCCGACCGCTCGCCCCTCCGGGGTCTAATACGGCGCTTCGTCTTCTTCGCCTGCCGTCACGCCCGCCGCTCCGTACGGCGCCGCCTCGGCCGGCCCTGGACCCTCGCGCGGCGACGCGGGCATGAACCGCGTGTACTGCCACATCCACGTCAGCGGAATCATCCCCACGGGCCCATTGCGTTGCTTCGCGATGATCAGGTCGGCCTTGCCCTGGGCTTCCCGGTGCTCGGCCGTCCCCGGCCGGTGCCGCATCTCCTCCCGATGCAGCAGCATGACGACGTCGGCGTCCTGCTCGATGGCGCCCGACTCGCGCAGGTCGCTCAGGCGTGGAAGGTTCCGTTCCTCGCTTTCGCGCCTCAACTGCGAGATGGCCAACAGCGGCAGGCGGAGTTCGCGCGCCAGCGACTTCAGGCCCCGGCTGATATTCGACACCTCGACCTGGCGGTTCTCTTCCCGGTGTCCGCTGGTCATCAACTGAAGGTAGTCGACGATAATCAGTTCTATCTTGTGGCGCGCCACCAGCCGCCGCGCCTTCGCCCTCAGGTCGATGACGCGCAGACCCGGCGAGTCGTCGATAAAGAGAGGCACCTCGTAGAGCCGCGATGCTGCGTCGCGCACCTTCGCGGCCTCGTCGTTCGAGAGCGTCCCTTTGCGCAGCCGTTGGCCATCCACTTTCGCCCGGGACGAAAGGAGCCGCAGCGCAAGCGCCTCGCGGCTCATTTCGATGCTGAAGAACGCCACCGGCTTCTCGAGGTCCACCGCCACATGTTCCGCGATGTTCAGGGCCAGGGCGCTTTTGCCGACGCTCGGCCTTGCCGCCAGCACGATCATTTCTCCGTCCTGAAGGCCCCGCGTCAGGTCGTCGAGTTCGTAGAACCCCGTCTCGAGGCCCGTGATCGCGCGGCCGCCCTGGAGGTCGAGCGAGTTCATCACCTGGCGCAGGATCGAGCGTACGTCCGCCGCTTCCCCGACGATCTTGCGCTCCGTCACCTCGAAGATGCGCTGTTCCGAGCGGTCCAGGACGTCGTCCACGTCGTCGCCCGCCGTCCGCGCGTCGCGCAGGATATCTCCCGCCGCGTGGATGAGGCCCCGGAGGAGCGATTTGTCTTTGACGACCTTGGCGTAGTATTCGGCGTTTGCGGCCGACGCCACGCTGTTGTACACGTCCACCAGGTATTGCCGGCCGCCGATCTCGTCCAGTTGCCCCGCGTCGCGGAGCGCCTGTTCCAGCAGTACGCCGTCCAGCGGCCGATTGTTCTCGAATCCCGTCTTGAGGAATCGGAAAAGCGTGCGGTGGGCGGGATGATAGAAACAGTCCTCGTCGAGGTATTCCAGGCAGAGCCCCATCGCCTCCGGTTCCATCATCATCGCACCGAGAACCGCCATCTCGGTCTCGATGCTGTGGGGCGGGGCTTTATCGGCCAGCGAATCGTCCGGCATGGTACACCCGGTCTAGGAGTCCCAGCGTGCGCCCGGCTTATACCGCATCGGGCACGGACTTGCAAGCAATCTCGGCACGGTCGCCTCGCGCGGGGTGCGGTACAAAAAAGTGGCAACCTCTAAGGGTGCCACCGATTGCTTGTCAATCGGTGGGGCGGGTGTCAAACGCACGGTTTGACAAGCAAACCGTGGCACCCGCCAGCCGAAAAAGGACAACTTTTTTGTGCGGCCCCCCTCGCGCGGGGCAGGGGACTTCCGGCCGCACACCCCTCCGCACGCTACGCCGGAACCACCCAGACGTCCACCTCGGCTTCGATGCCCTCTGCCAGCCGGATCGGCACCCGGAACTTGTCCAGCGTACGGATCGGCGCCGCCAGCGCCACCTGCTCCGGCTGCACCGGGAACCCTTCCGCCGAGAGCGCGTCCGCAATGTGCTCTTCGGTCACCGACCCGAAAAGGTGCCCCAGTTCGTTCGCCTTCGCCTTGATCGAAACCGACGTCTGGCTCATCCGCTGCGCCAGTTCCTTCAGGCTTTCCAATTGCTGCTGCCGACGCTTTTTGCGATCTGTGTGTTCCTGTTCGACGCGCTTGATGTTGGAGGCGATCGGCTCGACCGCCAGGCGCTTCGGCAGCAGGTAGTTTCGTGCGTACCCCGCCTTGACTTCCACGATGTCGCCGGCGGATCCCAGGTCGCGCACGTCTTCTCGAAGCAGCAGTTTCATCGCTTGGCTCTCCCTTCGCGGCGCCGAGGCGCCGCCTCTCTCGTCAGGCCACGAACGGCATCAGCGACAGGAACCGCGCGCGCTTCAGCGCACGCTGGGCCGCCCGCTGGTGCCGCGCGCAGTTGCCGCTGCGTTTGCGGCTCAGCATCTTGCCGCGAGTCGTCGTCAGTTTTTGCAGCGTCTGCGTGTCCTTGTAATCGATGTGGGTGACATTTTCGCGGCAGAAGCGGCACTTCGCCCGGTCGCGAAAACGTACGAACTTCTTGCGCTTCTTGGTCTTCAGTTTCGTCTTCATCTTCGGTTTGAACCTGGCCACGACTGTCTCCTCTTGGCTCCCCGCAGGGAGGGTTGCTTTCCGCCCGCCCGCGTCCGCGCGGGACTAGAACGGGATCGTGTCTTCCCCGACGTCCTGGTTGAAATCGTAATCGGCCGGCTTGCTCTTGTCTTCCGCGCCGGCCTCCTCTTGCGGCTTGGCGTCGGGCTTAGCGCCGCCCGCGCCGCCGCTCGGCCGGCCAAGGAACTGGAACCGCTCCACCGTCACCTCCAGTTTCGACCGCTTCTTCCCATCCGGGCCGTCCCACGTCTGGTACGTCAGGCGGCCCTCCACAAGCAACGGGCTTCCTTTGGTGACGTACTTCGCCAGCGTCTCTGCGCTTCGGCTCCAGGCCGTGCAGTTCACGAAGCAAGTCTCCTCGCGCTTCTGGCCGTCCTGGCTGTTCCACTGCCGGTTAATCGCTAGTCCGAAGTCGCACACGGCCACTTGGCTCGGCGTGTACCTCAGTTGCGGATCGCGCGTGAGGTTCCCGATCAGAATGACCCGATTGTAATTCGCCATGATCGTCTTCCTTTGGTTTCAGTCGCTCTCACGTTTGGGTGGGTTCGGCGGGTGCCGCATCGGCCGCCGCGGGCTGCTCGCCTCGCGCTTCCTCCAGCCGCCGCGCCACGTCCTCGCGGACGTCGGCCCCGAGTTGCATCCGCATGTCGGACACCTTGAAGTGGTCCGCCCGCAGCACCAGGGCGCGGAGCACCTTCTCCGACAGTTGGCAATCCCGCTCGATGAGAGTGATCGCGTCCCCGTTCTTCAGGCCGAAGAAACTCAGCACGTACGCGCCGCGCTTCCGTGCCGCCACCGGGTACGCCAGTTTCCGCTCGTCCCAGCGCGTCAGCCCGACGATCTCCCCTCCGTGACGCTCCAGAATCCCCGCGAGGTGTTTCGACAGGTCGTCCCACGCCGCCGCGTCCGCCGGATCCACTAGGAACATCGCCTCGTACACTCGCGCCTCGGTCGTCTGTGCCATTGCCTCTTACCTGCCTCCTGTTTCCGGGGTCGGCCCCGCCGGATTGAACCGGTTCATGGCCGCCTCAAGTCCTTCGGTCGTCCAGCATTCGGCCGCGTCGGTCGCTCGCGTAATCGCTTCGGCGATCACCGGCCGCTCCGCTTCCGCAAACGGCGCCAGCACGAAATCCGCCTGCTCGTCGGCTCCCGGACCTGGCCCGATTCCCACACGCAGCCGGGGGAACGCCTCGCTCCCCAGGTGCGCGATCACCGATTCCAGCCCGTTATGCCCTCCGTCCGAACCCTCCGACCGAAGCCGGATCCGCCCCAACTCCAGCGCCAAATCGTCCATCACCACCAGCAGGTCCGTGTTCGCCACTTTCCAAAAGTCCACCAGCAGTCGCACCACGATCCCCGATCGGTTCATGTACGTCAGCGGTTGCGCCACCACCACCTTCTCCCCACCCCGGCGCGCCTCCGTCACCCGCGCCTCAAACTTCTCCTTCCAGGGTCCGGCCCCGGTCCGGCCAGCCAGTTCCTCGGCGACGCGCCAGCCCACGTTGTGCCGCGTCTCGGCGTATCGCACCCCCGGATTTCCAAGCCCCACGATTAACTTCATGTCCACCCTGCTCACGCCGCCCGAAGCCCTACTCCGACACCTCCTTCTTCGGGCGCTTCTCCTTTTTTTCCTCCTCTTCCGGCAACTCTTCCTCTTCCTTCTTTTCGCGGCCGATGAGTTCCGGTTCTACCGCCACCGCTTCCGCCTCCGCCGGCGCCGCCACAGCCTCTTCCCTCATCGCCAACGTCAACGTCGCCACGATCGTCTCCGGATCCGTCAGGATGCGGACGCCTTTCGGCACATCGAGTTGGGCGACGCGCACCATCGCGCCCACCTGAAGGTGCCCGACCATTGCAACGAACGATTCCGGAATGTCGCCCGGCATACACTCCACCTCGACCGAGTCCAACGTCTGCTGGAGCACCGCGTGTTCCCGTTTCGGCGTGCCCTTTAGAACAATCGGGACCTCCAGCGTCACCTGCTCGTCCATCGCCACGCGCACGAAGTCCACGTGAACGATCTCGCTTCCGAACGCGTCGTATTGCACGGCCTTCACAAGCACGGACTCCTTCTTCCGCCCGACATGCAACTCGAGGATCCGGCTGGGACGCCGCAGGGTTTCCTCCAGTTCCTCCGAGGGGACCTGGAGCGGCTCCGGCTCTTCCTTGCGCCCGTAGAGAATGGCGGGAACCAGCCCCTCGGCTCTCAGGCGCCGACATGCCCGGCTCCCGGAGACCTCCCGTTTCTTCGCGTGAAGCGTTTCAGTTGCGGCCGGCACGGATGACTCCTTTCCGTCGCGCCTCCTGGGCGCTCGTCTGGTTTTCCACGTCGAACAGTTCGCTGACCGACTCGTGCAGGTGAATCCGCCGGATCGCTTCGCCCAGCAGTTCCGCCAGGCTCAGCACCTTGATGTGCTTCCGTTGCCTCGCCTCGGGCCCCAGCGGGATCGTATCCGTCACCGTCACCGCCTTGATCGGCGCCTCCGCCAGACGCGCCATCGATCCTTCGCAGAACACCGGATGCGTCGCCGCCAGGTAAATGTCCCTTGCCCCCCGCTCCTTCAGCAGTTTCGCCGCCTCCGACGCCGTCGACCCGCTCGTGATCATGTCATCCACCAGCAGAACGTTTTGCCCCTCCACGCTCCCGATCAGGGCGCCCGCACGCACTTCCCGGCTGTTCAGGCGTTCCTTGTCGATGATCGCCAGGCCCCCCCCCAACATGTCCGCGTACACCCGGGCCATCTTCACGTTCCCCACGTCCGGCGAAACCACCGTCAGGTTCTTCAGTTTCAGCCCACGGTAGTACCGGGCGATGACCGGCTCTGCCAGCAGGTGATCCATCGGAATGTCGAAGAAACCCTGCACCTGGTACGCGTGCAGGTCCACCGCCAGGACCCGGTCCGCACCCGCCGTCTCCAGCAGGTTCGCCACCAGTTTCGCGCTGATCGGCACCCGGCCCTCGTCCTTCCGGTCCTGACGCGCGTACCCGTAGTACGGCATCACCGCCGTGATCCGCTCCGCGCTCGAACGGTGCGCCGCGTCGATGAACAGCAGCAGTTCCATCAGGTGGTCGTTCTGCGGCGTGCACGTCGGCTGCACGATGAAGATGTCCCGGCCTCGGATGTCCTCGTTGATCTTGACGAAGAACTCGCCGTCCGGAAACCTCGTAAACGCCGCCTTCCCCAGCGGTTTCTTCAGGTACTTCGCGATGGCCTCGGCCAGGGGGCGGTTCGCGCTGCCGCTGAATATCTTCAGTTGGTCCATTAGGGTTTCTCCCTGCTCTTGCGCGGGTGCGGCTTCGCCGGCACGCCTACGTACGTCTCGCCCGCCGGAACCGGATGCGCCTTCGTCACGACGCTGCCGGCCCCTGTCCGCCCGCCGTCGCCCACGCTCGTCGGCGCCACCAAAACCGTCCCAGTCCCGATGGACACGTCCTTCCCGATTTTCGTCCGGTATTTCTTCCGACCGTCCGAGTTTGCCGTCAGCGTCCCCGCTCCGATGTTCGTCCGCGCGCCGACCTTGCAGTCTCCCAGGTACGCATGGTGCCGCACGCACACCTCCGACCCCAGGTGCGCCTCCTTCGTCTCCACGAACGCGCCGACCTCGGCTCCGTCCTCGAGCACCGTTCCCGGCCGAAGGTGCGCCAGCGGTCCCACCCGGCAGTTCTTCCCGATCCGCGCCGGGCCGTGAATCACCGTGCACGGGCCGATCCACGTCTCCGCCCCCACCGCCACGTCCCAATCAATGTACGTCGTCGCCGGGTCCTCGATCGTGACGCCCTCGGCCATCAGCCGCCCGAGAATCCGCTGCCGCGCCAGCCCCGCCACGACTGCCAGGTCCTCCCGGCTGTTGACGGCCTCGACCTCCTCCGGCTCCGCGGCCGGCACCGCCACCGCTTTCGACCCCCCCTTAATCAGCAGGCCGATCGCGTCCGTCAGGTAATACTCGCCCTTGGCGTTCTTGTTCGTGATCCGCCCGAGGACCCGCTCCAACGCCGGCCACCGGAACGCGTAGAACGAAGGGTTCACCTCCTTAATCGCCCGCTCCTTCGCGGTCGCGTCCTTCGCCTCGACGATGCCCCGAAGGTTCCCCTTGCGGTCGCGGACGATCCGGCCGAACCACTTCGGGTCCTCCAGCACCGCCGTCACCAGCGTCACGTCGGCCTTCTCCCGGCGGTGCGCCTCCAGGAGCGCCCGGACCGTTTCGGCCCGCACCAGCGGCGCGTCGCCCACCAGCACCACCAGATTGCCCTTGAAGCCTTTCATCGCGTCGCGGGCCACCATCACCGCGTGGGCTGTGCCCTGCTGCGGCTCCTGGACGACCCACGTGATGTCCTTGGCGTCGGCGAAGGCCTCCATCACCTGGTCCCGCGCGTGGCCGACGACCACCACCAAGTCCTCGATGCCCGCCTCCCGGCAGGCGTCCAGGACGTAGGTGAGGATCGTCTTCCCGCACACCTCGTGCAGCACCTTCGAGCGCGCGGACTTCATCCGCGTGCTCGTCCCCGCCGCCAAAATCAACGCTTTGGTTGGACGTTGAATCACGTTCTCGCCTTCGTCAAACCAGCGCTCGCCTTCCGCCTTCGCCCTTCGGGCTACGGCGGACAAGCCGGCTCGCGGCTAAGCGTCGGTCGGTCGTTCGTTTTCGTCGTTGGCTGTTCGCGGTTCATTCCGCATTCCGCGTTCTGCATTCCGCGTTCGTATTGGCTACCCGGCCTGGACTCGAACCAGGAATGGGAGGACCAAAACCTCCTGTGTTACCAATTACACCACCGGGTAGTGCTCGCCTCCGGCGAGAATGACGAATGACCAAGCCCGAATGAGGAACCGAACCGCCAGCCCCCGACCGTCATACAGGTGGCCTGCCTGAGGCCTTCGTCATTCGTCATTGTTTCTTGATTCGTCATTCGGCCTTCGGGTTTCGTCATTCTACTTGCATATCGCTCCGGTACTGGCGCTCGTCACCATCCGCGCGTACCGGGCGAGGTAACCGTAGTCAATGCGCAGCTTCGGCCGCTTCCACCCCTTGCGCCGCTTCGCCAGTTCCCCCTCGTCCACCTGGACCTCCAGAAGCCGCTTCGCCAGGTCCACGTGGATCCGGTCGCCGTCTTTTACGAGCGCGATGGGGCCTCCCGCCGCCGCTTCTGGGCTGACGTGGCCGATGCACGGGCCTTGCGTCCCGCCCGAGAACCGCCCGTCCGTCGCGAGGTAGACCGAATCGAGCATCCCCAAGCCCTTCAGCGCCGCCGTCGCCGCCAGCATCTCGCGCATCCCCGGCCCGCCCGCCGGACCCTCGTACCGGATGACCACGAAGTCCCCGGGGCGGATCTTCCGGCCCAGGATCGCCTCGTTCGCCGCGCCCTCGCTGTCGAAGACACGGGCCTTGCCCGTGAACTTGCGCATCGCGTCCGGGACGGCCGACTGCTTGATGACCGCCCCCCCGGGGCAGAGGTTCCCGCGAAGGACCGCGATACCGCCCTCCGCATGGTACGCCCGGTTGAGCGGACGGATCAGGTCGTCGCTGTAAACCCGCGCCCCGTCGGCGATCTCGCGGGCCGACAGGCCGCTCACCGTCGGGCAATCGCCCAGCCGGTCCCGCAGCCGTTTCATGACCGCCGGGATGCCGCCCGCGTGGTCCAGGTCCTCCATCATCATGTCGCCCGCCGGCCGGAAGTTCGTCAGGTGCGGCGTGCGTCGGCTGATGGCGTCGAACACCCCCAGGTCCAGGTCCACGCCCGCTTCGTTCGCAATGGCCATCAGGTGCAGGACCGTGTTCGTCGAGCCGCCCAGCGCCATGTCCACCGCGATGCCGTTCGCAATCGCCTCGCGCGAAAGGATCTTCCGCGCCGTGACGCCCCGGCGGACGAGTTCCACGATCCGTTCGCCGGACGCATACGCGATGCGGTCTTTCCTGGCGCTGGCGCAGAGGGCCGACGCGCACCCCGGCAGGCTCATCCCCATCGCCTCCGTGACGCACGCCATCGTGTTGGCCGTGAAAAGCCCCTGGCACGATCCGCCGCCCGGGCACGCCTCGCACTCCAGGGCCGCCAGGTCCTCCCGGCTGATCTGGCCGGCCTTATACCGCCCGATCGCCTCGAACGTGTCGTGCACGAGGTCCAGCCGCTCCATCTTGTAGTTGCCGCTGTGCATCGGTCCGGCCGTGACGACGATGGCCGGCAAATCGAGCCGTGCCGCCGCCATGAGCATCCCCGGCGTAATCTTGTCGCAGTTCGTCAGCAACACGAGACCGTCCAGCCGGTGGGCCCGCGTGATCGTTTCGACCATGTCGGCGATGAGTTCGCGGCTGGGGAGGCTGTAGTGCATCCCCTCGTGGCCCATGGCGATGCCGTCGCAGATGCCCGGCACACTGAAGAGCCACGCCACCCCGCCGCCCGCGAAGATGCCGTGCTCTATTCTTCGCTCCAGGCGCCGCATGTGCGCGTGGCCGGGAATCAAGTCCGTAAAACTGGACACCAGGCCGATGAACGGTTTCGCCATGTCCTCCGGCGTCACGGTCCCCGTCGCGTACATCAGTGCCCGCGCCGGCATGCCGGCCAGAGGGTCGCTGAACCATTCCGACGGCCGCTTCTTCGCAGGGGCCTTGCTCGTGCGCTTTGCCATAGAGTTTCTACCGTTTCGCGCGGGCCGCCAGCCCATCCTGCGCCAAGGCCGCGCACAATGCAACCGCTCCATGTATTCGCGTACTGCCCGCGAGGGGAAGGACGCGGCTCGTTCGGATTATGGCGTTTCCGAGGCTTGGACCCGAGCAGCCGCTTCGCCCGGCCCCCACTCCCTTCGGCCGCTACGGCCGTCGGGCGGACTACCCCGTGGGAAACGCATCGTCTGCTTGCTACGCGCCAGGAAGTGTAGCGGACGGGGCAGGGGACTGTCAAGACGATTCCCAGGCGCCCGGCGCCGTTCGAGCCGCGACCGGAAGGTCGCGGTCACATTCCCAATCGTCGAGGTTCAACTTACGCGCGCCGGCGATTGTGGATAACTTTTTGGGGGGAGTTTTGGGGGTGATTTTGGGGCGATTTTT
>JBAUDW010000039.1:0-4458 GCA_049678285.1 Phycisphaerae bacterium
TCTCGGCCACAGTTCGCTCTCCATGCTTTGTCTCCTGAAAAGGGGTTCAAGACAAGCATAAGAGCGAACTGCTTGTTGCGCAAGAACTTATAGCAATGGCGCAAAATCCTGTAAAATGGCGGGGCTATACCCCGCTGGCGCGGGGCGAAGGCCCATGAATGGGCCTAACAGCCACTGCCACAATCCTCGGCCGCCCCCCGGGCGCGTAGGGCGGTCCGTTTTCAGGTTGCATTTCCGGGCGTCCGCGTCTAGCCTATTTGTCTTCCGGGCGGCGGGTTCGGACCCATAGAAAGGGCAGGGCGGATGCAACTTGCGTTTTTCAGGCAGCACCGGAAGTTCTTCATGGTGCTCATGGTGCTGGCGGTGGCGAGCATGGTGCTGTGGAGCGTCGGCGCGAAGGTGATGCCCCAACTGCTGGGCTGGATAAGCGGCGAGGGGAACCCCGAGGTCGGCACGATCGCCGGCGCGCCGGTCCGCCAGCACGAACTGGCGACCTTCGCCAGGCAGATCCGGGTCGCCGGCCGGGCCGCGAGAACGTTGCTCTACAAACTCGTCCCCTCCGTCAAGACGCCGGAAGCCCAGACCGACCTGTCGTTTCAGACGGCCGGCCGGAGCATCTGGCCCATCGTCGGCAACGAGTTTCTGGACGAGAGGGCCGACTGGTCCGAGGTCCTCACCTGGATGGCCCTTTACAAGGAGGCCTGCCAGTGGGGCTTCGGCGCGTCCGGCCTGGAGGTTGAGGCCCGCATCGAGGCGCTTCACAAACTGGGTCTGACAGCCAAGGATTTCAAACAACTCATCGCCCAGGAGGCGGGCGACCGCGATTTCTTCTACGAATCCCTCCGGGTGGACATGACCTTGCGGGCGTACGTCGATTGGCTGATGGAGACGACGGCGGTCGTCGTTCAGCCGGAACTCAGGCGCCGCTTCGCGCGGATCGACGAGAAAATGAAAGTCCGTCTGGCGGTCTTGAAGGCCGAGGATCTCCGCGACAAGGTGCCCGAACCGTCGGAGGAGGACCTCCGAAAACAATTCGACGCCTGCAAGCAGTACCTTCCCGGTCAGGGACCGAAAGGCTTCGGCTACCGCATCCCCGACCGCGTCCGCATCGAGTACCTCGTGGCCGACCCGAAGGTGTTCGAGAAGGATGCCGAGGCGCGCGTGACCGACGAGGACGTCGAGGCCGCCTACGAAGCCCGCAAGGACCCCGAGTTCCTCGTGAAGGAAGAACCAAAGAAGGAAGACGCCGAGAAGAAGGAAGCCGAGGCGGGCGACTCTACCGCTGCCGCGGAAACGCCGAAGGAGAAAAAGTTCCGACCGCTCGAGGAAGTCCGCGAGGAGATCCGCAAGAGCCTGGTCGGGCACGAGGCGAAACGGCTCGCCCAGGAGAAGATGCAGGGTGATGTTTCGGAGATCCGCTCGATGCGGGAGGCGCCCGACCTGCAAATCTGGGCGGACGGCGCGCTGGTCCAATACCGGGCGGTGCCGGATATGCTCACCGGCGAGCAACTGGCCGCGATCGAGGGCGTCGGCGGGGCCGCCAGGGAAAACCGCGGCTTGGCCGAGCACGCCCTGACGCTGGCGGAACTGGTGGGGCCGGAACGGGCGCAACTGGCGGTCAACGAGATGAGCGAACTCTTCACCGATGCCGACGGCCGGGCCTACGCGTTTCGCGTCACGGGCTGCGAGGCGAATCACGAACTGGCGTCGCTGGACGAGGTGCGCGATAAAGTCATCGCGGACGTGCGTTTGGAGGCGGCGTTTGAGTCGGCGGTGGCGGCGGGGCGGGCGCTTCTGGAGGCCGCGGCTGAACCGGGCCTCGAAGCCGCCGCCAAGAAGGCCGGCGTCGCCGTTGAGGAAAGCGACTGGTTTCCGCGCGAGCGGATGGCGCCCGTCGGTCGGATGGGCCGGTGGTTTGCGTTTCCGCCGTCGCTTCCCGTCGTGGGTTCCAACCGGCTGGTGGTGGCGGAATGTTTCCGCCTGGATCCGAAGGGCCAGCAGCGGGCGCTGATTACGCTGGCGCACGAGCGCGAGGCCGTGGTGATCGAAGTGGTGGATCGGAAGGCCCCGCGCGAGGCGGCGTACGAGTTGATGCGGCCGCTCTTGGCGGACGTTGTGAGTCGTGAACTCGCGGAATCCGTGCATGAGGACGTCTTCGATCGAGAGGCGATTCGCCGGCGGCTCCGGGCCCTGTTGACCCTGGTGGAGAAGGCTCGCGAAGGGGGTGTCGAACCTGCCGCTGAGCCGGACGAGGAGTTTTGACCTTCAGGATGCGTCTGCGGCGCGGTTGACAAGCCGCCCGTCCGCCGATATAGTTGCTCCCGCCGCGTACAGGGGCAGGTAGCTCAGGCGGTAGAGCACGCGGCTGAAAACCGCGGTGTCGCCGGTTCAACTCCGGCCCTGCCCACCAATTTTCGGCCCCCGCCGGAGCCGTTTTCCGCGTTTCCAAGGCTTTTAGGGGCTGTTTCAATTCCCTCTCCCCCGGTGGCCCGTCGAGAGCCTCTGGGTCGAACGAGAGAGGGCTAGCCTGTCCACCGTAGCCTGAAGGGCGGAGGCGGAGGTGAGGGGGCATATGGGGGCTTTCCAAGGCCATTTTTCACCCTCACCCCCGCCCCCTCTCCCATCGAGGGAGAGGGGAGGTTAGGAAACCCGAAGAACTCTCAAGTCGCCTAAACGCTATGACGATGTATATGCCGGCTTACAAACTGTCCCTTTGGGGAGACGGTGTCACACTCCCCGGAGGTACGGGCGCACCCTCAGCACGGCGGCGAGTACCCCTGCGGTAGGATGGCCGTGAAGCAGCCGCGTGCTGTAGGACAACCTGTTGCCGGACCGCATACGGACGCGGGCACGCCTCGCGGCGACGCGGGCGTCGCCACCGACCTCCCGGAAGGGGAGGCTTTGGGTTCGCCGGTTGCGGACGGTTCGGCCAACGACCGCTCGTATCCACGGCTCGAGTTGGAGCCGCTGGCGGTCAGCAAACTGCTCGTTGACCCCAACATTGTCCGGATCCTTCCCGAAGGTCTCGTGCGCCAATATCGCGCCGTCCCGGTCCGGGTCGAGAACGGCGAACTGGTGCTGGCGACTTGCGGGCCGCTGGACCTGGCGGTCCTGGACCAGATGGAGATGGTGTCCGGGTACCGCATTCAGCCGATCCTGGCGCCGGAGCGCGAGATTCGCCGGGCCATCGAACGGTACTTTACGGTGGACCGCAGTTTCGACGAGTCGCTGGGCGAAGTGGGGACATCCGCCGGTCGGCGTGCGGCGGGGGGAGCCATCTCTCTCGACGAGCGCCTCGGCGGCGAGCGCGACGCGCCGGCGGTGCGCCTCGTGGACTCGATCCTGCGCGGAGCGGCGCGGCAAGGCGCCAGCGACATCCACGTCGAACCCGTCGGGGGCGACCTGACCGTCCGCTACCGCCTCGACGGCATGCTGCGGGAGGCCATGTCCGTCTCGGGCCAACTTCAGGAGGAAGTCGTCTCGCGCATCAAGTTGCTCTCGGGCCTCGACATCACCGAGCACCGCATGCCGCAGGACGGACGCATCAGCGTCCGCATCGAGGGCGCCGAATACGACCTGCGCGTCTCGACGCTCCTGACGGTCCGCGGCGAGAAGGTCGCCATCCGCTTGCTGAATAAGTCCTCCGGGGCGCTGACCCTCGGCCAGTTGGGAATGACCGAGACCCAGCAGAAAGTGTTCGCCGGCCTGATTGCGCACCCGTACGGCATGATTCTCCTGACGGGTCCGACGGGCAGCGGCAAGACGACGACCCTCTACGCCGCCCTTCAGGACGTGGACCGCCTCGGCCTCAACGTGACGACCATCGAGGATCCGGTCGAGTACTGGCTGGACCACGTGAACCAGATCCAGGTGAACGAGGCGGCAGGACTTTCGTTCGCGAGCGCCTTGAGGACGGTGCTGAGGCAGGACCCCGACATCGTCATGGTGGGCGAGATCCGCGACACGGAGACGGCCCGGTTGGCCGTCCAGGCCGCCATGACGGGGCACCTGGTGTTTTCAACGCTGCACGCGAACGATGCGGCGAGCACGCTCGCGCGCCTGCGGGACCTCGACGTGCCGCCGTTCCTTATCGCCTCGACGGTCCTGGCGTCGATTTCGCAGCGGCTGGTCCGCCGCATCTGTGCCGATTGCCGAGAAACTTACACGCCGCCCAAGGACCAGGTGGCCGGCACGCCGCTGGAGGGCAAGCCCCTCGTCCGCGGCGCCGGGTGCGACCTGTGTATGAACACGGGCTACCGGGGGCGGCTGGGCATCTTCGAGATCTTTCCCGTCACGGAGGCGCTGCGCGAGGCGTTCCTGGAGGGACGTTCGAGCGATGCGCTGCGCGCGATGGCTTACGAGGGCGGCGTCTGTTTGATGCGCGAGGCGGCCATCGAGGCGGTCCGCGACGGCCGCACCACGGTCGAAGAGGTTCGGCGCATCCTGCCCCCCGAGGAG
>JBAUDW010000040.1:0-12285 GCA_049678285.1 Phycisphaerae bacterium
CCTTCAACCGATCCCGTTCCTTCCGGCTCATCCGCAGTTCCATCCTCGTCCTCCTCCCGGCCACCCGGCCGGAAAGAGGACAATTCTACTTTGCGGAAACCGGACATTATCACTTTGCGGCGACACCTGCTCAGCGGTCCCTTGACAACTCCCGCCTTTTTCCTTAAACTTTCAGGTTCCAAAAACGTACGGACTTGCCTGGTTTCGGGAGGGTGGATCGTGGACAGGATGATCGAGGTCGAAAACCTCACAAAGTGGTACGGCCGGACGCTGGCCCTCGACCGCGCAACGTTCGAGGTCCTGCGGGGCCAGATCGTCGGCTTCCTCGGCCCCAACGGCGCGGGCAAGACCACGGCGCTTCGCATCTTGACCGGTTTCATGCCCGCCACCAGCGGCCGGGCCAGCGTCGCGGGGCACGACGTCTTCAGAGACAGCCTCGCCGTCCGCTCCTCCATCGGCTACATGCCGGAGAACGTCCCGCTGTATCCGGAGATGCGGGTGGACGAGTACCTGAAGTTCCGGGCCGCGCTGAAGGGCATCCCGGGTTCGAAGCGCCCCGCGGCCGTGGAGGCGTCCGTCAAACGGTGCTGGCTCCAGGACGTTCGCCGCCGGCCGGTCGGGCAACTCTCGAAAGGGTTCCGCCAGCGGGTGGGCCTCGCCGAGGCGCTCCTGGGCGAGCCGCCCGTCCTGATCCTCGACGAACCGACGATCGGCCTGGACCCGACGCAGATCCAGGAGACGCGCCGCCTCATCCGGTCCCTCGGCGGAGCGCACACGATCCTGCTCTCGAGCCACATCTTGCCGGAGGTCGAGAGAACGTGCTCGCACCTGGTGATCATCGCGTCGGGCCGGATCGCCGCCGCGGGCAGCGTCGAGGACCTTCGCCGAGGCGCCGCGGCCCAGCACCGCGTCGTCCTGGAGGTCCGCGCCGCCGACGCCGGCGACGGGCCCAACGAAATGAGCCGCGCCGTCAGACAAGTCGCCGGCGTCGCCGGCGTCTCCCGCGAGGACGCCGGCGAAGGCTGGCAGCATTTCGCCGTCACCCCCACGGGCGACCGCGACGTGCGCGAAGCGCTGGCGGCCCTGGCGGCCCAGCGAGGCTGGCGCCTGCGCGAAATCCGGAGCCAGGCGCCGAGCCTGGAGGAACTGTACCTTCAGATTACGGCCGGCGAGGCGGCCGCCCGCGCGACCGCCGCCGCCTGATGAACGCGCGATTCAAACGCAGAGAGCGCAGAGATCGCGGAGAAGGAAGAGGGAGTTGTTCAAAAAAAGACGCCGTCTGTGTGCTCTGCGTTCTCAGCGTCCTCCCCATGATAAGAAAGGGGCCCTCTGGGCTGCGTTGAAATCAAGGTGTAGTCAAGGAGTGCCGCGATGCGAAACATCCTCGTTCTGACCCGCCGCGAGGTCGCCTCCTACTTCGTCTCGCCCGTGGCGTACGTTGCGATGGCGCTGTTTCTGGTGATCGCGGGGTTCTTCTTCGCCCTCGGCGATTTTTATCCCGGCGCTCCTGCCCAGATGCGCTCCATCTTCGAGATCATGATGGTCATCCTCATCTTCGTCCTTCCGATCCTGACGATGCGGAGCCTGGCCGAGGAGTTCCGCACCGGCACCATTGAAACCCTCATGACCGCCCCCGTCACGGACGTCCAGGTGGTCGTCGGCAAGTTCCTGGGGTGCTGGCTCGTGTACCTGGCGATGCTCGTCCCGACGCTCCTTTACGTCGCGCTCCTGGCGGCGTTCGGCCGGCCGGATTACGGCCCGATCGCCAGCGGATACCTGGGCCTCGCGCTCCTCGGAGCGCTCTACGTGGCCGTCGGCATCCTCGCCTCCTCGATGACGCGGAACCAGGTGATCGCGGCGGTGGTGGCGTTCGCCATCCTGGCGGTAATCGGCCTCTTGGGGCCGTGGATTGCGGCGAGCGTCCCCGGCACGTGGCGCCACATCGTCAGCCGGATCGCCGTCCGGTCCCATTACATGGACTTCAGCCAGGGGGTCGTGGACCTGGTGCACATCGTCTATTTCGTCGCGGTGACGGTGTACGTCCTTTTCTTCGCGGTCAAGATTGTGGAGAGTCGCCGATGGCGCTGAAAACGCAAGATCCTTCCGACCGGCCCCCCGCCGCCGACGCGGGGCCCCTTTCACAATCCGAGCGGTGGGTCCGTTTCGGCTCGAACGTCGCGCTGGCTCTCGTGCTGGCGACGGTCCTCGCGGTCGCCGCCGTCTGGCTCTCGGAGGCGCTTCTGCGAGGCCGGGCCCGGAGCGACTGGACCGCCGCCGGACGCTTCAGCCTGAGCCCGCGCACCCGGGCGCTGCTGGCCGACATTCCCTCGGATTGCGACATCCGACTGACGAACCTTTACTCGCACGCGCCGGAGATCCCCGCGTCGGAGGAACGGTGGCAGCGCGTCCAGGACCTCCTCTCGGAATACGAAATGGCTTCGCCGCGCATCGCCCTCGAGGCCGTCGACCCGAACGTGGACATGGGCCAGGTCGAAACGCTCGTCAATCGGCTCCGCACGCGCTATGAAAAGGACCTGGAGAAACCGAAGGCGCTCGTCGCGGAGTTCGGCCGGTTGCGAACGGATCTCGATGCTGTGCTCAAAGCCGAGGCCGACCGCCTCAACGCCGCCGCCGACGCCTGGACCGACGGGCCCACGGAGGTCGTCAACTCCCTGCGGATGGTCTCGCAGCGCTGGCAGCAACTGGAGACGCTCGGCACCTTCACCGCCGCCGCCGTCCAATCCCTGACGGACCAGGCCTTGCCGGCCTACTCAACGGCCCTGGGGCGCGCGAAGGAGTTCCTCGGCCCGGTCGGCGACAACTTCGAGGCCATCTCCCCCCTTTACAAGCAACTGCGCGAGGCCGCCAAGGACGCCCCCGTCCCGCCCGAGGCCCGCGAGATCCTCGCCTCGGCCGAGGCCGTCTACGCCCCGCTCGTCGAACGCATCAAAGCGTTCACCAAGCAGGCCGCCGACCTCCCGGAACTCGAACTCGACAAGGTCCGCGACCAGATCGGCGAAGGCGAAGCCCTCCTCATCGAAACGCCGGCCAAGGTCCAGGTCGTCTCGTTCGACGACGTCTGGGTCCGCAATCGCGCGGGCGGCGCGGAAGGCCAGCCCGAACACCTTTTCGCCGGCGAACAGGCCGTCTCCAGCGCGCTCCTGGGCCTCCTGCATGCCGACAAGCCGGCCGTCCTCTTTGTCACGTCCGGCGGGCCGGCGACGATGGGGGGCGGCCCGTACGCGGAAATGGCGGAGCGGCTCCGCAAGGCCAACTTCATCGTCGAGGACTGGAACCTGGCGCGCGAGCCCGCCATGCCCGCCCCCGAGCACATGACCTTCCCGATCCTCGTTCTCGTGCCGCCCGCCCCGCCGAATCCGCAGATGCCCATGCCGCCGCCCTCGCCCGAACAATACGCCCCCGCCGTCGAGGCCATCAAGCAAGGGGCGGCGGCGATCGTCTTCGGCGAACCGGCCGGCATGTTCGGCCCGGCCGTCCCCTACCGCGACCTCTTCGACACTTTCGGCCTCGAGGGCAGGTTCGAGGCCGTCGCCGTCCGCAAGGTCGTCGTGGATCAGCGCGGCACGGAGCGGGCCATCCCCCAGATTGAAATCACCCGCTACCCCGAGCACCCGATCACGGCGCCCCTCGGCGCCCTGCCGACCATGCTCGTGACGGCCATGCCCGTCATGCCGAAGGCGGCGCTTCCCGAAGGGGTCACCGTCCAGCCGATCCTCACGCTGCCGGTCGGCACCGATTACTGGGCCGACACGACCGCCATGGAGGCGATGCGCGGCGAAGCGAAACGCGACGAAGTGGACGACCTCATTCCGACGGAGGAAAGGCCGGTCGTCCTTGCCGTCGCCGTCACCAGGGAACTCGCGCCCGAAACCGCCAAGCAGACCGCTGAGGGCGAACCCAAACCGCCCCCCGAGAAAAGGGTCCAAAAAGTCGTCTTCTTCGGCGACGGCGACTTCGCCGCCGACCGCGTCGCCTTCTACCGCACGATGTTCGGCCAGCAGGTCTTCCCGGGCGCCGCCGAACTCTTCCTCAACAGCCTCCTCTGGGTCACCGGCACCGAGCACCTCATCACGGTCAGTCCCGAGGCGCTCGAGGCCCGCCGCATCGGCGACCTGAGCGGCTGGACGCTGCCGCTTCGCATCCTCCTCATCGCGGGGCTTCCCCTGGCCGCCGGCATCGTCGGCCTTTTCGTTTACGTCGTTCGCAGGAGGTAACCGATGCGCTACTCGACCACGCTCATCCTCGCCCTGGCCGTGCTGCTCGTCGCCGTCGCCGTCTACGTCTTCCGCGACCGTCTGACGAGTGAGCCGACCGAACCGGCGAAGCCGGCCGAGGCCCTCAACCTCATCCAGGAGGTCGCCCTCGCGGACGTCGCCGGCGCCACGCTCCTGGAAAACGCCGACGGGGAACTGAAGACCAAGGTCGCCTTCGCCAGGACGGACGGCGAGTGGCGCCTCACGGAGCCCGTCAAGGAGGCAGCCGACGGCTACGAGGTGGATCGGCTCCTGCGCGCCTGCCTGGAAGGCCAATATCGCCAGACGCTCGAGGCCGGCGCCGCGGGCCAGCCCGACCTGAAGGACCTGGGTCTCGATCCCCCGGCCTTCCGCCTCACCTTCACAACGAAGAAGAAGGACAGCCAGGCCGAGCGCACCAGCACCGTCGACATCGGCCGCCGAAGCGCCTTCGGCGAAGGCGTCTACGTCCGCCTGGACGAGGCGGAAAAAGTCTACGTCCTCGACGTGGCGACGCTCGCGGAGCGCGCCGGCGAAAAAACCGACACCTATCGCAGCCACGACGTCGCCACGCCCGCGCGCGACCAGATCGTGCGCATCGGTCTCGCCGGTTCCCGCGGCGAGGTCGTCCTCGACCGCTCCGGCGCGATCCCGGCGCGCCGGGGATGGATCCTCGCCCAGCCCATCACCGCCCGCGCCGACCCCGACGCCGTCGACCCCCTCCTGCAGGAACTCGGACGCCTCCGCGTCAAGGAGTTCGCCAAGGAACCCGTGGAAGACCTGGCGCGCTACGGCCTGACGGCGCCGCGCCTGCGGGTCACCCTGTGGAAAGAGGCGCCTGCGCCCGAAAAGCCCGCCGAAACCCAAGAGGGCGCCGAGGAGGCCAAGGAAACCAAACCCAAGAGCGAACCCACCGTGGCGACGACCCTGGTGTTCGGCTCGTGGGCGGACCTGAAGCACAAGACCGTCTGGCTGATGACCGCCGATGCCATGGGACGCGTCGTCAGCGTCGACGCCGACGTCCTGAAGCCCCTCGAAAAAAGCGCCGACGACCTGCGCGACAAGCGCGTCCTCGCCCTCGGCAGAAACCGGGTCACACGCGTCGAGGTGAAGAATGCCGCCGGCGAGTTCGAACTCAAGAAAGCCGAGTCCGGGTGGCGGTTGCTCGTCCCCGGCCGCGACGAAACCGACGCCGACCCCGATGCCGTCGATAAACTCCTCGCCGGCGCCGCCGACCTCAAGGTCATCTACTACCTCTCCGACGAAGAACGGAAGAAAGACTTTGCGGAGGGCCTCAAGCCCCAGGGCCACGTCCGGCTCTGGATCGAGGGCGAGGCCGCCCCGCAGGCCATCCTAGTCGGCGGCAGCGCCGAGAGCCGAACACTCGTCGCCAACGCCTCCGAGCCCTGGATCGGCCGCGCCAACGAAAACGACCTCGCCTGGTTCCACGAGGGCTGGCTCACCTGCCGCGACAAGCGCGTCCTGGAGTTCAAGGCGAAGGACGTGACGGGTCTGGAGGTCCGGACGCCCGACCGCGCCGTCGTCCTCGAGCGAAAAGGCGACGCGTGGAAAATGGTCCAGCCGGTCGAGGCCGACCCGGAACCGGCCTTCGCCGAGGGCCTCCTCGACGCCCTCAAGGACCTGCGATGCATGAAGTTCGTCGCCGCCACCACCGACTTCAAGGCCCACGGCCTCGACCCCGGCCAGATCGTCTGCACCGTGACGGTCGCGCCCCAGGGCGAAGGCGCCGAGCCGCAGAAGAAGACCCTCCGCCTCGCCGTCAAGAAGGACGGCTCCTCGGTCGGCCGCGTGGACGGAAGCGACCTGGTGTTCCAGGCCGCCGACAACCTGCCGCGCCTGTTGGCCGCCGAGCCGCTCCCACGCGCCATGACCGAGTTTTCCGGCGCCGACGTGACGGGCCTCGAGATTGCGGCCGGCGGCGCGACCCTGCGCCTCGCCCGCGAGGAAGGCAAGTGGAATCGCCTCGACGAGGCCGGCAAGCCCGCCGGCGAGGTCCAGGCCGATGCCGTCCGCGACCTCGCGTCGGCCGTCGGGCGCCTCAGCGCCGCACGCTGGGCCGCCTACGACTCCAAGGACCTCGCGCGCTTCGGCCTCGACAACCCCGCCTTCAAAATCAAAACCGCCACCGAGGAAAAGGAAGTGACGCTGCTGGTCTCTGAAACGAAAGTCCCCGACGCCGTCGCCGAACTCGTCGAGGAAAAACCCGTCCGCTACGCCATGCTCGAGGGCGCCGACCGCGTCGCCATCCTTGCCGGCTCCGCCCTCCAAACGATCCTCGACGCGCCGAAGTCGCTGGAGAAACCGCCGGCGAAATAAGGCGCGCGTCACAAACGCTCCGCGACGCGCCCGTTCGTTTCCCCACCTTTCGCCCACCACAGGCGGGTAAACTTCGCTCAAGGTGGGGCGTTAAGCCTCGCCGAGGAACTCCAGCGCGTTCTCCCACGCGGCCCGCCGAAGCGCCTCGCGCGAAATCCCGAGCGCGAGGAACTTCTCGACCTCCACCGCCTGGTCCGCCCACGGCGCGTCCGTCCCGAAAAGCAAATACTCCGCCGGATGCTTCTCCAGGAGCCGCTCCACGAACCGCGGCTCGCACCGCCCCAGCGTCATGCTCGTCTCCAGGTAGATCGGCAGCCCCGCCACCTCCTGGAGCGCGTCCTCCCATCGCCGCCAACCGCCCATGTGGCAGGCGAGCATCCGGAGGTCCGGCACGGTCTCGTGCAGCCGGCGCACGCGCTCGGGGCTCGCCAGGTCTTCCTTCTCGAACGCGAAGTCGTACCCCGCGTGCAGCGCCATCGTCAGCCCCGCCCGCGCCGCCGCGCGCGCGATCCGCACCGTCCGCGCGTCGTCCACCGCGCAACCCATGTACTCCGCGTGAAACTTCAGGCCCCGCACCCCCGCCTCGGAGAGGCGCTCGATCTCGGCCTCGGGCTGCGGATAGTCCGGATGGATGGAGGCGAACGGCGTCACGCGCGCGGAGGCGATCTCGACGGACCACCGGCTGATGCTCGGCACCTGCTCCGGCCTCGTCGCCACCGAGCAGACGACCGCCCGCTCGATCCCCGCCCGGTCCATGCTCCGAAGCAGGCCCGCGAGCGTCCCGTCGTGCGACGGCGCGACCTTCTCCCACACGGCCATCTTCACCAGCCGCTCGAGCGCCTTGGGCGCCAGCGCGTCCGGAAACGCATGGGTGTGCACGTCGAAGAATCGCATCGGCCGCTTGTCCTTTCGCCCCTCGCCGGGCCCGCGAAGTTCCGCGCGATTCTATCACCCCGGCGTCTCGCCGCAAACGCGCATTCGCGCCGGCGCGCACCGCCGCGAGTACTACCTCGCCACGAAATGCGGGGGCGACCCGTGCGAAAATGGGGCTTTGACCGCCCCGAAACCAGCCCCCTCCAGAGGCTGCACCCTTTGGCTTGGCGTGGACCCCGTGTGGGGAATTTTCCCCACGCCTGCGCAAAAATCCCCAATTAGAAAATCTTCAGCCTATGCCGAATCCAGGAAATGCCCTTCTGGGGCCCAGAAAGACCCTTCTCGTTTCAGAAACCACTGGCACGCGCTTTGCAGTACTTAATCGCGTTGGGCTTGGTGCAAAAACAGGGCTATTCCATGCGGGGCGTTCCCGCATGCAATGCTAGTGGCCGAATGTCCCCCCGTTCGGCCACTGCTTTTTGGGGGGGCCCCGCCGGGAACCCGGCGGGTTTCAGGCGCCGATCACCTCGCTCAGCCGCCAATCGCCGTCTTCTTCCACGAGGCAGTTCGGCCGGTCCGCCCAGTCGCCCAGCGTGAAGAGCGTCTTGGGGCGCCCGTCGATGGAAAGGTCGCGCCGTTCGGCGTGATGGACGTGTCCGCAGACAATCACGTCGGCCCCGTTTCGGAACCGCTCCTCCAGAAGGGCCTCCGACAAGACCACGGCCCGCCGGGGCCTCGGCTTCCCCGGCAGGAATCGCCCCTCCGAAACCCACCGGTAAAACCGCGCCCCGCCCTTCGCCACGCACGCCGGCAGCCGCGTGTACACCCGCTCCACCGCGCGCGACCGGATGAACTTCTCCGCCCGCCGGCGGCGTCCCTCCAGGTACTCGCCGTGGCACAGGTACACGTGCTTTCCGCCCGCCGCGATCTCGTGCTCCGTCCGCCCCGGCGCCACAGCGACGCCCGTCGCCTCGGTGAACCCCTCCATGTAGAAATCGCGATTCCCCAGGAGAAGCGTCGCGCGCAGACCTGCCTGCGTCACGGCGCGCAGGGCCTGGATCGCCTCGCGGTAGTCCGGCTCCTGGAGGTGTTTCGGGCCGATCCAGTAATCGAACAGGTCGCCGAGGATGTACAGTTCGTTCGTTCTCGGCATCTCGGCGTCGAGGAATGCCAGGAAACGGCGCGTCCGCTCCGGGTCGCAGGGCGTCAGATGCACGTCCGATAGAAACAGCCGACGCATGCCGCCTCCCCGCCTCACCGCCTGGCGCGCGACTCGCGCACCAGCGACAGGAACTCCCGGATCGGAGCGCTCAGTTTGGTGAACGAGCGCAGGCGGACCGCCGGCTCCGCCAGCGTCCCCGTCACCTCCACGAGCACCAGTTCCCGGCGGACGCCTTCCAGGAGTTCCTCGAGCGCCGGCACGAGCGGCGGATCGTTCTTCTTACCCGGCAGGAACGTCAGATTCAGCTGGCCGCCCGGCTCGATCGTCCCCGCGCCGTACAAGTCCACCGCCCGCCCCATCAGCCGAATGTCCCCCAGCACGATGCGCTTGCCGCGAACGAAGTACCAGACCTCGGCCTCGCGAAAGGCGGTCCGCTCCGGCGGCTCCAGGCGCAGCAGGCTGAGCATCTGGACAACCGCCGGCAACTCGTACAGCCTGGCGTCCGTCACGTGGGCATAGCCCGATGCCTCCATTTCGTCGGCCCGGGCGCCGGCGGCCCGCAGCGCCAGCGTCGCCCGCATCCGCCCGCCCGTGATGTTGTGCTCCATCCGGAACCCTTCCCGCAGGAGCCGCTCAAAATCCACCCCTCCCGCCGCCACGCTGAACCCGTATCGCCCCGGCGGCTTCAGCCCGAGCGACGCCGTCCCTTCCACGCGGCCCCCGTAGAAGTCCCCTTCCACGCTCCGCACCTCGACCTGGGACGACGCGCTCGCCTTCTGGAACACCAGCCGCATGTTCGACACGTCCTTGTCCGCGATCTTCCCCTGCTGGATCCAGAGCGCCCCGTCGAGCGCCAACTGCCCGCCGGCGAACTTCCCGCGAATCTCGGCCGTACCCACCACGTTCGAAATTTTCGCGCCCGGCGCGAGATTCACCTCGTCCAGAAGGGCCGTCCCCGACCATTCCGCCTCGAACGTCTCCGGCCCCGTCCGCCGATACACCAGCCGGTCCAGATTCAGGTCCACGCGGCCGGTCGCGCCCAGGTTCTGAAACGCATCGGCGAGGGTCTTCGGCAGCGCCCGCCGCAACGGGCCCTCCAGCCGAAGCCCTTCCGCACGGACCACGAGGTCCATGTCCGGCCCCTCGTCGGCATAGGAAACCCGCCCGCCCAGGACGAACCGCGCCGGCCCGTTCCGCGCCTCGACCCCGTGCAGCCGAACCTCGTCCCCCTCAAACTCCAGCACGCCCGACACCTCCTCGAGCGGATACGGGAACGCCTCCAGGCGCGCGCTCGCCCCGCGCGCCGTCACCCAGACGTGGTGCCGAAGGATCTCACCCTTGCCGGCCGCCTTCACCAGGTGAGCCCGTACGTCCACCCGGCCGCTCGGCGCCAGGCGCTGCCACGCCGACCGGATCTGCGGACCGAGCGCGCCCCGCAACTGGGTGTCCAGCAGGACGTTCTCGCCCGTGATCTCCACATCGAGGGAGTAGTCGTCCGGCCGCTGCTCCACCCAGCCGCGCGCCTCCAGTCTCGCGCCGCTGTTGTAGCCCGCCAACGATTCGATCCGGCACGACTCGGGCGAGAGGTGAATCTTCCCCGTCACCCCCTCCGCCAGGAACGGGAACGCCTCGTAAATCATCCGCGCGCCCCGCAGCGAAATCTCCAGGTCGTACTGCAGCCGGCCCTCGGTCTCGGGCCCGCGCGTCACCGTCCCCTCGACGTCGGCCGGCCCCGACAGATGAAACGCCTGGAGCGTCGCGCGCTCGCGCTCCGGCAGGGCGTTGTGGAGGTCCTCGTCCATCGGCACGTTGCGCCCGCTCAGCCGGAGACGCAGCGACGAGGGGCCTTCCCGCGCCGGCAGCACCTCGCCCGACAGCACCAGTTCCGCCGGCCCGTGACGGCCCGCCAAATGTTCGATCTCGGTCCGCCCGTCGGCGGCGATCCGCACTCGCCCGTTCGCGCCCGTCACCTCGTATGGAAACTCCTCGTACTTGAGCGTGCCGTCCACCAGGTCCCCCGCGATGGCCACGCTGAGGCGAGCGCCCGGCTCGGGCGGCCGGCGAATCTCGACCTCCACGTCCGCCCGGCCCGACGGCGCGAACCGGTCGTACGCCCGCCGCTGCATCTCCGGCAACGCCGACCGAAGGTCTTCATCGAGCGCCACGTTCCGCGCCCGCACCGTCACGAGCGCGTCCACCCACGGGCCCGGATTCCGCGCGTAACCCGCCAGTTCCACCGATGCCGAACCATGCGTGCCCCGCACGCCCTCGATCTCGAACCCCTCCGGCCCGAATCGCACCGTCCCCTGAAGGTGCTCCAGAAGGTATGGAAACCGGAAATACGTCATCTGGACGTCCCGGCAAAAGACGCTGCCGGAGGTCTCGACCGGGCTGTCGGCATCGGGGTCGCGGCGAACGCGCACGGCCACGTCCACCCGGCCGTCCGGCTCGTATTGGCTGTACAGCGCCGCCAACTGCGGCGCCAGGCCCACCAGGACCGGACGCTTTTCACCCAGGTCCACGTTCTCGGACGACACCGACAGGTCCACCCCCAGCGCCTCGCGGTCGAAGCCCGTGACCTGCCCCTCCAAGCGCATCGGCGCGCCGTTCAGGATGCCCTGGATCCCCTCCAGCACCAGCGCCGTCCGCGAAAACACCGCCCGGCCGGTCAGGTCCTCGAACCGGTGCGTGAATCCCTGGTACGCATACCCGAAATCCACCCCCGTCAACTCCGCCGCCAGACGAAACCCCTCCTGCTCGTCGAACAGGACTTTCAGGTTCATCGAGCCGGTCGGCTCGAACCGGTCCCAGACGCGCTGGGCCTCGCGCGGCAGCATGCGGTAGAGGTCCGGCGTCAGGGCGACGTTCGACGCCTGGCCCTCGAACCGTAGCGACCCCGTCCGAAGGTTCAGCCCGCCCGACGCCACCGACAACTGCACTTCCTTGCTCGTCACGTCCGTCTGGAACCGGAACGCGTCGCGGTCCGTCTCGTCGGGCAGAAGGAGCCCCGAGATCTGCATCCGATGGTCGTAGATCGTCTCGCCGGCCACCTTGCGCTTCAGGGCCAGCGCCCCGTCCACGAGCGCCATCACCGGCCGCACCGGCGGCGTAACGTGCTCCGGCGGCCGGGCCTCCACCAGTTTCTGAAAGTTCCACACCTTCTCGTCCCACAGCACCAGCGTCACCACCGGCTGATGGACGATGATCTCCGTCACCTCCAACCGAAAACGCACGAGCGACATGGGATCGATCCGGAGGTCCACCTGGACGGCTTCGAGAATCGGTTCCTGGAACGGCGGCGGAGCCGCGATCCGAAGACCCTCCAGAACCAGCGCCCCCTCGGTCGGGCTGAAACTCGCCTGCCGGATGTCCACGTCCGTCCCCAGCAGGTCCTCCAGGTACCGCTCCGCGAACTTCTTGACCCGCTCGTTGTTCGTCAGGCTCCAGTAGGTGATCGCCAAGCCGACCGCGATCAGGGCGATGACGGCCAGTGCGATGCGGCGGCGCCGATGTTGCTGGGCGCGCCGCTCCCGCCCGCGCTCGTCCACCGGGTGCCGCCAGTGAGCCGGCCGCTCCCGCCGCGTTTCGCTTCCGCCGGCCGACGCATCGGCCATCTGTGGGGTCTCCCGGGGCCGCCTTCGCCGCGCGCCATCGTATCGG
>JBAUDW010000041.1:0-2642 GCA_049678285.1 Phycisphaerae bacterium
CTTCCATGGCATGGGCGTCGCTCCTTTCGCCCATCCATCGGCAACCTGTCAACCATGTGCCCGGATTATTCTGTCAACTATGTACCCGGTTTGTACCCTTCTTCAGCCGGGGGTGCCATCCCGGCGCGCCGGGACTTGTCAAACCGTGCTTCTCATCCCGGCATCACCGATTGGCAAGCAATCGGTGGCACCCGCAGAGGTTGCAACTTTTTTGTGTTGCACCCGACCCCGGAGCCTGTCGCGAGGGCCTTGCCGGGCGGGCGGCAACCGCGTCACCGTTTCAGCCAATCGGGCAGGCGCACGTCCTTCGAAGTCTCATCAATGTGGGGGATGTAGGGTTTGAGATCCAGGACCGGCGTCGAGTCGAGCGCGTCGATCTCGTCCAGGCGGACGACGTTGCCCTCGACCGAAAGCACCTTGCAGAGGGTCAGGGCGATGAGGTTCGGCCGGACGGGGGCGCGGCAGGCGAAGACACCCGTCAGCGGGTTCTTCGCGTCGCCCCGGGGATGTACTTGGAGGGTGCTCCGCTTCCGGGGGTTGTCGTTCTTGTGGAACCAGTAGAAGACGAGGACGTGGGAGAACCCGTCGAGCCCTTTGAGGCCGTCAACGTACTTGTCGAAGATTCGGACGCAAGCGGCGTCGCCGCCCTTACGCACGATGCCGACGGGATGGAGTTCGTACACGGCGTCCTCGGTCGCGTCTTTCACGGCATGCTCCTGGTCGGTTTCGGCCGCGAGGGCGGCCAGGGTTTTGCCGGCGGTCAGCAAGCCGGCCCCCGCTCCGAGAAACTTGCGCCGGTTCACGCGAGCCTCCTTCGTGTCGATAGATTCAGCATCGGGCGCACGCACCGCGCGGGCTACTTCGGCGCCGGCACCTTCACTTGGCCCGTGTGCGTCACCTCGCCGTCGGCCGTGAAGGCCACGAAGGTGACCTTGTACTGCCCCGGCCCGAGGCCGGAGGTGTCCATTTCGCCGCGGAACGTTGTCCGGAACCGCTCACGCGCGAGTTCGCACGGCATCACCCGGTCGCCGATCCGGATTTCGACCCGGCGAAGGTCGTCGCGGTCGCTGTAGTAATGCCCCCGGCCCACGAGACGCGATCCATTCCACGCGAAGACCCAGGGGATGATGCCGCGGGCCTCGCCGACACGCCGGTAGCACGGTGCCGGCCCCTCTTTCGACACCTCGACCACCTGGTACCCGTACGGCACGTTCTCGCCGCCGAGCCCCCCGCTCAGCGCCCCGCCGACCCAATAGAGCGCCCGGCCCTGGGTCTTTTCCTCGACGCAGTGATGATGGCCGACGAGGACCAGCACGACGGGCGGCTGGTAGAGCAGGGCCTCGTAACCGGCGGGCGCAGCATGGCACAGAATGATGGTCGGTGCGCCGTCGGCCGCCGACAGGTCCGCCTCGATCCATTTCCGCATCGGCTCCGACGGGTACATCTCGATGCCCAGAAAATGGTAGCCGGCGTAGTTGAACGACCAGCGCGTCGGTCCCAGGCGCTGGAGCCACAGGCCGAGATCAAAGTTCGGATCCTTCGGGTTCCAGTCGCCCGGCGTCTCGGACCGTACGCCGAGGCGGTCGTGGTTGCCCGGCACGTGGCGGACGGGGAGGGGCAGGGCGGCGGTCCAGGCGACGTAGCGTTCGAAGTCGGCGACGGCCTTGGCGCGCGGGTCCGAATCGCCAAGGTCGCAATCGTCGCCCCCGCTCAGGATGAACTTCGTCCGGTCCTTGAACTTCTCCACGTCGGCGCTGAACGCGTCGTAAACCTTTCGGCCGTTTGCCTCCGCCCGCGGCATGTGGGCGTCCGTCATGTGGATGAATGTGAAGGGCAGCCGCTGCTCTTCCGCCACGAGGGCGAAGTCGAGGTCCCCCGCGTCCTTGGCGGACTGGTACCACGGCCCCTGGGCGCGGAAGCCGGACGGCACGCTCACGAAGACGATGGGCGCCTGGCCCTGACGCTGCGCGGGGTCCACGTCGGCCTCGAAGGTGTATCGGCCGTCGGCGCTCGTCCGGTGGACCGAGAGTCCGTCGCTGACGACGACCTTCGCGAGGCCCGGCTCGCCGGCGTCGCGCCGGCCGTTCGCGTTCGCGTCCCGGAACACGAGGCCCCGGACCGCTACCGGTTCGGCAGCGACCTGGGCCGCCAGCGCTCCGGCAACCACCACGCACAGAAGGCCGATTGTCCGCCGTCGCATCAACGTTCTCCCTCTTCCCCCGTGGTGGTCGGCCGGCATTGCCGTCCCGTAAGTGTATCTGTCGCCGCGGGGGCGGTTCAAGTCCAACCCCCGCCGCGCCGCGAAAAAAGGGGTCGGGGGTCGTTTTTGGGAGAGGGTCAGGCCAGAAGGGCGGTGGGGGCGGATTCGCCCGTCCGCTGGCGGATCAGCCAGTCCAGTAGAAGGTAGAGCGGAACGGCGAAGAGCGGCGCCGCCACTGGCACGATGGCGTTGAGAGTCTTGTCGCCGAGGTCCGCATGCAGGGTGAACGCCCAGGCGAGGTGGCCGACGGCCGTCAAGACGACGGCGCTCAGGGCGCCCCATTGGCCTCGCAGGACGTACGCGCCGCCGAGAGCCGCGGCCGCGAGGACGGGCGGATAGACGAGCCAGGGCGCCTTCGCCACGCCGCCGGGCGGGTCGGCGC
>JBAUDW010000042.1:0-21594 GCA_049678285.1 Phycisphaerae bacterium
CCTTCAACCGATCCCGTTCCTTCCGGCTCATCCGCAGTTCCATCCTCGTCCTCCTCCCGGCCACCCGGCCGGAAAGAGGACAATTCTACTTTGCGGAAACCGGACATTATCACTTTGCGGCGACAACGGAGAATCAACACTTGCAATGGACCTTGCCGGTTCCTACCATAACGGAATCGTTTTGAAAGGAGCGGGCCACCTGCCCGAGGCCGGTCGGGGTGCTAGAGCCTGGGCCGGCGGGGCGGCGAACCAGGAGCATGCCGATGAGATTGCGCGACTTGCTCGACGAATCCGTCGTCAGGGTCGGTCTGGAAAGCCGGGATAAGGAAGAGTGCTTCGAGGAAATGATTGACCTCCTCGTCCGCGCCGGCCGCCTCTCCGACCGGGCGGGTGCGCTGGAGGCCGTCCTCCAGCGCGAACAGCAGGGCACGACGGGCATCGGCGACGGGGTGGCGATCCCGCACGGTAAACACGCGTCGATTCCGACGCTCACGGTGGCCGTCGGCACCAGCGCCGACGGCTTCGAGTTTGACGCCGTCGATGGCAAGCCCGTCCACGCCGTCTTCATGCTCCTGGCGCGGATCAACGACCCGGGTCCCCATATCCGGGCGCTCGCGGAGATCGCCCGCCTCGTCCAGACGCCGGGCCTTTACCGCCGGCTCGTCGAAGCGGGTTCCGCCAGGGAAATCCTCAACGTCCTCGACGCCGAGGAGTGAAACGGAAGGGTCGGGCGGTGGCAGGCCCTGTAGTGAGAGAACATCTCTACTACAGGGCAGGCGGGGTGGGTTGATGCGCGATGTCATTCAAAAAATGCTCCAGGCCGAGGCCGAGGCCAAACACCTCGTCGCCGAAGCGGAGGCCCAAGCCGACCAGATCCGGGCCGACGCCCGCAAAAAAGCCCAGGAACTGGTCGCGGCGGCCCGCCGCGAAGCCCAGGACGAGGCCGACAGGGTCGTCCAAACAGCCGTCCAAGAAGCCGAGCAGCAAAAACGGTCCCGTCTTCAGGAGGCCGCTGAAGCAATCCGCGCCGAACTTCAGGTCGCTCCCGCCTTCCAAAAAGAAGCCGTCGAAACGGTCGAGAGGGTCGTCCGCGGCACGGCCGACGGGACCACGAACGGGTAGCCTTCATGGTGCTGCGAATCGCTTTGGATCTGGACTACTTGGCGGCCAACGTTCACGGCCGCCGGAGCCGCCTCGCCGAGGCCGAACGTCTCGACGCCCTCTGTCGGCTCCGGTCGTTGTCGGACTTGGCACGGCACGTGTTTCCCGAGGAACGCTTCCTGAGCGTCGTCGAGTTTCAGCGGCGGCTCGTGGTGGACCTTGTGCGCGAACTGGCCTCCCTGGCCGCTCACATCGGCGGCGCCTCGGCCGACCTCCTGGATTGGCTTTGCGTCCGCTTCCAGATGGAGAACCTGAAGGTGCTCGCGCGCGGACTGGCGCAGCGCATGGGGGTGGAGGATCTTCAGTCGTACCTCGTTCCACTCCCCGAGAACCTGGTGCTGCCCGTTGAGGCTCTGGCCACCGCCGAGAGCCTCGAGGCTTTCGAGGCCCTCGTCCCTCAGAAGGCGCTCCGCGTCGGTATCGGGCGTGCCGCCCCTCTCTATCAGGAACAGCCGCGAGCGTTCTTCATCGAAGCGGGGCTCGACTGCGGATACCTCGCGGAACTGTTGCGGCGTGCGGGCGGCCTCCCACAGGCCGACCGCGACGACGTTCTGGGGATCGCCCGCCACGAAACGGACACGTTTCTGCTGATGCTGGCGTCGCGCGGCAAGTTTCACTACGGTCTTGGCGCCGCGATGCTCCTGCCGTTCCATGTGCCGCACGCCCGCATCGACCGGAGTCGCTTCGAAAAGATGCTCGCGGCCGAGGACCTGGCTCAGTTGGCCGCGCTCGCGAAGGGCACGGCCATCGACCGCCTGCCGGCGAGGGCCCCGGCGCCCGAGGCGGCCGACCTGGAGGCGATGGCCTGGGACCGCCACTATCGGGTGGCGAACCGCTGTTTCCGCCGAAGCCACATGGGGCTCGGCGCCGTCGTCGCCTATGCCGCCATCCGCCGCATCGAACTGGCGAACCTGATTGCCCTCTCGGAGGGAATCCGCGCCGGCCTGGACGCCGGCGCCATCCGCCGGCGCCTGATCCCGCGCCGCCAGGGGGACCCCGGCCGTGTTTAGCCCCGTCGCCATGAAACGCCTCAGCGTCGTCGTCCTTCAGCGGGACGAACGGACGGCGCTGCGTGCGCTCGGCTATCTGGGGGCGACGCAACTGGAACGCTCGGAAGCCGGACCCGAAACCGCCCCCCAGGAACCGCCTGACCGAAGCGGGGAACTGGCGCGGTGCGCGGACCTGTCGGTCCGCATCGACTCCCTGTGCCGGCGGCTCGATCTGCGTGAGTTGCCCCCGGCCCTCGATCGGCTCCCCGAGGAGAGCCTCGAGGAGGTCGACCGGCGCGTCGGCGAGTTCGAGCGGCGGGCCACCGACGTCGTCGATCGCCGCGACAAGACCCGCCAGCGCTGGGCTCAGGTGATAGCGCTCGTGGACCAGGTTTCGCTCTACGCGGGGATCGACGTCCCGCTGGAGCAACTGGGGCGGCTCTCGTTTCTCCACTTCGCGATCGGAGGCCTGCCCGAGGAGAACCTGGAGACGCTTGAGGGGAAAGTCGGCGAGAACGTGGTCCTCCTGCCGCTCGGCGAGCGCGAGGGCCGGCGGCGCCTCGTCGCCGTCACCAGCCGCAAGGGACGCTTCGCTCTGGAGACGGTGTTGGGGGAAACGGGCTTTCGCCGCGAGTCGCTGGAGCAGCCCCTCGAAGGCAGCGCCTCGGAGATCGCCGCCCAAGCATCCCGCGAGAAGGATCGCCTTGCGGCGGAACTCGTGGAACTGGACAGGGTGGTGGAGGCGCTCGGCCAGACAATGGCTCAGGACCTGGCGAACCTCCGTGCTGTCGTCGCCATCGAGCAACAGATCCTCGAGGCCGAACAAAATTTTCCGCGCACCGATTCGACCGTCCTCATCACCGGATGGGTCCCGGTCGAGGACGTCCCAGCCGTCCGTCGCCACCTTCAGGAGTGGCTCGGCGGGCGGTGCGTCCTGACAACGGAGGAACCGGCCGGCGTCCCGCCAGAGAATATCCCCGTCCTTTTGCGCCACCCGCGGTTTCTGAGGCCGTTCGAGTGGCTTGTCTCGGCCTACGGGTTGCCGTCCTACCGGGAACTCGCGCCGACGCTTTTCGTCGCCGTCACCTTCCTCGTGATGTTCGGGATGATGTTCGGCGACGTAGGCCACGGCCTCGTGCTCGTTGTCGGCGGCGTGGTGGCGTGGCTGGTTTCGCACCGCCTGAAGGTGCGCGACGCCGGCATTGTCGTCGCCTCTGCCGGGGTCGCCAGCATGATCTTTGGAGTCCTTTACGGCAACTATTTCGGCTTCGAGATCGAGCGCCTGACGCTCTGGAAAAACCCGCTTCACGGCGAGCCGCTCGAACTGATGGCCACCGCCATCGGCTTCGGTGTCCTCGTCATCACCCTGGGCATCCTCCTGAACATCGTCAACCGCTTCCGCCAGGGCGACTACCTCGGCGGGTTCCTCGACAAGTTCGGCGCTGCCGGTGCCATCCTCTACTGGGCCGCCCTCGTGACCGTCTTCCGTCTCATCGCCTCCGGCGAGCGCCCGACGGGCCTGCAGGTGGTTCTGCTGATGGTCCTGCCGCTGCTGGCGATCTTCTTCAAGGAGCCGCTCGCCTATGTCCTGGCGCGCCGCGCTGGCCACAAGCCCCATGCCGAGAGCCTTTTCGAGGCCCTGTTCACCTCAGCGGTGGAAGTGTTCGAGGCGCTCATCAGTTACATGGCCAACACGATCAGTTTCATTCGTCTGGCGGCCTACGCCATGAGCCACGCCGCCATTCTCTACGCCGTCATCATGCTCGGCGAAATGGTGCACCGTGCGGCCGGGGGGAGCCTGGGCGGGGTCCTTTTTGTCCTCGTCATGATCGTCGGAAACCTCGGAGTCATCCTCCTCGAAGGCGTCATCGCCTCCGTCCAGGCGCTCCGTTTGGAATATTACGAGTTCTTCAGCAAGTTCTTCTCCGGGACCGGCCGGGCGTTCAAGCCTTTCCGGCTCGGCCCCGCCGAAAAGGACTAGCGGACCGACAGGAAGGAGCCGAACGTGAAACGTGTCGCGAGTCTCGTGGGTCTGGTGGCTGTGCTGGCGCTCGGGGTGGTCCCGGCGAGGGCCGAGCAGACGTTCGTTGTCCAGGACATGGGCGAACTGGAGGCGAAGACCGTCCTGACGGTCTGCCTCGCCGGTGCCGTCGCCTTCGTCACGGCGGTGAGCATCCTGGGGGCGGCCCTGGCGGTGGGTAAGATCGGGTCGGCGGCCATTGGCGCCGCCGCCGAAAAACCCGAACTTCTGGTGCGAAGCCTCTTGTTCGTCGCCCTGGCGGAAGGGTTGGCGATCCTCGGCTTCGTGGTGGCCATGATGTTGGTAGCCAAGATGCCGTAGTGAGGGCCGGCGATGAAATTCTTCTGCGTGGCCGATGAGGACACGGTCCGCGGGTTCCGTCTCGCGGGCGTCGAGGGCGAGGCCGTTGCGACGGCCGCGGAGGCCGACCAGGCCATCCGCCGCGCGGCCGGTCGGCCCGACCTCGGCATCCTCATCCTTACCGACGCCGTCGCCGCCGACGTCCGCGAACTCGTCGACGACGTCCGGATGAACCGCGACCGGCCGCTCATCGTCGAGGTCCCCGGACCCCAGGGGCCGATGCCCGGACGCAAGACCCTCCGCCAACTCGTGCAGGAGGCGGTCGGCATCCGTCTCGGTCAGGAGGAATCGAGCGCGTGACGCCCGACGAACCCAATCCGCAGGACGTCCTTCGCGAGGAGATTCTCGCCGACGCCCGGCGCCAGGCGGAGCGCACCGTCCGCCGCGCCGAACGCGAGGCCGAGGACGCCCTCCAGAAGGCCCGAAAAGAGGCCGACGCCGACCGCGACTCACGCCTCGACGCCGCACGACGCGAGGCCGAACGACGACACAACCTCGTCCTCGCTGCCATCCCGGTCGAGGAGGCCCGGATGCGCGCCCAGCGCGTCGAGGAAGTGCTGGAGGCCATCCGCGACGAGGCCCGCGCGCGCCTCCTGGGGCGCGGCGCGGATTACCGCGCCTGCCTCGTTCGCCTCGCGGCCGAGGCCGTCTCGAACATGGCGGGCGAGCGATTTGTTCTCGAACTCGGCGCCGCGGACCTGAAGGCGGTCGGCAACGGTCTGGCCGACGACGTCCGGAAAGCCGTCGGACGCCAGGGACTCCAGATCGCTGTCGCCCCGGAGCCTGTGGACATCGAGGCGGGCATCATCGTCCGCGACGACGACGGCCGACAGGTGGTGGACAACAGCCTCGCGGCACGCCTCGAGCGCCTCTGGCCCGCGCTTCGCCTGGCCATCGGCGCCCGCCTCGTGCCCGACGAGAAAGACAAGGAACCGTAAGCAATGGCCCTGAAGACCGAAACTCGCGCGCCGGTCATCACCCGGGTGAGCGGCCCGATCGTGACGGCCCTCGGCATGCGCGGGGCCGAAATGTACGAGGTCGTCGAGGTCGGCCAGGAGGGCCTCATCGGCGAGGTCGTCCGCGTCCTGGGCGACTCGGCCACCATCCAGGTCTACGAAGAGACCACCATGATCCGCCCCGGTGCGCCCGTCCGGCGGACCGGCGCCCCCTTGTCGGTGAGCCTCGGCCCCGGACTCCTGGGGAACATTTACGACGGCATCCAGCGCCCGCTTCGCGAGATTCACGCCCGCCGGGGTCCCTGGATCGCGCGCGGCGAAAAGGTCGAGCCCCTGGATCCCGAGAAGAAGTGGCCTTTCGAGCCGGTCGGCGAGGCCGGCCGCGAGGTAACCGGCGGCCAGCGGATCGGTGACGTCCTCGAAACGCCCCTCGTCCACCACCGCATCCTCGTTCCGCCCGGCGTCGCCGGCACGCTCCGCTGGCTTGCCCCTCACGGCCAGTACGCCATCCACGAGAAGATCGCCGTCATCGAGACCGCCGACGGGCCGAAGGAACTCACGCTTGTCCAGCGTTGGCCCGTCCGCCGGCCTCGGCCTATCCGCCAGCGCCGACGCATCGACGAACCCCTCATCACCGGCCAACGCATCATCGACACGTTCTTCCCGATCGGGAAAGGCGGGACGGCGGCGATCCCCGGCGGCTTCGGCACGGGCAAAACCATCACCCAGCACCAACTTGCCAAGTGGTCCGACGCCGAAATCATCGTTTACGTCGGCTGCGGCGAGCGCGGAAACGAAATGACCGAGGTTCTCCAGGAGTTCCCCGAACTCGTGGACCCGTGGGTCGGCCGGCCGCTGATGGAACGCACCATCCTCATCGCGAACACCTCGAACATGCCCGTGGCGGCCCGCGAGGTATCCATTTACACAGGCATCACCTTGGCCGAGTACTACCGCGACCAGGGCCGGAACGTCGCCGTCTTCGCCGATTCCACGAGCCGATGGGCCGAGGCCCTGCGGGAACTCGCGGCGCGCCTCGAAGAAATGCCCGCCGAGGAAGGGTTCCCGGCGTCGCTGGCCACGCGCCTCGCCCAGTTCTACGAGCGAGGCGGGGCGGTCATCACGCTCGACGGCGAGCGCGGCAGCGTCAGCATCGTCGGGGCCGTCAGCCCCCCCGGCGGCGATTTCTCCGAACCCGTCACCCAGCACACGCGCCGATTCATCCGGTGCTTCTGGGCCCTCGACACGGAACTCGCGAACGCCCGCCACTATCCCGCGATCCACTGGCTCCGCTCCTACTCCGAGTACGTCGAGGACGTGGCCGACTGGTGGCAGCACCAGGCCCCCGACTGGGCGGACCTGAGGCGCGACGCCCTCGCCGTCCTCCAGCGCGAGGAACGGCTCCAGCAGATCGTCAAACTCGTCGGCCCCGACGTCCTGCCCGATGCGCAGCGGCTGATCCTCTTTGTCGCCGAACTGCTGAAGGACGGCTTCCTGACGCAGAGCGCCTTCGAGGAGAAGGACGCCTACTGTTCGCCCAAGCGCCAGGTCGCCCTCCTGCGGATCATCCTGATGCTCTATCGCCGCGGTCAGCAGGTGATTCACGCCGGGGCGCCGCTCGAGCGCCTGCGCCGGCTCGAGTGCGTGCCGGAACTCGTGCGCATCAAGAACGCCGTCGGCAACGACGAAACGGATAAACTGGCCGAGTTCGAGGCACGCGTTGCCGCCCAACTCGACGTCCTCGAACGCGAATACGCCAAATAGGGGACTTGCGCGTGTCGAACAAGTTGCCGCATATTCAGGACCACGGGCTCCAATACGTCGGCGCCTCGCGCATCGACGGGCCGCTCGTCGTCGTCGAGCGGGTCCGCGACGTCGGTTACGATGAACTCGTGGAAATCATCGGGCCCGACGGCCAGCCTCGCCTCGGACGCGTCCTCGTCATCTCCGACGCCGCCGCCGTCATCCAGGTCTTCCAGGGAACCGAAGGCCTTTCGAACCGGGACACCCGCGTCCGCTTCCTCGGCGAAAGCCTGCGCCTTCCGGTTTCGCGGCGGATGCTCGGCCGCGTCTTCGACGGCCTGGGCCGGCCCACGGACGGCGGACCGCCGCCCCTCTCCGCCGACCGCCGCGACATCAACGGCCTGCCCATCAATCCCCACGCCCGACGCTATCCCCGCGAGTTCATCCAGACCGGCCTGTCGGCCATCGACGGCATGAACTCGCTCGTGCGCGGGCAGAAACTGCCGATCTTCTCGGGCAACGGCTTGCCGCACGATCGCATCGCCGCCCAGATCGTCCGGCAGTCGCGGCTCCTGGAGGAGCGGGTCGAGTTTTCCATCGTCTTCGCCGCCATGGGCGTCAAGCACGACGTCGCCGACTTCTTCACCCGGAACTTCGAGGATTCGGGGGCCCTGGCGCGCTCCGCCATGTTCCTTTCGCTGGCCGACGCCCCGAGCGTCGAGCGCCTCCTGACGCCGAGAGTCGCACTCACCCTGGCCGAACACCTCGCCTTCGACGAGAACCAGCACGTCCTCGTCCTCATGACCGACATGACCAACTACTGCGAGTCCCTCCGCGAGGTCGGAACGGCCCGCGGCGAAATCCCCGGACGAAAAGGATACCCCGGATACCTCTACTCCGACCTCGCGAGCATCTACGAACGCGCCGGCCGCATCGGCGAGTCCGAAGGCTCCATCACCCAGATGGCCATCCTCACGATGCCCTCCGACGATATCAGCCACCCCGTCCCCGACCTGACGGGCTATATCACCGAGGGCCAGATCGTTCTGGAGCGGGACTTTTTCCAGCGCGGCATCTATCCGCCGATCGCCGGCCTGCCGAGCCTTTCGAGGCTGATGAAGGACGGCGTCGGCAAAGGCTATACGCGCGACGACCATCCGGCCCTGGCGAGCCAACTCTTCGCCGGCTACGCCCACGTGAAACGCGTCCGCGGTCTCGCGGACGTCATCGGCGAGGAGGAACTGGGCCTCCTGGACAAGCAGTACCTGGAGTTCGGCGACGCGTTCGAGCGGCGGTTCCTCAGCCAGGGCGAGTACGAAAACCGGTCCATCGAGACGACCCTCGAAATCGGATGGGACGTTCTGTCGATGCTCCCGCGCGACGAACTCCATCGTCTCAGCGAGGAACTCCTCGCGAAGCATTACCGCGAAGGCAAAGTCGATTTGGGTGACAAAGCCGGCAAGGCCGGCGACAAAGAGGTTTAGGTACGATGTAGGCCGCGACCCGTTAGCCGTACGCTTAGCCGCGACCCGAAGGGGAGCGCTTAACCATGGCCAAACTCAACGTGCCGCCCACCAAGTCCAGTTACCTGGCGCTCAGGCGCCAACTGGAGTTCGCGCGCGAAGGGTTCGACCTGCTGGACCAGAAGCGCCAGATCCTGACGTTCGAACTCATGAGCCGCCTCGGCCGCGCACGCGACGCCGAACGCCGCGTCGCCGAGTCCTTCGCTCGCGCCTACGCCGCTCTCGCCCAAGCGCTCCTGGAGATAGGCTCCGACGCCATGGACCGGGCCGCCCTGGCCGTCCGCCTCCAGCACGAGGCCGATCTGAAGGACCAGCCGCTGATGGGCATCCGCGTGCCGGCGGTCAGCGTGCGCACCGAGCCGCCGAGCGTGCAGTTCGGCGTGGTCGGCACGAGCGCCCACACCGACGTCACGATGCAGCGCTTCGCCGAGGTCCTGCGCCTCGTCGGCGAACTCGCGGAACTTGAAAACGCCGTCCTTCGGCTCGCGCGGGAACTTAAGAAAACCCAGCGCCGCACGAACGCCCTCTCCAAAATCTTCATCCCCAACTACACGGAGACCTGTTCCTACATCGTCTCGAGCCTGGAAGACCGCGAACGCGAGTCGTTCGTCATCCTCCGCATGATCAAGGACCGCCTCGCCGCCGCGTTCGAAAGGGGCATGAGCCATGGCTAAACCGCCCGTCAATCACATCCTCGTCCTCGTCGATGGCACGGAGGCGTCCTTCCGCGCCGCCGACACGGCCATTGACCTCGCGCGCGCCCTGGGGGCGAAACTGACGGCCCTGGCCGTCGTCGACACCGAGACGCTGCGGCAACTGTTGTCCGTCAAGATCCTCGTGGACGCTGAAATGGGAGAATTCGAGAAGGAACTCGAGGAAAGCGCCCGGCGCCAACTCGCCGAGGTTCGCGAACGCGCCCTCAATCAAAAAGTCGTTATCGACGAAGTCCTCGTCACCGGAAACGCCGAAACCGTCGTGCCGAAGGAAGTTCAGGACCGCGGCGTGGACCTCATCGCTCTCGGCGGCTTCCCGTCCACGAAAGTAACGCGCGACCTGGTGGCGCGCCAGCGCCAGCAGATCATCGACCGCGCCGCCTGCCCGGTCCTCGTCGTGAAGTAAAAGGCGATGGGGGACGCGGAGCCGGCAAGAAACGGAGGGCCAAGCGCCGAAGCAGCGCCCCAACTCTACTTTGGCTTTCACGTTTCCCGCAGGAGCCGCGCGCCGTGGATGATGGTCACGATTTCCACCGCGTCCGGCTTCTTTCGATAGATGACGCGGTAATGCCCCACGACTCTCTCGCGCAAGTCGGGCGCCTCCATTTCGGGGACGACGCGGCCGGCTTCCGGAAACTGTGCGATGGTATCCGTGAGGGCGAGGATGCGCCGGGCGAAGGTGCGGGCGTATTCCTACGAGTCCCGCGCGATGTATTGGCAGATGGCCTCCAGGTCGTCCGCCGCCTGGGGGGACCAGATCAGCTGAGCCATTTCTGAAGCCGCTCCTTGGCTTGGTCGCGGCTGATGCCCCGTCCTTCGTCGAGTTGCCGGAGGCCCGTCTCGATCTTCATCTGGACGTACAGTTCGGAAATGATGTCCGCCGCCGTCGCGTCGTCCGGCAACTTCGAGATGATCCGAACGGCTCGTTCCTTGGTGGTCGTGGAAGGTGTCCTTGTCTTGCGCCCGCCGCACCGCCAGGACGGGCAACTCCCATTATGGCGCCCCCGGCAAGCAGATTCAAGCCCGCACCGGAAGCCCCAAGCCGACCGCGGCCGGCGGGGCCGCACCGACGCCTGCCGGGGTCGTTCACTTCATCCTTCTGCGGTTCGACATTCCTCGTTCGACATTCGTCTTTTATTCGTGCCGGAGCGCCTGGATGGGGTCCATCTGGGCCGCCCGGTAGGCCGGATACATGCCGCTCACCACGCCCACGAGGATGCTTGTCCCAAGCGCCACCACCACAGCGGCGGGCGTCACAATCGTCTCCGACAGGCCCGCCAGTGCCGCCTCGCCGCCGATGCCCAGGCTTGCCGCCGCCTTCCCCAGAAGCCACGGCACGGCCATGGCCAGCCCGACGCCCACCGGCACGCCGACCGTTCCGCCGATGCTGCTTAACATCACCGTCTCGACGAGGAATTGGCTGACGATGTCCTTGCGTTTGGCGCCCATGGCGCGGCGGATGCCGATCTCTCGCGTCCGCTCCGTCACGCTCGCCAGCATGATGTTCATGATCCCGATGCCGCCCACCAGCAGGCTGATCGCCGCCACGCTCATCCCCAGGACGACGAACAGCCACTTCGTCCGCTCGAGCGCTTCGAGTCTCTCGAGCGGCACCTTGACGTCCCAGTCCTTCTGCTTCGGGTCGTGATACCTTTCCAGGAGGCTCGTGATGATTTTCGCCGCCGGCCGCACCTCCTGGGCCCCGGGCAACTTGACGGTGATCTCGTGCAACTCGCACACTTCGATGCTGCGCGACCCCGACGAGCGGTCCATAATGACCTCGCCGAACCGTTTGCTCGCCGCCCGAAGGGGAATGTACACGACGCGGTCGAATTCCTTCTCGCCGGCCCCGCCGCGCGCCGCCAGCACTCCCACCACACGATACGTCTGGTCCGCCAGCCACACCGCCTGGCCGATCGGGTCCTCGCGCGGGAACAGTTCCTCCGCCACCGGCGCCCCCAGCACGCAGACGTTCGCGACCTTCTGCTCGTGCAACTCCGACAACCATTGTCCGCGCGCCACCCTCAGGCCGTACGTCTCGCGGTACCAGGGCACGACGCCGAGCACCTCGACGCGCGACGCGCGCGTCAAGTGCCGTGCCGTCGTCCGGATCCGCCGCGCTGGAACCACCACCTCGGCGTCCACGACACTCGCGCGGATGCGGGCGGCGTCTTCGTACGTCAGCCCGTAGACGAGCGCGAAACTGCTGGAGCGGCTCGTGCTTGTCGGATCCTCCGTCGGTTTGACGGCCTCGACGATGATGTTCGTCGCCCCCATCCGCAGGACCTCAGCCTGCATCTTCGCGCTGATGCCCTCGACGACCGCCATCGTCGCAATCACCGCGCACACGCCGAACAGAATCCCCAGCATCGTCAGGACGCTCCGTCCCGGATGCCTCAGCAGGCTGTCCACCCCCAGCCGCAGAATCTCGGTTGACTTGAATGAGAGCACGGGGTTTGTCCGATGCCGGCTAGTTCGGCCCTTCGGGGTTCACGACGCGGCCGTCCGCCAGCCGCACGGTCCGGTGCGTCCGCCGGGCGATGTTCTCGTCGTGCGTCACCACGATGAGCGTTCGCCCGCGTGCCGCCAGGTCGTCGAAAATCGTAAGAATGTCCAGGCCGGTTTTCGAGTCGAGGTTGCCGGTTGGCTCGTCCGCGAGGATAATCAGGGGATCGTTGGCGAGCGCCCGCGCGATGGCGACGCGCTGCTGCTCGCCGCCCGAGAGTTCCATCGGTTTGTGGCGCGCCCGCTGGCCCAGGCCCACCTGTTCCGCCAGTGCCGTCGCCCGCCGCCGACGGTCCCGCCGATGCATGCCCTGGTAGAAGAGCGGCACTTCGATGTTGTCGAGGGCTGAAAGTTGCGGGATCAGGTTGAACGATTGGAACACGAATCCGATCCGCCGGCCGCGCACCTCGCTCAACTCCCCGTCCGACAGTTGCGACACGTCCTCGCCGCCCAGCAGGTACTGCCCGCTCGTCGGCCGGTCCAGGCACCCCAGCAGGTTCAGCAAGGTTGACTTGCCGGACCCCGACGCCCCCATGATCGCCAGATACTCGCCCTCCTCGATCCGCAGGGTCACCCCCCGCAGCGCCTCCACCACCATGTCGGCGCCCATCCGGTAACTCTTCGCGAGGTCGATCAATTCCGCCAGACTCATGGCTCGCTGTGGTTCTCCCCGGCCGGCGCGGCCTCGCCCGCCTCCTTCTCCATCCGCTCGCGCATCGCACGGATCATCTTCTCGCGTTCCTCCGGCGTCGCCGATTCGAACTGTTTGCGCATCGCCTCCACCTTTTCCGGCGTCATGCCCGCCGGCAGCCGCTTCTCTTTCGAATCCGGGGTTTCAGATCTCGGATTGTCTTGCCCGTCGTCTTCGCCGGTTTTCTCGGGCGCCCTCTCCTCCGCCCGCGCCTCCGTCCGGTTGCCCGCCTTGGCTGCCTCGCCCCGCTGCGATGCCTCCGGCGTCACCGCCAGCCCGGGCGCCTCCTCTTTCTTCGCCGGCACCGACAGTTCCGGCGCTCCCGTCGGCTTGTACAGGTACACCGTCTCGCCTGCCTCGAGGCCCGACAGGATCTCCACGTTCCGGTCGTTCGACAGGCCCAGGTCGACACGCCTCACCTCCGGCCCGCTCGGCGTCTTCACGTACGCCACCTGGTACCCCTTGTCCACGTAAATGCTCGAGACGGGCACCTGGAGGACGTCCGGCCGGTCGTCCACCAGGACCTCCACCTGCGCGCTCATCCCGGGCTTCAGTCCCTTCGGGGCCTCGTCGAGCGTGATCTGGGTCACGTAACTTTTCGACCCCGCCGGCATCCACCATGCCGTCCGGTCCGGCATCACCGCTATCTTCGTCACGCGTCCCTTCAATCGCTTGTCCGGATAGGCGTCGATCGTCGTGTATGCCGGCGCTCCGTCCGCCACCTGTTTGACGACCGACTCGTGCAGTTTCACCTGGACGACCATCTCCGCGAGGTTCGGCAGTTTGATCAGCGTCTGCTGGTACCGCACCGTTGTCCCCGCCTCGATGGCGATGGTTTCCCGCCGATCGCCTCCCGTGTAGTAGACGACCATGCCCGGTTGCGGGGCGAGGATGACGGCTTTCTCGACCTGTTCGCGTGCCTTCGTCAGCAGCCGATCCTCCTGCTCGAACGCGTCTTTCTTCGCGTCGCGGTTCGACTGCGCACTCTCCAGTTCGCTCGCCGCCCGCGCCTGCACGCGTGCGTATTCCCGCTCCGCCTCCAGCCAATCCGTATACGCCTGTTCCGCCATCTTCGGAAACTCGTACGCCAGGAACAGTTCCAGGGCCGTCTTCGCCTGGTCCAGCGCCACCTCCGTCCGGTGGTGGGCCAGTTCGTCGGCCTCCAGTTCGCTTCCCGTGACGTATCCTTTTTGCTCCAGTTTGCGCGTCCACTCGACCGTGCTTGCCGCACGCGAGAGTTCCTCGTTCGCCAGGTCAATGGCGCTTTCCAGGTCCCGCTTGCTCTGGAGCGCTTCGCCCCCGAGGTCCGCGTCCTCGGCCATCGCCCCGAAGTCCGCCGCCTCCCCCTCCGACACGAGCCGATCCGCCACCGTCGCGCCCAGGTACTTTTTCAGGTCCAGGGCCGCAAACTTCACCTTCAAAGCCGCCTGCGACAACAGGCTCTCGTTCGTGCTCTGCTGGATCGCGTACTGCTGCTCGGCCTGCTCGTAGGCTGCCTTCGCGCTCCGCCACATGCTCAGCCGGTTCGTCAGCCGGTCCTGGACGTCCGTCGGGTCGAGTTCCACGAGTTTCTGGCCTTCCTGGACCATCGTGCCCTCTTCGATGATCCACAGGAGGGTGGTCGTGCCCTCGATCTCGCACTTGATGTCCTTCGACTCCTTGGCGTCCACCTCGCCGCTCTCGACGATCGTCACGATGAACCGGTCGCGGGCGGCGCGCGTCGTCTCCCCGCTACCCGGGCCCGTCGCCGACGAACCGCTCCCCACGGCCCAGACGCTCAGCCCGACCAGCACCGCCAGCGCCGCGCCGCCGCCGGCGATCCAAAGTAGCCGCGCCCGGCCTTTTCCGCTCACGGCCGACTTAAGGGCCGCCAAGTGTGAGGCTCCAGCCATGGATTTGTCCCTCTTGGTCAACGACCAGGGTTCCCACGTCGCGCTGAAACTCCAGGCCCGCCACCGTGTGGTCCACCAGGGCCCGCGCCAGCGCGTTCTGCGCCTCGACGAGCGCCCGCTGCGCCTCCAGGATGTCGCGCTGGCTTGCGCGGCCGGCCTGGAGCAGCAGGTCCGTGGACTCCACGCGCCGCTCCGCCAGCGTGACGCTCCGTTTCTGAATCTCGTAACTCTGCCTCGATTGGTCCAGTTTCCGGCACGCCTGACGCACGTCCAGCACGACCGTGTCCCGCAGCCGACCGTGCGTCCGCTCCGCCCGTTCCCGCGAGATCTCGGTCTGGCGCAGTGCGTTCCGCTCCTGGAGCCGGTCCACCGGCATGTCGATGTCGAACCCGATGGAGTACTCGCCCTTGTGGAACGCCAGGCGCGCCGACTGCGGACTCCGCAGCGGGTCCGACGCGTAGCCGATGCTCGCCACCAGGTCCACGTCGCCCTTCAGGCCGTCTTCCGCCACCACGATCTTCCGCCCCGCGTCCTCGACGCCGTCCCGCGCGTTCGCCAGGTCCAGCCGCGTCGCCAGCGCCGTCGCGATCGCCTGCGGCGCCACCACCTCAACCGGTTTCAGGCCCTCGGATGCCAGACGCTCGAGTTCCTTCGGATCCAGCGCCACCGCCGTCCCCATCGGAACCCCCAGCACGATCTTGAAGGCGTCCAGCCCGTTCTCATACGCCTGCCGCGCACGGATCCACTGGTCCCGCGCCCGCAATTCGTCCTGCCGCGCCTGGTCCACCTGGAACTCCGGCAGCCGCTCCGCTTTCGCCAGCCACTCCGCCCGTTCGCGTCCCTGGATCAGGCTCCGGTAGTTCCGCCATTCGTTTTGCACGATTTCGCGCTGCTCCAGAACCTCCAGGTACTGCGACGCCACGCTCACGGCGAACGTCTGCTCGTACCGCGCAAACGTCCGCACCGCGTACAGCCCGTTCCGCTCCGACTGCACCAGGTTCTCCTGCACCACCTTCCGTCCGGCGCCGCGCCAGAGCGGCTGATTCAGCGTCCACGAGAACGTCGAGTCCAGCGTGTTCGCGAAGTCCTTGTTCAGAAACTTCAGCGCCGTCAGCCCCAGGCTCCCCACGATCGTCGCCCCGTCCGCCAACTGCTGCGAAATCCCCACGTCCGCGCTCCCGTCGTACGTCCGATCCCGCGCACCCTCGTCGTTATTCAGATTCGCCGTTCCCGTCGCAAACGGGTGCGGACGGAAAAGGTACCGCTCGAACGTCAGCGCCAGCGCCGCCAGGTACACGTCCTCCTTCTGGCTCTGGTACTCGCGGCTCGCGCGGACCGCCAGCCGCAGCGCGTCGGCCGCCGTCAGCACGATCGTGTTCGGCCCCTGTTCGGGAAGGGGCGGCGGCAGTTCCGATCCCTCCAGGTCCGTCGGCACCTTCGAGATGCCCCCCGCGTCATTGGGCGCCCCTTCAAGGCGCGCCCGCACCTCGCGGTCCGGCTCAATGGTGAAAGGCCGTTCCTCGTCGAGCGCCCGCTCGTATTTCTTCGCCACGATGCCGTACACTTCGCGGTCCGCGTCCGCCGACTGCCACTTCGGGCCGCACCCGGCTGCGACGGCCGCGGCCAGGAAAACGAGGACGAAATATCTTGGGGCTGAAGCCATCGTTTCGGTCTCTAGTTGCGGGGCGTGAAGGACCAATCTACCATCCGCCGGCCTCGCATGCAACTGCCGTTCCGGCCAGCCGAGCCGGCGCATAAGAACCCCCCTGTCCTTGGCCAAACGCGACCGGTTACCGCTTTATTGCCGGGAAATGCCCGCTGGGGCCTGCCCGCCGAGGACAACTCTGGAGATGTTCCCTTCCCCCGCGAGGATCGCCGCCAGGGGTTCCTTCCCCGGCGCGACGGGGCCGACCACGCAGAAATCCGCCCGCAGCCCCTCGGCCAGATCCCCCAGATCGTCGGCGAACCCCAGCGCCCGCGCCCCGCGCACCGTCCCCATCTCCAGAAGCACTTGCGGCTCCGCGTCCGCGTGCTCCGCCGCCAGGTAGCGCATCTCATCCAGGATCGAAAGGCTCGGGCTCGACGCCAGGCTGTCCGTGCCCAGGCACACGTTCGCCCCCGCCGCGAGCAGCCGGCGCCACGGATGGTCCGCGTGACCGAAGAACGCGTGGCTCCGGGGACAGTGGGCGACGCTCGAGCGGCTCTGCGCCAGGATCGCCATCTCCTCGTCCGTCAGGTAATTTCCGTGCGCCACGAGTACCGGGTCCTTGAAAAACCCCGCTTCCGCCAGCGCGGGGATCGGACGCTTCCCAAGCGGCGCCAGGTCCTTCGGCAGGAACCGCGCGAGCGAGAGCCACTTGTGAAGGTCCCCTTGGCCGCTGCGCGTAAACTCAATCTCGTCCAGTGTCTCGTGCAGGTGGGCCGAAACGGGCCAGCCCCGACGGTCCGCCTCGGCCCGTGCCCGCATGAAACCCTCGACCCCCAGCGTGTACGGCGCGTGCGGCGCTATCCCCACCTCCAGGCCCGTTTGCGCCCTCAGGGCCTCCAGGTCCGTGATCCGCTCCTCGGTGAACCGGCGACCGGCTTCCCCGAAACGCAGCACCTCGCCGAAGACCCGCCAGCGCGCCCCGCCGCCGGCCAGCGCGTCGTCGAAGGCCGGCTCCGTCGTCACGTCCGCCCCCGCCACCGTCCCGGCCGCAAGGCTTTCCTCGGCCCCCTGGCGGACCGCCCGGCGAATCGCCCCTTGCGTTCGTGCCAGCCGACGCGCCGTCAGCCGACCGATCCACCCCGCAAAGTTCCGCGTCGGCCGAAACTTCCCACCCAGGTCCGACAGCGACAGGTGCGTGTGCCCGTTCACGAATCCGGGCAGGATCGCCGACTCGCCGAAATCCTCGACCGCGTCTCTCGCGCCGACGTGCTCTTGCACCCGCGACCATTGCCCCACGCGCGCGATCCGACCGTCGGAGCAGACGACGGCCGCGTCCTCGATGGACCCCGCCCGATTCGAAATGACCCAGCGGGCGCGATAAACCCGGGCGGTTTCGGACATGGTTAGGTCGTGTAGTCGGCGTTGATCTTGACGTAGTCGTAAGACAGGTCGCACGTCAGGCACCGCGCTTCGCACCGCCCGGCCCCCAGGTCGAGGTGGACGGCGATCTCGCGGGCCTTCATCACCTTCCCGAGGGCCTTCGGGTCCGCCCCGACGGGCGTTCCCCGCTCGAACATCAGCACGTCGCCCAGCACGAGGCGCATCGAATCGGCGGTGCTCGAGATACCCGCCGCCCCGGCCGCCGAAACGATCCGGCCCCAGTTCGGGTCCTCGCCGAAAAAGGCGCACTTGACGAGCGGGCTGTCGGCGATCGCACGGGCCGCTCGCCGCGCTTCCGCCTCACTCGCCGCACCCGTCACGCGGATGTCAATCACCTTCGTTCCGCCCTCCGCGTCGGCGACAATCTGACGAGCGAGGCTCGCGCACACCGCCTCGAGAGCCGCCTCGAATGCCGCCGCCTCGGCCGACCCTTCCGCGATCGCCCCGCCGCCCTTCATCGCCAGCCCGCTTGCCAGCAGCACCATCGTGTCGCTCGTGGACATGTGACCGTCCACCGTGAGGCAGTTGAAGGTGACCCCGGCCGCCCGGACGAGCATCGCCCGCAGGACCGCCGGTTCGACCGCCGCGTCCGTCGCCAGAAATGCCAGTGTCGTCGCCATGTTCGGCGCGATCATGCCGACCCCTTTCGCCGACCCCCCGATCGTCACCGTCCGTCCGCTGATCTTCACCCGCACCCCTGCCTGCTTCGGACGCGTGTCGGTCGTCAGGATCGCTTTGGCGAAGGCGGCATTGGCCTTGGGACCGGCCGCCAGGGCCGCCAGGGCCTTGGGGATTCCTGCCCGGACCTTCTTCATCGGCAGGAAGTGCCCGATGACGCCTGTCGATGCCACCAGAACCGCCTCCGAGGGGCAGCCGATCTCGCGCGCCACGAGTCCCGTCATCTCCTCGGCGTCGGCCAGGCCCCGCTCGCCCGTGCAGACGTTCGAGTTCCCGCTGGAGGCCACCACCCCGCGCATCGTCCGCCGCTTCGCGAGGTGGGCCCGGCTCACCTGGACCGGGGCGCCCGTGACCTTGTTGGTGGTGAAGACCGCCGCGGCGCTCGCCTCGGTGTCGCAGACGAGGACCGCCAGGTCCGGCTTTCGGCTGGCCTTGATGCCGCAGGTCGTGGCCCCCGCGCGGAACCCCTTGGCCGACGTCACCCCGATCTTCGCATCCACCCGGGCCTTCTTCGCCACGCTCATTTCAGCCCCGCCGTTTCCTTGTGCCCGAACATCAGGTTCATGTTCTGAAGGGCTTGGCCGGCCGCCCCCTTCGTCAGGTTGTCCACGACGGCGCTGATGACGGCCCGGCCGCCGACGGCCGTCGGGTAAATGTGGACGTAGTTCGTGCCCGCAACGTGCTTTGTGGCGGGCGGCTCGGAGCGGACGACGACGAAAGGCTCGTCGTCGTACGCGTCGTGGTACATCTCGGCCAGGTCCTTCGGCGCGATCTCGGACAACAGACGCGCGTAAATCGTCGACTCGATGCCCCGGTCCATCGGCGCGAGGTGCGGCACGAAAAGCACGTCCACGCTCGTCTTGCCGACGAGCGAAAGTTGCTCGGCGATCTCCGGCTGGTGCCGGTGCGTCCCGATCGCGTACGCCTGGAGCGACTCGTTGCACTCCGGGTAATGCGTCAGCAATTTCGGCGTCCGGCCGGCGCCCGAGACGCCGCTCTTGGAATCCACGACGATGTCGTTCGGCGCGACGAGGCCCTGCCGCACCAGCGGCGCGAGGCCCAGGATCGCGCTCATCGGATAGCAGCCGGGGTTCGCGATCAGCCGCGATTTGCGAATCTCCTCGCGGTACAGTTCCGGCATGCCGTAAACGGCGTGCTTGAGGTTCGCCTCGTCCGCCGCGTGGCCGTACACCTTCTCGTAGAGGCCCGGTGTCTTCAGACGATAGTCGGCCGAGAAGTCGATGACCCTGAGGCCCGTTGCCAGGAGCGCCGGGACGTACTGGAGGCTGACGCAGTGCGGCAGGGCGAGGAACACCACGTCGCACGCCGATGCCAGACCCTTCGCGTTCGTCGGTTTCACCTCCAGGTCGATCCGTCCGGCGAACTGGGGGAAGATTTTCGCCAGCGGCCCGCACTTGTCGGGAAGGTCCGAGAGGGCGACGAGTTCCGCCTCTGGATGCCCCAGCAAGAGCCGCATCAGGTCTCCCGCGGCATAACCGCTCGCTCCGATGATGCCGACGCGTGTCATCAGATTCCGCCTCCGCCTTTGTGGTTAATGGTGCGCAAGTGCCGGCAAGCCCCGCGGCCGGGGGGCCGCCCAAGCACCGAGCATTGTAAGGTCCCGCCCGGGGCCTGTCACGCGGAACGTGCGAGGAAAAAAACGAGCGGCCCGGATGCCGAGCCGCTCGGGCAAAGTCCTGCATGAAGGGCCGTCAGCGCTTGGAGAACTGGAACCGCTTGCGGGCGCCCTTCTGGCCGTATTTCTTGCGTTCCACCATCCGCGGGTCGCGCGTGAGGAACTGGCCGGCGCGAAGGATCGGCTCGAGGCTCGGGTCCGCCTGCCTGAGGGCCCGGGCGATGCCGAGTTTGACGGCATCGGCTTGGCCGGTCGGTCCGCCGCCCTTGACGTTCACGGAAATGTCGTACCCTTGGGTCTGCTTCGTCGCCACGAGGGGGCTGAGGACGCTCTGGCGGTCCTTTTCCTCCTTGAAGTACTCGTCGACCGATCGGCCGTTGATGACGAGTTGCCCTTCGCCCGGCAAGAGGCGGACGCGAGCGACGGCGGTTTTGCGCCGGCCGATGCCCCAGATCGGATTGGCCTTCGTGATTTCCGGTGGCGCCTGCGACACGGTCTAGGCTCCTACAGTTTGAGTTCCTGAGGCTGCTGGGCCTGGTGCGGATGCTCCGGCCCGGCGTAGACCTTCAGTTTGGCGAACATCTGCCGGCCGAGGCGGCCCTTCGGCATCATCCGCCGAACCGCCAGTTCCACCGGCCGCGTCGGGTGCTTCTCCATCATCCTCTCGAACGAGACTATCTTGTGGCCGCCCGGATAGTACGTGTAATGATCGTATTCCTTGGCGTGGGCCTTGGCGCCCGTCAGGCGGATCTTCTCCGCATGGATGACGACCACGTAGTCGCCCGTGTCGTGGTTCGGCGTGTAGGACGGGCGGTGCTTGCCCATGAGGATGGGCGCAATCTTCGCCGCCAGCCGGCCCAGCACCTGGTCCGTCGCGTCCACGACCCACCAGGTCCGGTCCACCTGGTCCGGCTTCAGGAATTGCGTTTTGGTGTTCATCGCGTCGCTTTCGGGTTCGGCCCACCGACCCCGTCGGGGCAGACCCCGGCGGGGGCGGAAAGGGGCTGCGGGCCGACAAGCCGGCCCCGGCAGCCCCGGCACAAGACCCGAAGTATAGAACAGGCCGGGGACGGTGTCAAGCCCGAAACCCCACGGCGTTTTAACCGCAGCCCAGAGGGCCCCTTTCTTACATGGGGAGACCGCCCCGGTGGGGTAAACTCCGAGCGCAAAGAAAAGCGGGGATTAGGTAAAGGCCAAACGGCCGGTCGCCGTCGTTCATTTGCTCTTTGCCGTTCCCATATCTTCGCCGTTCTCTGCGACCTCTGCGTCCTCTGCGGTTAATTTCACGCCTCGACTTACGGCAACCGGCGATTGTGGATAACTTTTTGGAGGAGGTTTTGGGGGGTATTTTTGGGCGATTTTGGGAGGGCCACCGGCCCTGGCGCTGGCGTCCGGGGGCTTTTTTCGGCGGAAGGGGTGCCTTTGGTAAGATGGGCAAGCGCGAATTTAGTGCCTTTTTCGACTTTTTTCACGTTTTTGGGGCGGTTTTTACCGGTTTTTGTGCCCTATTTCGCACTTTTTCCATCCATGTCATGTGCATACCTTTATGTGCATAACTTCCCGCGGACGCGCGTAAGTCGCAGTCGGGGATAGGGCATTCGGGGTCGGCGGGCAAATCTCGCATTTGACAAAGAAACAG
>JBAUDW010000043.1:0-9963 GCA_049678285.1 Phycisphaerae bacterium
TGGGCATTCCTGCCCACCGCGCGGGAGCGTAAGTGGCGCTGTAGCGCCAGGAAGGCAAAATGGGATTCGTCATTACAAAAACCAAATGCATCGTCGCAGGTGCCGCGGTCCTGATCCTGGTCGGCGGATTTCTGCTGCTATTGCCGAAGATCGAGGGTCCAACGGGACCGCCATCAACTCGTTTCACGCAGAACATCATCAACCGACTGGAAGCGGGACTCGCTGGATTCTGCACCGACTTCGGCGATTATCCGCCGAGCGACAAGGAGCACATGGCCGCACACCTGTACGGATATCAGAACCTCGTGTTTTATCTGCTGGGGCCGAGCGGCCAAGGCTGGGGCGGACGGGCCGGCGGCGCTATGCCCTTCGGCGGAACGAACGAGGAAATCTTCGGACCCTATTTTGAGAGAGACGGCGAAGGATCCGCTAACGACCCCGCCGCCGGCGTAAGCGACGCCTTCCGGCCGCCGAAACCCATCCTCTACTTCCGCGCGGAGCCGACGGAGGACCCCGTGTTCGACGCGTCGAATAACCCTCTGGACCCGACCGGCGTGAAAGGCTTCACAAACCAGGCGCATTTCGAAATACTCGCGCGGCGGGCGGACGGCCGATGGGTGCGGAGGGATTACCTTCTCATCTCGGCCGGGCCGGACCGCCTTTTCGGCTACGTCGTCGAGGACAAGGCGTCCGGCGGCCTTCGCCCCGCCCGGCCGGAGGAAAAAGAGAAGGCTTTCTGCGACGACATTGTGAACTTCAAGTACTGCAAGTACTGAGCGAGTTTGGATAAGTCTTATCCCGTTGTCGCGCGGCGGGTCTCCGTACCCACCGCGCAAAACTTATCTGCATCCGCTTAGCTACCACCTTCGTTACTTCGTCACTACGTTACTGCGTTACTTCGTAGTTCACCAGGCGGATGCAGACCTTGTCCTGCGCCAAGCGCGCCCGCCAGAGTTGGCCCCACGGTACGTCGTTCATGAGGATGGAGAACGCGACCCATCGGCCCCCGCGCGTCCGGACGTATCCCGACAGCGCGCTCACGCCATAGACGTAGCCCGTCTTGCCCCAGACGTTTCCCTCGGCGGCGGTGTTCCGCATGCGCGACCGCAGGCTCCCGTCCTGCCCGGCGACGGCGAGCGTTCCGACAAACGCCTCACCATAGCGCTCGTACATCAGCGCCAGAAGTTCCGTCACCGCGAGGGCGGTCAGGCGATTCTCTTTCGAGAGGCCGGAACCGTCGTCCACCACAACACCGGCCGTCGGGATGCCGCGCTCGGCGAGCCAGCGCATCGCCTCGGCCCGGCCGTTTTCCCACGACGCGACGCGCGGCCGGTCGGCGGGCGCCTTCGCGCCGTACTCGGCCCGGGGATTCGCGGCGTAGGCGCCGAGGAGTTTCAACAGGCACTCGGCATAGAACCCCTGGCTGCGCTTGTTGGCGACGGTGACGGTCGCGCCCAAGGGTGAGGTGTGCACCAGGTCGCACACGAACGCCGGGTGCACGCCGTCGGCCGTCACGAGGTGGGCCCGAAGGACCGGCCCGGCGACGACGATGCCTTCGGCGCGCAACGTCTCGGCAAGCGCGGAGCCGAAGTAAAGCGTCGGATTGTGGACGGCGACGTTCTGGACGGCGGGCGCGGCGCCCGTCCAGTAGCCGCCCGAGGCGCGGAGGCGCAGCCCGGGAAGCCCCGCGCCGAGAACCTCGCGCGCGACGCCGTAGCGGTGGCGGTCCTTCTTGGCCACAGTCTTCATCTGGTTATCGAGGACGGCGTAGGCGGTTGGGGGGACGAGACGGACGTCGGAGAACTCGCCCGCCTTCGTGGCGGCCAGACGCACGTCGACGCAGTTGTCGTTCAGGTTCAGGGCGCCGGCGGGCGCCTCGTACCATTCCTGACGCTGATTCGCGGGCCAGTTGGGATGGACAACCTCGGCCTCGAAGAGGCCGTCGTCGAGGAGCACACGGCCGAGTTTCGTCAGACCGCGCGATTTCAGCACACCGGCCCACTGGCGGAAGGCGCCGACGGGATCGTCGTCCCAGAACCGCCCGGAGAAGTTCGGGTCGCCGCCGCCGAGGACCGCGAGGTCCGGCGGATCGCCTTTCTTTTCGGGCGCCACGTGGCCGACGCGCGTCCGGATGCGCCAGTCGGGCCCCAAGCGTTCCCAGCATGCAGCAGTGGTGACGAGTTTCACGGTGCTCGCGGGAACGAGCGGCTGGTCGGCGCGGACGCTGTAGAGAACTTGGGCGCCTTCGCCCGCGGCGGGGAGTGCGACCCCTCGATCCCGACCGTGTCGGGACTCAGGGGCGCCCTGAGTGGGTCGAAGGGCGACGACGCGCGCGGCGATGATCGTGTCGGGCAGGCCCGCCTCGGCGAAGATGCGGTCGAGGTCCTTGCGGAGGATCCTCACGGCCCGCTCGGCCGGCGTTTCGGCTGGGATTTGCGCCGTCGGCGCCGTGGCAGGCGGTTGCTCGGCCCCCAACGGCTGAACGAAAAGCACAAAGAGAAACAGCGCCAGGACAAGAATCCACTTGCGCATCGGTCAGACTCCCCTTATGCTCGGATCCCAGGGCGTCGAGACTGGACAGCGCCGGGCACGGCGATTATAATCCGCGAGGGTCGCAAGAGCAAGGGATGGGGCCGCGAGGGAGCGGCGCCCGCCATCGCTGGGGGTGAAGGGCATGTCGCAAGAGCCGCCTATCGGCCGGATCGTCCGAGGCGACGCCGTCGAGGTGCTCGCCGGCTGGCCCGAGAGGTGCGTGGACCTCGTCTTCGCCGATCCGCCGTTTAACATCGGTTACGAGTACGACCGCTACCGCGACGATCGTCCGCCGAAAGAATATCTCGCGTGGACCGAGGCGTGGATTGACGCATCCTTGCGCGTCCTTAAGCCGGACGGCACGTTCTGGATCGCCATCGGCGACGAGTACGCCGCCGAGATTCGCGTCCGGATGCGCGAGCGTGCGGCCCTGCGGAACTGGGTCGTCTGGCACTACACGTTCGGCCAGAACTGCACACAGAAGTTCAACCGCTGCCACACGCACCTCTTTTATTTCGTGAAGGATCCCAAGCGCTTCACCTTCAACGAGGACGATCCGGCGATCCGCATTAAGTCGGACCGGCAACTGAAGTACAACGACAAGCGCGCGAACCCGGACGGCAAACTGCCGGGCGACGTCTGGAACGAGTTCCCGCGCGTCTGCGGAACATACAAGGAGCGCGTCGGCTGGCACCCGTGCCAGATGCCGGTGCGCCTGCTGGAGCGGATCGTCCTGGCGTGCTCGAATCCGGGCGACCTGGTGCTCGACCCCTTTGCGGGGAGCGGCACGACGCTGGTGGCGGCGGCGCGGCACGGTCGGCGATGGGTCGGCGTGGAACTCTCGGAGAAGTATGCGCGCCGGGCCGCGCGACGCGTTGCCCAGGCAGCCGCCGCACCCGAGACGGCAGCGGCGAAGTAAGAGCGGGAGCCGGGCATGAATGCTCTATGGATTTTAGCGGCAGAAGCGGCGCCCGTTCAGGAAGGCGGCGGCATCCTTAACGCCATCATCCAGAACACGTTTTACCTGGCGCTGCTGTTCGTTTTTTTGGCAGCCATCATCGGGGCGTTCGTTGCGGCCCGTAAGCGCGACCGGTGCCTGAAGAAGTTCCGCGATTTTCCCGTCATGGTCGAGGAGCAGACCGGACGCATCGTCTGGGGCCGCCTGCGCGTCTTCTCGAAGGGGCTCGAACTCCTCTTTGAGACCCCCTACGACCGCCCCGCCAAGAACTCGTTTTTGGTTTACGAGGCGGAGGTGGGCCGCATCCTCGCTCTGTATCGCTTCACGGATCGGCTCAGCGAGAAAGACTCGCGGCGGTGCGCGCGGCAGGCGCGCCGGCTGGCGGCGCCGCCGCTTACAAGCCGCATCTGGCGCACCCTGCGCAACATCATCAACACCTTCCGCGACGCCATCGTCCAGGCCCTGGGGATGAGCGTCCAGCAGGCGGCGAAGGCCAGACCGAGCCCGGCCTTGGCCACGGGCGGCGGCCAAATCGCCGGCATCGGGACGACGCTCGTCGGCGAAACCGCCAACGCATACGAGCCGATGCTCGAACAATACATCGGCGACCCTGTCATCCTGGAACTGACGAACCCGGCGGACCCGGAAAAGCGGAGCGTCGAATACTACGGCCACCTCGGCGAATACAGCGCCCAGTTCATTTTGCTGGTGGGGGTCCATAGGCGGTTTCAAGCGAAGGCCCCCCTTACGGGCGGCGAGAGCCGGTTTCTGGGAGACGCGGTGCGCGCCCGAGCCGAGGGGGAGCGGCTGATCGTCGAGAACCGCTCGAAGGTGGACGTCCAAGTCGAAGGGTTCCACGCCGGCGACGCCTGCCGCGACATCGACCAGACCGTACCGGCGGGCGAGACGGTCGAGATCGCGGTGCCGGAAGAGTGCCGGGTGGAAGGCGCGGCCGCGGCCATCTCCTACGAGCGGCGCTTTGACATAATTGTGCCGCGCGCCTGCGGCATCGTGCGTCACGCGAGCGCGGCACCGGACGAATCGCCCGGGGCAAGCGGGGGCGCCGTCGTGGCTACAGATAGCGGTCGAGGCGCTGGTCCTTGAGGCGTGCGACGAGTTCCTTGACGCGTTGGGCCTGGTCGCGGGTGGTGATGAGGGTGGCGTCGGGCGTCGCGACGACGATGAGGTTCGAGACGCCGATCGCGGCAACGAGGTGCTCGTTGGTGGTGTAAAGGATGTTGTCGTTGGAGTCGAGGGTGACGCTGGTGCCCTGGGCGAAGTTGCCGCGCTCATCGGCTGGCAGATGGCCCGAGAGGACCTGCCAGGTGCCGACGTCGTCCCAGGCGAAACGGCCCTCGATGACGCAGACCTGGTCGGCCTTTTCCAGGATGCCGTAGTCGACGCTGATGCGCGGCAGGCGCGGGAAGACGCGTGCCAGCGCGGCCGGCATGCGGTCGGTGTCGAGGTCGGGCGCGAGTTCCTGGAGGCCCTCGTGGAGTTCCGGCAGGTTGCGTTCGATCGCGTCGAGGATCGTATCGGTCCGCCAGAAGAAGATGCCGCTGTTCCAAAAATAGTCGCCGGAGTCGAAGTAAGCCTCGGCGACGGCGAGGGCGGGCTTCTCGTGGAAACTCAGGACCTCGTAGACGGGCTGGCCTCCGACCTCCTTGATAATCTGGCCGCGGAGCATGTACCCGTAACCGGTCGCGGGATACGTCGGCCGGATGCCGATCGTGTAAAGCGGGGCCGGGTCGGTTCGGGCGCAGGCGTCGGCGTGCTCGAGGCACTCGCGGAACGCCTCGGCCGGGTGGATGATGTGGTCCGAGGGGAAACAGAAGATCGTTTGGTCGCCGGCGCGTTTGCGGACGATCTCGGCGGCCAGACCGACGCACGGGGCCGAGTCGCGAATGCGAGGCTCAAGGATGAGATTCTCCTCGGGCAGATCCGCCAGCAGCCGGCGGGCGACGTCGTGGTGCTTGCGGTTGATGAAAACGAGGATCCGCTCCTTCGGGATAAAACCCTGAAGTCGCGCGACCGTTTGAACGATGAGCGGCTCGCTGCCGAGAATGCTGAGGAAAGGTTTGGGGCACTCCTGCCGGCTGACCGGCCAGAACCGCGTCCCCTCGCCCCCTGCCATGATCACCGCGTACATAAGGCTCTCCTGCCTGGCGCCGGCTGTCGCTCCGAACCCTCCACGGATATAGGCTGCCGACCTCCTCCGGTCAACCTTTTTCCTTTCAGTTGCCAGCGGAAGGCGTATGGCGTAAAATGGGTGTGAGAGAGCAGAGGAGGCGAGCACAGCCGATGCGATGTCCCGGCGGAGACATGCGGTTCTGGAAATTCGACGATGTGGCGGAGCATCCGTGTCCCCACTGCGGGCAACGGGTCGAGTTCTGGAAAGACGACCTCCGGCGCCTGTGTCCTCATTGCAAGAAACCCGTCCGCAACCCCGATGTGCGCCTCGGCTGCGCCGAGTGGTGCCGGTACGCCGGCGAGTGCGAGGCGTTCCGCGGTTCAGCGCCCGAGCCCCAACCTTCCCCCTCGGACGAGCCGGACGCCTGAGTTCGCCCCATCGGCGCAGCGGGTTGAAAACCGCGGCCGCACCCGGTAGACTACTCACCAACCATTTGGCCGACATTCGGGAAAGGGGTCGCCGCTTGGCACAACCGTCGGTCCTTGTCATCGACGACGATGTAACTATCCGCGAGATGCTCGCGCAGCACCTCGAGCAGCACGGGTGCCATGTCGAGGCCGCCGCCGACGCGGCCGAGGGCCTGGAGCGCTTGGCGGCAGGGGGCACAGACCTCGTCCTGCTGGATTATCGTCTCCCCGACGCCGACGGCCTGGAACTTCTGGAGCAGATCCGCGACCAGCGGCCCGATGTCTCGACCATCATGATGACCGGCTTCACGGATGTCGCCGTCGCCATCGAGGCAATGCGGCTGAAGGCCTTCGATTATATTTCCAAACCGTTCGCGCCCGAGGAAATGATCGCCGTCGTTGACAAGGCGCTGGAGGCAAGGCGGCTTCGGTCGGAAGTCCGGCATCTCCAGGCCACCCAACTCCAGCAATTCGGTTTTGACCGCATCGTCGCGCGCAGCCCCGAGATGCTCCAGATCATCCACCTTCTGCGGCACCTGGCGGAGTCGGAACCGCGCACGATCCTCCTGCAGGGCGAAAGCGGAACGGGGAAAGACCTGGCCGCCAAAGCCATCCACTTCAACAGTCCCCGGGCCGAACGCCCCTTCATGAACATCACGTGCACGGCGCTGCCGGAGTCGCTGCTGGAGAGCGAACTGTTTGGCCACGAGAAAGGCGCGTTCACCGACGCCTATCAGAGGAAGCAGGGCCTGTTCGAACTGGCCGACAGCGGGACGATTTACCTGGACGAGATTGGCGACATGCCCCCCGCCCTCCAGGCGAAACTCCTGCGATTCATCGAGGAGAAGGTCTTCCGGCGTGTGGGCGGCACGGAGGATATCCGCGTGGACGTCCGCATCATCGCCGCCACTCACCGCAACCTGCGCGCCCTGGTCGAACAGGGCCGCTTCCGCGAGGACCTCTTCTATCGGCTCAACATCTTTCCCGTGACGCTCCCGCCGCTGCGCGACCGGACCGAGGACATCCCCTTGCTGGCCGACTACTTCATCCAGGAGTACAACCGCGAGTTCCACAAGGAGATCACGGGCGTCGAGCCCACCGCCATGGCCATCATGCAGACCTACCCGTGGCCGGGCAACGTGAGGGAACTGCGGAACGCCCTGGAACGGGCGATGCTCCTGGCGAGCGGCGGCCGATTGACCCTGGCCGACCTGCCCGCCGAAATCCGCCAGCCCCCCGCCCGCAACGGGGCCGGCGAAGGCGAGACCGCCATCCGCCTCGGACCCGAAGGCATCGACCTGGAACTCGTCGAACGCCAACTGGTGGAGCAGGCGCTCAAGCGAACGGGCGGCAACCAGACTCGCGCTGCTGCCCTCCTCAACATGACGCGCGACCAACTGCGATACCGCGTGCAGAAATACGGGTTGAAGCCGCAAGGCGATTGAACCGCTCATGGCCCGTCGGCCGTGAGAATCCCACGAGGAGCCTCAAACGTGAACCTTTTTGAAGCGATCAAGAATCGCGTACGCCCCGCCGGGCGCCGCATCCTCCTGGCCGAAACCGGAGACGAGCGCATCCTCCGCGCCGCCGCACAAATCCAGAAGGAAGGTTTCTGCCGAATCGTCCTCCTGGGCGAGCAGACGCAACTGGCCGAACCTCTGGCCCGCGCGGGAGGCAACCCCGCCGCCCTCGAGTTCCTGCCGCCCGGCGATCCCGCGCGCCTCGACGCCTTCGCCCGCACATTCCACGAACTGCGCAAGCACAAGGGCATCACGCCCGACGAGGCCCGCCGCATCGTCGCCGACCCCGTCTTCTACGGCGCGATGTGCGTTCGGACCGGCGAGGTGGACGGCATGGTGGCCGGCAGCGCGTCGCCTACGCCCCACGTCGTCCGGGCGGCGCTGTACTGCGTCGGCATGCGCGAGGGCGTCAAGACGGCGTCCTCCTGCTTCATCACCGTCTTCCCGCAGACCGAATTCGGGATGAACGGCGTCCTCATGTTCGCGGACTGCGGCGTCGTGCCGGACCCGACCGCCGACCAACTGGTCGACATCACGCGAATCACCGCCGACTCCTGGCACCTCTTCACCGGCACGGAGCCGGTCGTCGCGCTCCTCTCGTTCAGCACGAAAGGTTCGGCCAAGGCGCCGGGGCCGAAGAAAATGGTTGAAGTCGCCGAACGCCTGCACCAACTGGAGCCGGACCTTGTGGTGGACGGCGAACTCCAGGCGGACGCGGCTCTCGTGCCGGACGTCGCGCAGCGCAAATGCCCCGACAGCCCCGTCGGCGGGCGGGCCAACGTCATCATCTTTCCGAACCTGGAATCGGGCAACATCGGCTACAAACTGGCCGAACGGCTCGGCGGCGGCGAGGCCGTCGGACCCATCCTCCAGGGCCTCGCCAAACCCGTGAACGACCTGTCGCGCGGCTGCAATGTCCAAGCCATCGTGGACGTCGCCGCCATCACCGCCGTCCAAGCGGGCGCCTGATGCCGCGCGCCGGCGCCGACGACTTCGCCGTCGCCTGAACCACCTCTTAACCGCCTCGACTTACGAACGGCCGCGATTGTGGATAACTTTTTGGCGCGAGTTTTGGGGGGTATTTTGGGGCGATTTTTGGGAACCCACCGGCCCTGGCGCTAGCGCCCGGGGGGATTTTTCTCCTAAAGACCCCCGAATGTTAAGATGGGCTAGCGCAGATTTTGACTTTTTTAAGGGCTTTTTCACGTTTTTGGACCGGTTTTTACCGGTTTTTGGGCCCTATTTCGCACTCTTTCCATCCATGTCATGTGCATACCTTTATGTGCATAACTTCCCGCGGACGCGCGTAAGTCGTTTTGGGCGGGCAAATCTCGCATTTGACAAAGAAACAGCCGAGGCAACGCGGCCCCTCGACCCTGATCGGGCCGCCCTGAGCAAGGTCGAAGGGCGTAACGCCTTGTCCGGACGTGGGTTAACCGCAGCCCAGAGGGCCCCTTTCTTAAATGGGGAGGACGGCCGGGACGGCCAGTTACTGAGTAACTAAGTGACTGAGGCGGGGCGGAGCCAGGTCGGCCTGGTGGTAGCCGCACGCGGGGCCGGTCATTTGGAACTTGGAACCGGCTTCGATGCGGAAGGTAGCAGCGTTCGCCTACGGCCCACCCGTCTGGGGGTTGACCCACAACGAGTGGGACCGGCCTTCCCGCTTCAGGCAGCATCCATGTCGGCGCAGGGCTGAAACCCCTTGCCTTGCCCATTAGGCGCGGTAAAATAAATAGGATGAGCGAGACCCTACGCCGGATACAGCGGCTTGCTGCCGGGCGCGAGATTCGAATCTCGTCTCACGGCTACGATGAGTTGGCGGCGGACGGTATTCTGGCGACGGAGGTCATCGAGGGCATCGCCGAAGCCCTTGTCGTGGAGGACTATCCCGATTACGCCAAAGGCCCGTGCGTTCTGGTTCTCCAGCGCGATGCGAAGGGCAGGCCGGTCCACGCGGTTTGGGGCATCCCGCGGGGTGCGGACGGCCCGGCCGTCCTGGTGACGGCCTATCAGCCCGATCCTCAGGAATGGAGCACCGACTTTTTGCGGAGGAAGACGTGACCACACGAAAACAGGTCAAACTGGTTCAAGAAGGCGAGTACGTGGCCGAGGTCGAGGTCCAAATCATCGAGTCCGACGAAGGATGGGCGCCCTACCTCTCCCTCCAGGACGTTCGCAAGTTGGACGCCGTGCGCAAAGCCTTACGCGACGGCGACCTCGCCGCCGCCATGAAGGCCGCTCGTGTCTTTCGCCTCACCCCGGTCACCGGCTAGTTCTACAACGCTACCTCAACGCGGAGATCGCGGAGAGCGCAGAGATAACCTCTGCTTTCACAACCCCGGCCGGCGCCGGGGC
>JBAUDW010000044.1:0-4243 GCA_049678285.1 Phycisphaerae bacterium
CCTTCAACCGATCCCGTTCCTTCCGGCTCATCCGCAGTTCCATCCTCGTCCTCCTCCCGGCCACCCGGCCGGAAAGAGGACAATTCTACTTTGCGGAAACCGGACATTATCACTTTGCGGCGACAACCGACCAGGCGGCGAGGTCTGCTTAGCCGCGACCCGGAGGGGAGCGGGCCTTCAGAACGGCATCGCCGTGGAAACCACCCTTGCCTGGGCCGCGGTCGTCGCCTGCTACGCCGCCGCCTGGTTCGCTGTGTGAATATTTTGCCGCCCGCAAGCGTAGGATAGGCGAAGGCCCCTCGCGCGGATGTGGCACGTGACAAAATTGGGGTCAGACCCCATTTTTGTAAGTGTCGCGGGTACAAGGGGTTACGGCTGGCATTTTTTGAGATTCGAGTTGGGGGGTATTTTTCTGGGCGCGGCGGGAGTCTGACGGAGGGAATTTCGAGGGGGGAGGGAAGGTGGGACCAGAGCCCCCGGTCTTGCACGCGATTCGGGACAGGTCCTGAACCACGCTGAGGAGGTCGGCCGCGGAGGACCCCAAATCTCAAAAATCGCTTTTGTAACCTCTTTGTTTGCAGGCACTTAGAAAAATGGGGTCTGACCCCATTTTCCACGCCTACCGGGGCTGACAAGGATAACGGGCCCTGCCAAAATCCGTAGTCGCACCCCCTCGCGCCGAGGGCGCCGGGCTTTCGTTGACGGGGGGGCCCTTCGGCTGGTAGAATCATCCCGTGCCGCACGGTTTCCGCGGCCGCAGCGCAAAGGAGATTTCTATGGGAGCGGGGTTCTTGGGCGGCGCCGTCCTGATGGTGCTGCTGGTGCTCGTCGGGGTCGTCGCGGTCGTGGCCTTGTGGTTTGTCTTCACCTACAACGGCCTGGTGCGGCTCCGCAACCAGGTCAAGAACGCCTGGAGCCAGATCGACGTCCAACTCAAACGCCGCTACGACCTCATCCCGAACCTCATCGAGACCGTCAAAGGCTACGCCGCCCACGAGAAGGAAACCCTGGAGCGGGTGGTTCAGGCGCGGCAGCGCGGCATCGACGCTTCCGACGTCAAACAGCAGCAGGAAGCCGAGAACATGATCACGGGGGCGCTGAGGCAACTGTTTGCCCTCTCGGAGGCGTATCCGAACCTGAAGGCGAACGAGAACTTCCTCGCGCTTCAGGAGGAACTGGCCTCGACGGAGAACAAGATCGGCTTCGCCCGCCAGTACTACAACGACACCGTCAAGGACTTCAACACCCGCCAGGAGATGTTCCCGGCCAATCTGGTGGCCTCGATGCTGGGGTTCCAGCCGACCGAGTTCTTCGAGATCGAGGAAGCCAGCCAACGCGAGGCGCCGAAAGTGAAGTTCTGATCCTCGGCCGTACGTTGGTCATCCCATTGGGGGAACCGCCATGTCTATCGGCAAAATAGCGGTGTTTGGCGCGACCGTTCTTCTGGCCGCCGCTGCGGTTGCGTCCGGGTGGCCGCCTGAGGACAAGGTGCCCGACCCTGCCAAAATCTACAAGTGGCAGGAGGCGGCCCGTAAAGGGGGCTTCGACGACAAGGGTATCGAAACCCTCTCGAAGCAGAAGGTCCTCGTCACCGGCGAGAGTTTCAAACAAGTCTTCGATCCGTACATCCGGAGCGGCCTGCCGCGGTTCATCACGTCGGATTCCTTGCTGAACGCCTTCCACGTCCTGTACGTAGAGTCGGTCCTGCGGCTGGAGAGGGCGAACGCCCGCCGGTTGCCGTTGCTCCTCAGGCACCTCTGGGATCATCTCGACAAAGCGGCGGCCTTGTTCCAGGAGTCGCCCGAACTGACGGCGGCGGCGAAGAGGCGGGCTCGCGTCATTGTCGGCACCGCCCTCCGACTGCTGGAGAACGAGGCCGCCGAGATGGAGCCCGAGGTGGCCGCGCTCGTTGCCGAGGAGGTCGCGAAGGTCCAGGCGGCCAAGGCGATGGAGAAGCCCGCCTGGCTCGGCCCGCCGGATCCGGGCTTCCTGGCCCTCGACTACTCGCGCTTCAGGCCGCGAGGCTTTTACACGAAGTCAGAGGGTCTGGAGCGCTACTTCCACGCCGTCGCGTGGCTCCAGGCGATCCCGTTTCGGGTGAGCAAGGACGAGGAACTCCTGTCGGTCCTGATTCTTGCCTTCGCCAACGTGAAGAAGGGGCCGCACGAGAACGTGGCGGATTGGAGCGAGCGCTTGGCCTTCTTCCGACGCTTCGGGGAATTTGTCGGAACGGGAGATGACTGGGATCTCCAGGCGGCGCGAGGGTTCTACTCGGCGGGTCCACTCTCCGATTATCGCGAACGCTACATGAAAAAAGCCTCCGCCGGCCGGGACGCGCCGCAGATCAACGATTTGATCCGCATCGCGCCAGAAAATCCAGCAGAGGCGGCCGAGCCGAACTTCCGCATCCTTTCAGCCTGCCGGACGCCCGACGCGGTGTTCTTCCACCGCACGACCGACATCCGCACCTTCGGTTTCGACCGGACGCTCCCCAGCGGCCTGGATGTCGCGACGGCCCTCGGCTCGTCCTACGCCCGGTCGAAGGTCGCGTTCAAGGACCGTGAAAAACTGCTGCGCACCCTTGATGAGGCGAAGGTCTTTTTCAAAGGGCCCAACCTGTACTTCGATTACATGGATTGCCTAGCGGCGCTGCTGGGGAAGCCCGAGCCCGATGCCCCGGCCTTCATGTCGGGCGAGGCTTGGCAGGCAAAGTCGTGCCAGACGGTGCTCGGCGGGTGGGCCCAACGGCGCCACACGTGGGCCCTCCAGGCCAAGCAGAGCGCCACCTATGATTATGGGTACTACGTCCCGCCGCTGGGGTTTGTCGAACCCGAACCGGAGTTCTTCTCGCGCATGGCGCGCCTGGCGGAGCGGACGTCGGACTGCCTGGACGAGGTGGGAGCGCTGCGCCTGGACGGCGCGACCGTCGCCGAGGAATTCAGGGACCTTGCCGACTGGCTTGAGCGGGAGGGGTTCGACAAAAAGGGATTCGACGCATTTATAGAACTCGGCGACAGGCCGGACGATGTGTCCCGTTTCGGGAAGGCCGGGTTCTTCCTTCGCGCGATCGGACACGGAATGCCTTCTGGATTTAGTGACGTTGCGGCTTATTACGCCGAGGGCATCCGGCGGCTCCGCCAGGCGGCGGCCGAAGCGCAGGAGCACGGCATCCCCGAAAACAAGGACCTGCAGCGTTGCCTGGCGGGGGCCGGACTCGATATCGAATCGAGGTGGCGCAGGTTCCACGACCTCTGCCGCGGCCTGGAGATTCTCGTCCACAAGCAGTTGCGCGGCGTGCCGCTCAGCAAGGAGGACGGCCATTTCATCATGGGCTACGGCAGGCGGATCGCCGGAATCATGTTCTACGGCGGCAACTCGTACTATACTCCGGAGGACGACGCCCCGCGCATCGTGGACGTGTTCACCAACCCCAACACCGGCAAGGTCCTCGAAGTCGGCATCGGCCGGCCGCGGGCCATTTACGTGCTGTATCCCTATAAGGGCGGAGAGGTCCTTTGCCGCGGGGCGGTGATGCCGTATTATGAGTTCCCAAGCGGCGAGCGGTTGACGGATCAAGAGTGGAAGACGCTGCTGGACTCCGAGGCGGCGCCCGAGTTACCCGAGTGGGTTAAGCCGATTATCGGCCCGGGAATGCTCAGGCCGACTGCTCCTGCTAAAGAATAGGAATCATGGCTCAGTTCGAATCTCTCGTCGCCGCCAACAAACGCAACAGCGTCCTCTTGGTGATCCTGTTCGTCCTGTTCATCTGCGTGCTTGGCGGCGTGCTCGGCTGGGTCCTTTTCGGCAACCCGCGCGCGGCCATTCCGAGCATCGCCATCGCCCTGGCCGTCGCGCTGGTGATGGCGCTTATCGGCTATTACAGCGGCCCGGGCGCGGTCCTGGCGCTGAGCGGCGCGAGGCCCATCGCCAAGGAGGACGACCCGCAACTCTATAACATCGTCGAGGAACTTGCGATCGCCTCCGGCCTTCCCATACCCAAACTCTACGTCATCGACACGCCCGCGATGAACGCCTTTGCCACGGGCCGCGATCCCCGGCACGCTGCCGTCGCCGTCACGCGCGGCCTGCGCGAGCGCCTCGGGCGGGACGAACTCCAGGGCGTCCTCGCCCACGAACTCTCGCACGTCAAGAACCTCGACATCCGCTTCATGACTCTCATGGCGGTCCTCGTGGGCACGGTCGTGCTCTTGGCCGACGTCGGCCTGAGGTCGCTCTTCTGGGG
>JBAUDW010000045.1:0-4120 GCA_049678285.1 Phycisphaerae bacterium
CTGGTCGAGTTGCTGGTGGTCATCGTCATCCTCAGCCTGTTGATGGCGCTGCTCGTCCCCTCGCTGCGGGGCGTGTGGCAGCGGTACAATATGACGCGATGCCAGTCGAACCTCTTTCACATCTACCAGGCGTTCCGGCTTCGGGCGGCGGACGAGGCGATGGGCGCCAAAGAAGCCTACCCAGTGGCGGCGTGGCCGACGGTGCTGGCGCCTTACCTGGAGAACGACGCCAGCCAATTCAGGTGCATGGAGACCTCGGCGGCGGGTGCCGTTTCCATCCCGTCCATCACCGAATTAGTCGAGTTACGCATGCACGGGCCCGGCGGCTACATCCAACAGATGGAGCAGGGACCGTACATGCTGAGACTCTCCGTTACGCAGTATACCAAGGCCCGCGGCATGAACCTCCTAAGCAACGCCGATGCGGCCGACGACATGAACACGAACTACCCCGAGTTCGCCACATACGTCCCCGACGGCACGCCGGACGTTTACTGGCTCTGCATGGAGGACCACGGCGGCGACAATGACTTTAAGGACGTCATGACCCGGGTGACGGTCAATGAAGTCGCCGGGGAGGTCAAACTGGAGTGCATCTCCGGCTACACCATCTGGACGGAAAACGCCCTCATGGACAAGTTGACGCGCGAGGTCCTCTTCACCACCGGAAGCGACAACTGGAACTTTTCCCCGGCCAGGACGGTCACCTTGGAGGGGGCGGCGATGGACGCGAGTTACGGCATGAACGAGTACGCCATCGACAAGGTTGCGGGCGGGAAACCCATCCGCCGCGGCGTCGGCGGCGCCGGCGGAAAGATTCTCGTCATGGACTATCTGAAACTTGAAGCGAAGACCACCGACGCTTGGGCCGACGAAAAGTGGGATCCCGACCGCGACGGCGTCCCCGTCTTCGCCCGCCACTTCGGGCAGGCGAACGTCCTGTTTTCGGACGGGTCGGTCCACCCCGAGCGGCCGGAAGACATCGACCCGATTGCACCGACCACCGCGATGAAATGGTGGATGCCTTGAACCTCTAAGCGGTCCGACATATATTTTGCGCGGTGGGTTGGGAGAACCGCCGCGCTATCCTCTCTTTCGGTGGCGCGAAGTTGACAAAGTAGCACTAGCCGCCGGGGCGGCGCCGCCGATCGCCCGGTCGAGTCGCCTGCTCTGTAGTATGACACTACAGGGCCTGCCGGCCACGGCACCCTGGCAGGGCGAGTCCCGGCGCGCCGGGACTCGACCGCGAGCCGTAGCCGTGCCAGGGCGGCGACCGGCCGACGTGGGGCAAAGGACGGAGAACACAAAATGGCGTACCGCGGTGTCAGGCTTGCGGTGCTGCTGATTATCGCCGGCGTGCTGGCCACGCTCGTCGTCTGGCGCGCGACGCGGAAGGAGCCGCTCGGCGGCGGACCGGCGCCGCGCAATCCGGACGTGGCCCGTGTCGAGCAGTTCCGGCGCGAGGGGAACCTGGAAGCCCTGGCCGGCGAGGCCGACGACCCCCGGGCCGAGGTGGCGACGCGCGCGGTCCGGGCGATGGGATCCCTCGGCCCGGCCGCGGTCCCTCATCTGGAGCGGCGCATCGCGGACGCTCGGCCGGAAGTTCGGGAGGCGGCCGTGGTCGCCTGGGGCCAGGCGGCCGGCGACTGTCCTCCGGAAGTTGTTGCGGCCGCGGCGCGAACGGATCCGTCGGTCGTCGTCCGGGCCACCGCCGTCTCGGTCCTCGGCCAGGTCCGGGCCGTCAACAAAATGGAGACGCTGATTGCGGCCCTCGACGACCTGGACCACGGGGTGCGGGTCCGCGCCTCGGCCTCGATCGAGCGCATCGTCGGACGCCGATACGAGGTTTACCTGGACGACCCGCCGGGTTCGGATCGGCGCCGCGAAGCCGTGGAGAACGTCCGGAAGATCTGGGCTGAAGAAGGGCAGTTTGTCCGCGACTACTACGCGGCCAAAAAGGCCAGGGGGGAACGCTGAAAGATTTCCGGATGCGGCGAGAGGCAAAGCGATGGGCCGTCCTGGGCGCCTGCCTCCTGGCCGCTGTTGCCGCAGGTTGCTCGGACCCTGCCACCCAACTCAATTCGGCCGACCCGGCCGCACGCATCGACGCGATTCGCCTGCGTTGCAGCCTGCGCATGATTCAGGCGATCCTCCATCACAACGCTCTGGACTTTCTGACGATGGCCGAGTTGTCCGCTCACATCCTCGAGGCGTCCGCCTGAGGTCTCTGTTGCTTCGTCTCGCCATCCGCTCAAGCCCTGTCGCCCTCGGTGTTCCGAGCGCCGGCCGTCTATGCCGGTTGTGCCGGTTGTAGGGAGGACTCTGGGGTCTATGCCGGTTGAAGGGGCCGTAACGTCGGCGTTGCAATCCGCGCGGAGCGTTGATTCGCGGACGCGCGCCGGCGTCGGGTCGTAAGTCCGGCAGGCAGTGACCCTTAGCGTCGCCGCGCGCCCGACGCACGGGCGCGCGTGTTGTCCGGCGGGGCGCCGGTCGGCACAGACGGCACGCGCGTCACAGACGGCGCACGCCGCACAGGCCGACGCGCGACACCGCCTGGCGCTGCCGCGGCGCGTGTCGGCAACTATTTTGCGCGGGCGGCCGAAGTCCGGCACGGTCTTTGCAACAGGAGAGGTAGGCACCTGTTGCGTTCCGCCCGGTCCCTACCGGGTGGGGACGCGAAGAGGGGAGAAGTAACATGGACGAAGCGGCTCTTCGTGAAAAGATCGGTGAGATTCTATCCGAGGCCCAGCGTGTTCCGGCGGTGGCGGATCCGAGCGTCGCAGGACCCGGGCGGGGCGACCATCCGCAGCCTTCCGGCTTGAGGCGCGAGATGGCAGCGCTGGAGGACAGCCTGGATCACCTCCGCCTGGCCATCAAGTACCTGGTGTTCGACCTGGAAGCGACGAAGCGGGAAAACCGCCTCCTGCGGGAACTGCTGGACTAGACCGGTCGCCGCGGCGACCCGCGCCGTCGCTGAGCCGGACGAGTGGGAACCGTTGCGGCGGTTATTGAGGACAGGCCTTGCCGCAGGAACAGGGCTTTTGACATACGATCCTTTCACGAGAAGGGGAGAGCAGTTCCCGAGCCCGCGACACGCGGCGCGTGGGCGACCGCGACAGCGCAGGGAGCGTACCATGAAAGCGATGCGATGGTTGACGGTTGCGGGGCTGGTGATGCTGGCGACGGCGACGGGCGCGCGGGCCGACTGGAACACGGGCGACCCCCACAAGATGCACTGGCCCCAGATGCCCGACCCCAACGGCTGGGACGTGGCCTTCAACGCCGCCCGGACGGTTGTGAACCCGCTTGGTGGGTCATACGTCGCTTTCACCTGGCCCACGGGCGACGACTGGCAGTGCGGAGGCGAGAGCCCGGTCACCGGCATCCATTTCTGGGTCTCCATGCACGGCGATACCCTCCAGTCCAACCCGTCCGGGGACGTGCTCTTCCAGATTACGTTCCTGCGTGCGCGCATTCGCGAGAACGTGCCTGCCGGGGGGGACTACGAGTACAGCACGCCCGGCAACCCGCTGTGGAGCGCCGAGTTCGGCGCGGGGCAGCACGTGGTGAGCTATTGGGCTACGGCCGCGCAGGGGTGGTTCGACCCGGCCTGGGAGGAGGCCACCGCCCTGGACCACGATTACATCTACCAGGTCAACATCCCCGACACCTCGGTCTCCGGCAAAGAGCCGTTCGTCCAAAAGGAGGGCGAGATCTACTGGCTGCAAATCGAACTCCTGGCGGAGGGGCTCGACGAGAACAGCCAGCCCATCGCTGTGGACCTCGGCTGGAAGACCGCGCTCGCGGAGGACAAGTTCATGGATGATGCGACGTATTACTATCAGACGGCCGGACTTCCCGTCGAGATTCAGGAGCACCGGAGGCTGATCATCGAAGGTCAGCCGCGCGACCTGGCCTTTGTCATTACGCCGGAGCCGGCGACACTGGCGCTGATGGGCCTGGGCGCCGTGGCGACCCTGGTTCGGCGTCGCCGCAGCCGGTGAGTTGAATGCGGGGCCCCGCCCGGTGCGCGTTGCGGGGGTTGGGAGCGCCGGGCGGTGGCTTCCACCGCTCCCTGCGTACGGACGCAACGAGCGGGCAAAGGGGGACGGGAGAGGGG
>JBAUDW010000046.1:0-8981 GCA_049678285.1 Phycisphaerae bacterium
GTTATGCACATAAAGGTATGCACATGGCCTAGATGGAAAAAGTGCGAAAAAGGGCACAAAAACCGGTAAAAACCGCACCAAAAACGTGAAAAAAGTCGAAAAAGGCCCTAAATCCGCGCTAGCCCATCTTACCAAAGGCACCCCGTCCGCCGAAAAAAGCCCCCGGACACCACCGCCAAGGCCGGTGGCCTCCAAAAAATCGCCCAAAAATCTCCCCTAAAACCTCCTCCAAAAAGTTATCCACAATCGCGCCCTCGCGTAAATCGAGTGACCTGCGGCAACTTGACTCGGTCCTGGCAGGAAACCACTTTCAACAAATTCGGATTGACACGCAAGCGCGGGCGGGCTAGCCTAACCGCCACGCAACCAGCCTACGAGTCGCGGGCCCGGCCGAGCGGTCCGGGACTCGCGCGACATAGGGGTTGGTGAAGTCCGTTCCGCAATCTCGAACCGCTCCGTGGAGAATTGGCGATGCCGAAAAAAGACGTCTCGAGACGGACCTTTCTCCGCCAGGCCGCGACCGCCTCCAGCGCGGCGGTCCTCGCCGGTTGTGCTTCTCAAGCGCCCGAGGGGGCTCCGAAGCCTTTGACGGTGCGATACGGCCTCAACCTGCTCGTCTACACCGCCGCGTTCACGAAGAACGAAGTCGGGCTCATCTCGAAAGTGGCGGACTTCGGCTACGACGGGGTCGAGATTCCGTTTAACGATCTCAGCCTGCTCGACGCGCCGGCTACCCGGAAGGCACTCGAGAAGGCCGGCGTGGGCATGACCGCCTGTTGCGTCATGATGCCGGGCACCAACCCGTGCAGCCCGGATGCCGCTGAACGCAAAAGGGGAGTCGCCCGCCTGAGGCAGATGATCGACATCACGGACGAGATGGGCGGCGAGGTGGTTGCCGGCCCGCTCTACTCCCCGTGCGGTTATCTGACGGGGAAGGCGGTCACCGAGGACGAGTGGAAATGGTGCGCCGAGGGGCTCCGGGCCGCCGCCGAGCACGCCCAGAAGGCTTCCGTCACGCTGGCCATTGAACCCCTGAACCGCTTCGAGACCTACGTGGTGACCACATCGGCGGACGCGATTCGAATGATTCAGGAGGTCGACAGCCCGAACCTCATGTTGCAGATGGACACGTTTCACGCGAACATCGAGGAGAAGGACACGGCCGCGGCGATCCGTGCGGCGGGCGTGCACCTGGGGCATTTCCACGCCTCCGAGAGCGACCGCGGCGTCCCGGGCACCGGCCAGGTGCGCTGGAAGGAAGTCTTCGCCGCCCTGAAGGCGATCGGCTACGACCGCTGGGTGACGATCGAGAGTTTCGCGACGGGCATCTTGGACCTGTGCGCGGCGGCGTGCATCTGGCGTCCGATTTACGGGTCGGCGGATGAGTTGGCGACGAAGGGCCTGGAGTTCCTCAAGGAAACGGCGCGCAGCGCCTAGAGTGCGAGGGAGCGAGCGGTGAAACGGATTTCGATCGGCAGTTGGGCGTATACCATCGGACCCTACCAGGAAAACCCCGTGTCCTGGAAGGAAGTTCTCGCGAACCTGAAGCGCCTGGGCTTCGACGGGGTCGAACTCGGCGGGTTTCCGCCGCACCCGAACCCGGACGACCTGAAGACCAAGGACCAGCGTGCGACCGTGCGGGCGGAACTGGCGAAGATGGGCCTCGCGTGGTCGGGGTTGGCGGCCAACCTGTGGGACCAGAAACTCATCAACACCGACGACCCCAAGCCGTACATCGCGCGGTTCCGCCAGAACGTCGAGTTCGCGGTGGACCTGGGCATCCCGGGCATCCGGGTGGACACGGTGCAGCCGCCGACAATCTTCAAGGAAGTGGACGCGGAGACGGCCCGGAAGCGCGTCGTCGAGACCTGGAAGGTCTGCACGCAGGAGGCCGCCGACCAGGGCCTCTACGTCACGTGGGAGTTCGAGCCGGGCTTTGCTTTCAACAAGCCGTCCGACATCCTGCGGATCGTCGACGAGGTCGACCACGAGCGGTTCGGCGTCCTGCTCGACACGTGCCACGCGCACATGGTGGCGGCCGTCGGGGCGCGCCAGCCCGGCCCGGTCGAAACGCTGCCCGGCGGAGCGGTGGAACTGGTGCGCCGGCTGGCGGGCAAGATCAACCACATCCATATCATCGATTCGGACGGCACGCTGCACGGCGACGAGACGAGCACGCACGCGCCGTTCGGCGACGGCCTGATCGATTGGGACGAAATGGTGCCGGCCCTCAACGACGCCGGCGTACTGCACGATTGGTGGACGATCGACCTGTGCTTCTGGCCCGACGCTTGGGCCGTGACCGAGCGGTGCAAGAAGTTCGTGGACGAGTTGAACGCCCGGTTCGGATAAGAGCGAGGAGACGACAGCCATGGCCAAGCCGCTGAACGTCGGCATGATCGGGTACGGCTTCATGGGCCGCGCCCACTCCAACGCCTATCGCCGGGTCAGCAACTTTTTCGACCTGGCCTACCGGCCGGTGCTGAAGGCGGCCTGTGGCCTGGAGAAGGAGAAGACGAAGCAGTTTGCCGACCGTTGGGGTTACGAGTCGATCGAAACGGACTGGCGCCGGTTGGTCGAGCGGGACGACATCGACATCGTGGACATCTGCGCGCCGAACAACATGCACAAGGAAATGGCCATCGCCGCCGCCGAGGCCGGAAAGACGATCCTGTGCGAAAAACCGCTAGCCAGGAACGGCGCCGAAGGTAAAGAAATGGTCGAGGCGATCGAGAAGGCCGGCGTCCCCAACATGGTCTCGTACAACTACCGGCGCGTGCCGGCCGTCACGCTGGCCAAGCAACTGGTGGACGAGGGCCGGCTCGGCCGCATCTTCCACTACCGGGCCGTGTTCCTTCAGGACTGGACGATTTCCGCCGACCTGCCCCAGGGCGGGGACGGGCTCTGGCGCCTGGACCTCGCCGCCGCCGGCAGCGGCGTCACGGGCGACCTCCTGGCCCATTGCATCGACACCGCCCTATGGATGAACGGGCCGATCCAGCGCGTCACGGCGATGACCGAGACGTTCATCAAGAAGCGCAAGCACGTCCTCACAGGCAAGGTCGAGCCGGTCGGCATCGACGACGCCTGCGCTTTCCTCGCGCGGTTCGGGAACGGCTCGCTGGGCGTCTTCGAGTCGACGCGCTATGCGCGCGGGCACAAAGCCCTCTACACGTTCGAGATCAACGGCGAGCACGCGTCCATCGCGTGGGACCTGCACGACCTGCATCGCCTGAGTTACTTCGACCATCGCGACGATTCGATCGTTCGCGGCTGGCGCTCCATTCACGTGACCGACAGCGACATGCCCTACATGGACCACTGGTGGGTGCCCGGTCTCCAGATCGGTTACGAGCACTCGTTCGTCCACCAGGTGGCGGATTTCTTCGAGGGCCTGGCGGCCGGCGAGCCGGTCCATCCGACCTTCCGCGACGCCCTCGCAACCCAATACGTGTGCGACGCCGTCCTGGCTTCGGCCGGCAAAGGAACCTGGCAGTCCGTCGCCGAGGCCTGAGCGGCTCCAGGGGCGAGCGGGTTCACCAAGCCAGGGACCCCACGCCGGGCGACGAAAAGCGGCCGGCCCTCCGCCTCTCCTCGCAGGGCCCCTTCAGAACGGGAGAACCATGGCCGACGAGCGACACGGCATCGCCGGGGCAGGCAACTGGATCATCGACCACCTCTATATCTGCGACCGCTGGCCGCAGGAAGAAACCCTCTCGAACATTCTCGAAGAGGCGCGCGGCACGGGCGGGGCGCCGTACAACTGCCTCCTGGACGTGGCGAAGTTCGGCCCGCCGCCGGGCAAAGAGGCTATTCCCCTGGAGGCTGTCGGACTGACGGGCGACGACGCCGACGGCGAATTCATCCGCGCCCAGATGGCCGAACACGGCATCGACGCCTCGGCCCTGGCCTCCACCGACCGGGCCCCCACCTCGTACACGAACGTCATGGTCGTCCAGGCGACCGGACGCCGGACGTTCTTCCACAACCGCGGGGCGAACGCCCTCTTCGGACCGGAGCACGTGAACGTCCAAGCCATCCGCGCGCGCCTCCTGCACTTCGGCTACCTCCTGCTCCTGGATCGCTTCGACGAGCCGGACGCCGAGTTCGGCACCGCGGCGGCGCGGCTCCTGAAGGAGGTCCAGGACGCCGGCATCGAGACGAGCATCGACGTCGTCAGCGAAGACAGCGACCGGTTTCCGAACATCGTCAAACCCGCGCTTCGGCACACGGATTACTGCATCCTGAACGAGTTCGAGGCGGGACGCACGACGGGCCACGACCTCAGGCCCGGCGGCCGGCCGGACCCGAAGGCCATCCGCGCCTCCAGCGAGGCGCTCCTCAGCCTGGGCGTCCGGCGGCTCGTGTGCATCCACATGCCGGAGGGCGGTTACGTGCGGACGGCCGGCGGCGAGGAACTCTGGCACCCTTCCCTCCAGTTGCCGCAGGGATATATCCGCGGCGGCGCGGGCGCGGGCGACGCCTTCTGCGCGGGGATGCTCTACGGCCTGCACGAGCGATGGGACCTGGAGCGGACGATGCGCCTGGCGGTGACGGCGGCGGCGGTGTGCCTGTCGGACGCCTCCTGCACCGGGGCGATGCGCGACCTGGAGAGCACGCTCGCCCTGGCGGACCGCTACCCGTTTCAGCCGTCGGCGTTCTAATCACAACCGGCAGGTGCCGGCTACCGCTGCGCGGGAATGACGAAATCCGAAGTGGCGAATGACGAATCAAGCCCGAAATTTACCCGCCTGTGGCGGGTCCGAATGACGAATGGCGGGGGACGGCAAAGCGGCGTTCGCGACCTGCGGTCTCAATCCCGGCGCGCCGGGTCTCAAGCCCGCGGGCTCGACAGGCCGCGAGGCCTGGCGGCCTGCCGTTGAAGCCTGTCGCCGGAAATCGGAAAACCGAAATCAGTGTTGGGTGCACCGAATTCTAGACGCCAACAAATAAATGGTAGATGAAGAATTGCCTGCCTTTTGGCAGGTGGCGCGTCTCTCGCACTTCTTGCGTATTGGGCCGGATAGCGCAGGTGGACAAGGAAGTGCCGCTCGGCATGGCAAGAGCAGTGCTTCGCGAGTCAATTGCGCCCTTAACAGAATCAATGGCGTTTAGCACGTTGCCGTCCATGACGTAGCCAAGCATTCCGCCCTTGTCCAACCCCCTGGCGTACTGGCCAGTAATAAACCGCATCATGCCTTTTTCAACATAGGCTCCCGCCAGCGAAGACCTCCCACCATTCGAAATAACGTTCAGCCGCTTGCACTCGATGGCGAAGTAAACGTCGTCTCGATACCCGTGTATAAGGCGGAGGTCAATGCGCCCCAACAATTCCCCGAAGCCTTCCTGTAATTCGTCGGACTCAGGCACGATATTGAAGGGAAGCCGACTTCGATCTTTCTGGCCGCGAAGATGAGCACAGAACCTCCTTGTAATTGGCACCTCGAGCTCATCGGCGGAAGGCTTGTGGAAGGTGTTCCAACATTCCAGAACAAGATCGATGATCGCGGGAACCAGGCCATCGGGGAATAGGTCCGCCCAGAGATCCGGAGTTCCGGCGTAGCCCATTCAGCCGCCCCTCTTTCGAAGCAGGATGGCGGCCGCAATTTCATCTGCGTCGTTCAAGGCGGCCGTTCTGGTCCAGGATCGTAACGTAAGGGGCTTGGCAATGTGAATGCGGTCCCCGTCGAAAATCTTTAGCCCCCGCTGCCTGATGAATGATCCCTTGTCCTCTGGAAGGACTTTGGAAATCCTTTCCAGCGCCTTCTTTAAATCGTCGGAATCTTGCTTCTCGGCGTATAGCGATGTTGAACCATTCCGCCTGATTGTAACGACCGCCTGACCGGCGATCGTGGAATATACTACGGTGCCGCTTATCCTTGGCCCGTTGCTTGCTGCCATCGAGTTCAACATGCCGCAGAGCGTGGAAACATAGGCCTCCCTCTTTTCGCGTGACACCCTTTTCAAGGTCGGCACGCTTGTGGTAGAAGCGCCCGGGGTGGAACTCGGCGCAAAGACCTTTACCGTGTCCTCTATAAGAATTCGCTCCCACTCGTCAATGCTGTAATAATCAAGGATCATGGGATCAATCTTGCGCCTGGCCCTGTCAACATGTTGCGATCTTCCGAAACGCGCGGCACCGGCGGCGAGGTCTTGCTTCAGGGTGTCCATCTCCCCGCATACGCTCCGTACAATGTCCCTTGCGCGGCTGGGTTCAGGCGCATCTTCAGGCAGCGGAAACGGCATGCGCAAGAGTTCGTAGAAGTGGACCTTGTCCCGTTCCGTCCCCCAGTTGGCCGCGGTATGAAAGAGAAAGTACTTGGCGAGTCGGGAGTCCAGCGCCGCGGCCAGGAACTTGAGCAATTCCGCGTCTTCGACAGGCCCCTTTATGGATTGCAGGGAGCCCCGGAATAAGACAGGAAAGTCGACGAATGCCACTTTGGAAGAGCCCTGACTTACCAAGACCACAGGCGGCTCGAACAGCTCCGGATGACGGGGGCGAAGGACCTTGGGGAATCGACTGCCCACCGGCTTGCAGTCTTCTTCTAGTACCACCAATCCCAACAGCCCAAGGCTGCAATCAAGGAATAGACGATTCTTGGACCACCATGGTTTGCGAGGGTGCTCAGTCGCCTCCGTGTCGGAGCCCTTTTGCGGATGGTAGGGCTGAAATCCCTGCCCTTCGATCCATCGCTTTGGATTCTCCGGCTCACCGACTATATCTTGGAGGCGCGGCATGTCCCGAAGCCTAGCCAAGAGCCGAATGTCACGCGGCGTGCCCCAGAACCGCATCTTCCAAAAGGCCGGAGCCTCATCGTGTTCTGCGCTGGCCAGAACGTCCGACAACCGGACCCGTGCCGTATCCTGCTCGTGAATGTGTATGGGGCCACCTAGTTGGCTAACACGCTCCGCTTTTGGAGCCTCATAGGTAATCGAAAGCCCTTCGGCTGAAGGCTCAACGCTGGAGAAACGAACCACCGCGCCCGGGTGAGCAGCACCTGGAAAGAGGAAGAACCTTAGGTCGGAAAGGTTCACGATCTTCTCAACCGTAAACTCCCGGAGCCAAGAACGCTGGAACGTGTCTGTCCTGTTGAGGAAAACGGCCGAGGGCACAAGCAAGCACGCTTTGCCCTCTGGCGAAAGGTACCTCGGCACCTCCCACATAAAGCCGTGGGTCACCTGCTTTTGTGGCGTTGGCAAATCGCGATGCGCAGCCCTCCACGCAAGGAATATCGGGTCTTTTGAACGCCCACGGCTCACCCAGGGCGGGTTGCCGACAACCAAATCAAACTTTGTCTGCGGGAGAGAGAGTTCTGGACTGAAGAAGTTGCCGCACACAATGGTGCGCGGTTGTTCTGGCGGCGGTGACTCGCCTTTGGGAAGGAGAAGAGGAGGCAGCCTGTGGCCCTGTTCCTCCAGATGTTGAATATCCGGTGGTCTAAGTTGGTCAAGGAGTGCCAGGTAGAGGCTGAAGCACGTGATTCTGCATGCGGTTTCGCTCACATCAAGTCCGAAGACTTGGTTTTCGAGAACATTGATGAGTTCCCGCGCCCGGGTGTTGTATTGCCGATTGGGGTTCTTCCTGCGCCACTCCTCAGCCATTCGGTTGAAGGCACTAACCAGAAACACCCCCGACCCACACGCCGGATCGAGGACTCGTTTCTCCAGAAGAGGCTTCTGGTCGTCTTCTGTCGCGATGTCCAGAACCATTTCGGCAAGATGGGGTGGCGTGTAATAGGCACCGCTTCGGCGCCGGGCCCCCGGCCCTTCGGCCTCGATGAAATCCTCATAGATAGCGCTGATTGTCTCGATAGGCATGACGCGGAAGTCGTAGGCCCAGAAATGGAGAGTGAGTTGCCGGTCTTCAAGGTCGTCCCCGCGCAAGAATTGTTGTATGGTCTTCAGGTGCCTGGGCTTGAGCCTACGGGTCTCGCTCACCACGCCCGGATCGAAGAGACTTCCGTTGAACCTCAACTGGATTGAACCGAACAGGCGGCAAAGCGCCTCCTTTGCTTGCGTTGGCGACAAGTCACGTAGCGCCTCCCCCAGACTATTGGTGGGAGAGAGTTTAGAAAGGTATTTGTCATCCTCAAAGTGGCTTCCCTTGATGATCTCCCGCTCGATCAGATAGCACGTGAACAAAATGCGCGTCAGGAGCATGTGAATTTGCGGCGGTTTCAGTCCGTGCCTGCCACGTATCAGTTGTGCCCTTACCGCCTTTAGATTTCGCAACAGGTACTCGTTCACAGAGTGCTTACGGCCGAAAGACTCGCGTTTTTCGGCCTGAAGTCTGCCCGACTCTATCGCCTGGACCAGTTGTTGAATCTCAAGCGTATCGCTCGTCAGATTAAGGATCTCGACGAGGCGCTCGTTAGCCCCGGGGGATTCATCGGGCCTCGCAGGTAGTGCTTGGCCAGAATACACCTGTACCTCGCTAGGCGTACCTATGACCAAGATGGGGCAGACCGCATGATTCCAGAGGACACGTTGCCAGCGTCGCACCATGTCATCAGGGATAGCGTCGACTTGCTTGAAGTAGGCGGCGGGACTCCGGTCAACGTAGAGGACACCGTCCAGGTCTAGAGTTTCCCAGGCTCGACGAACAGCGTGGGCGTACGGCAAGGGAGGCACATGCTTGTCAAGTTCCTCGACACAGCTGTAAAAGGCGGGATGAACCCCGCCAGCAAGGTCGAGGGCTTCGAGAAGTTCGGCACTACTCATGCATGATTCCGCCCTACGGGTGCATGCGTTTCCGTGCCGGTACAATTCTAATGAAAAGACTAGCCGGTTTCATCCCCAAAAGCAAATTTTCTTCTGGCGGCTTGTTGCCCTTTTTGTCTTGTTCACTGTGATAACTGGCCTTTCGCAGGTTTTCAGGGTACCGCGGGTAGCTGGAGGAAGCAAGGAAGATGAGAGCGAGCCGGCCCGACGTGCCGATGAGAGCGTTGGAAGACGACTCTTGTCGGAGGCCGAGCCGTGGC
>JBAUDW010000047.1:0-16135 GCA_049678285.1 Phycisphaerae bacterium
AGTAGCGCTACCGGCCCGACATCCGACACTCCCCGACAGGCCGAAAAATCTTTAAAGTCCGCTGATTAGATAGTCCGATAATGCGAGCAAGCGTACTGGGATAGCAGTTGTACTGGGATGTCGGGATGGGGAAAAACGTGGTCTTCCGCGACAAGCGCTCCGCCGTTGCGCGCCGGCCGAGAGGCTTCGGACTCGATCGAGGCCGCGCATCTCCTCTCACATCTCCTCAGTTGCTCGCCGGTTTTCCGAATGAACACCCAGGCTCGGGGGCGACCGTTTGTCGCCGTGGAGCCAGGCCGCCTATTCAGGCGGAATAGTCGAGATATACGCATTGGATTTGTACCCCGGACTACGGCCGGACCTCCGGGCAGAGCGGGCACGGGCCCCGCTCCGACGGGTTGGCCGCAGCGAGGGACTCGGGCAGAGCGCAGGAGGAGGATTGAGATTTTGAGTTGAACCGCGTGGAGGGGGAAGGGACAGTCATGACGCTGGGAATGGGAAGCGGCAGTCTATTACAGCAGGACACGCATTCTTCCCGGGTTGAGCGTGAATGCTGGACGGAGGAGACCCTCGGATCGTGCGAGCCGATGGAGAGGATTCATGCGGACATCGCACGAGTGGCTCGGACGGATTTCACGGTCCTGATCCTTGGGGAAACGGGTTCCGGCAAGGAAGTCGTGGCTCGGGCGATCCACCGGATGAGTCCGCGAGCCTCCGGCCCGTTTGTGCCCCTGGACTGCGGCTCGATACCGGAGTCCCTGATGGAGGGCGAGTTGTTCGGGCACGAGAAGGGCTCTTTTACGGGGGCGGACCGGACGCGGCCGGGGAAGTTTGAAATCGCCTCCGGGGGCACGTTGTTTCTCGATGAAATCTCGAATCTGCCTGCGCAGATGCAGCCGAAACTCCTCCGCGCCATCCAGGAGAAGCAGGTTTGGCGCGTAGGCGGCACCAAGGCCATCGACGTGGACATTCGGGTGATCGCCGCCACCAACGTGGACCTGGCCTCGTCGATCCAGAGCGGGGGCTTCCGGCACGACCTTTACCACCGCCTGAACGAGTTCAGCGTGGTGGTCCCCCCCTTGCGCGAGCGCGGGGAGGAAATCGTCTTCCTGGCGGAACGGTTCCTCGAGATGACGAACCGGGAACTGAAAAAGGCCGTTCAAGGGTTCTCCGAAGACGCCGTGGCCCTTCTCTTGAACTGCCGATGGCCGGGAAACGTCCGTGAACTCCGGAACGTGGTCCGCCGGGCGGCGCTCCTGGCGGACACGGTCATCGAGGCCCATCACCTGGCCCTTTCGGACGGGCCGGCCCCTGGGGGTCTCGATGGCCCGGGCCCCGACGAGCCGATCGAGGGAGACCTTCCCCTCAAGGAGGCGGTCCGGAGGGTCGTCGTGCGCGCGGAACGGAGGATTCTCACAGTCATCCTTCGGCAGACGGGCGGAAACAAGGCGCAAGCGGCCCGCATTCTTCAAATTGACTATAAAACTGTCTGCAAGAAGATACGGGACTACGGTATTGGCCAGGCATAGGAGATAACCATGGCGAGGGGTCGGAAGAAAAAATCTCGGGAGGATCGACTCATGGGGCTCGGAGAGTTCTTCAACGGATTGGGTTCCTTTATAGAAAAACTCGGCGAACTCTCGGAACGGGGCGAAGAACTTCACAAGACCGGGGAGATCCGCGGCCCCGACGACAAGCTGCGGGGGATCTTCGGCTTCAACGTCAAGGTCGGCCTCGGAGACGAGGGCATCAAAGTGGAACCCTTCGGCAACGTCCGCAAGGACGAGGAGACGGGGCAGGCGGCGGTCCACGAAGTGCGACAGCCCATGGTGGACGTCTTTGACGAGGGGGACCACGTGCTCGTCGTGGCCGAGATGCCCGGCGTGGGCGAGGAAGACCTCCACCTGGAACTTAAGGACGACGTTTTGATCATCGTTGCGGAGCGGGGCGAGATGAAGTATCGGAAAGAAGTGCTCCTGCCCGACACGTTCTCCGCCGGGCAAATGAGCCATAGTTGCCGCAACGGCGTCCTTGAGGTCAAACTGGCCAGGCAGACACCACGAGGGGGATGAGCAGCATGGCAGAGGCGGCTCTGACGGCGATCAGGCTCAAGGTCACCGAAGCGCTCGGCAAGGACCTGGGCCGGGGGTTTGCGCGTCTGGACCCGGCGGACATGGCAAGACTGGAAGTCGCGATCGGCGACGTCCTGGAGATCGTCGGCAAACGCAAGACCGTCGGGAAGGCCATGCCGGTTTACAAGGACCTGCGCGGTCAATCGCGAATCCAGATCGACGGGCTCTCGCGCGAGAACGCCGGCACCGGCCTCGACCAGATCGTGGAAGTCCGCCGGGCGGCAGCCAAGCCGGCCAAGAACGTGGTGCTGTCGGCCGTGACGATCGCGCCCAGCGGTCGGGACCTGGAGTACATCGGCAGCCTGCTCGACGGGTTGCCGGTGGTGGAGGGCGACCGCATTCGGGCGACGCTCTTCGGAACGCGCTCGGCCGACTTCAAAGTGAAGAGTACGGCGCCTGCCGGGCCCGTCGTCATCAATCCCACGACGATGCTGGAGGTCCGAGGGTCCGGGGAGAAAGAAAGGTCGCGGCCGATCTCTTACGAAGACATCGGGGGCTTGAAGCGTGAGATCTCTCGGATTCGTGAGATCATCGAACTGCCCCTGCGATACCCCGCGGTGTTTGAGCGGCTGGGCATCGACGCGCCGAAGGGCGTGTTGCTCCACGGCCCGCCCGGGTGCGGCAAGACGCTCATTGCCCGCGCCGTGGCCCACGAGACGGAGGCCAGCTTCTTTGCCGTCAACGGGCCGGAGATCATCCACAAGTTCTACGGCGAGAGCGAAGCCAACCTCCGTAAGATCTTCGAGGAGGCCGCCCGCAAGGCGCCGAGCATCATTTTCCTGGACGAGATTGACGCCATCGCTCCGCGCCGCGAGAAGGTTGTCGGCGACGTGGAGAAGCGCGTCGTCGCCCAGTTGCTGGCGCTGATGGACGGGCTGGCCCAGCGCGAGCACGTGATCGTGATCGCCGCCACGAACATCCCCGATGCGCTCGACCCGGCCCTTCGGCGGCCCGGGAGGTTCGACCGCGAGATCTCGTTTCCCATTCCGGACCGCATCGGCCGCAGGGAAATCCTGGACATCCATGCCCGCGGAATGCCGCTCGCCGAGGACGTGGATCTGGACCATCTGGCGGCGATCACCCACGGTTTCGTGGGCGCCGACCTGGAGGCGCTCTGTCGGGAGGCCGCCATGGTGTCGCTGCGGCGTATCATGCCGGAGATCGACTTCGCCGCCGCCGCGATCCCGTACGAGGCGCTGATGAAACTCGAGGTTCGCATGCCCGATTTTCTGGAGGCGCTCCGGGAAGTGGAGCCTTCCGCCATCCGCGAGGTGATTGTCGAGGTGCCCGAAGTCCACTGGGACGACGTGGGCGGCCTGGAAGAGGTCAAGCGGGAACTCATCGAAGCGGTCGAATGGCCGCTGAAGTATCCCGAACTCTATGCCGAGGTCGCCGTCAAACCGCCGAAAGGCATCCTCCTTTCGGGGCCCCCGGGCTGCGGGAAGACGCTGCTCGCGAAGGCCGTCGCAAGCGAGACCGAGGTGAACTTCATCGCCGTCAAAGGCCCCGCCTTGCTTTCGATGTACGTCGGGGAATCCGAGAAGGCCGTCCGCGAGGTCTTCCGGAAGGCCAAGCAGGCCGCGCCCTGTATCATTTTTTTCGACGAGATCGACGCCCTGGTGCCCATCCGCGGTTCCGCCGGCTCGGACTCGCACGTGACCGAGCGGGTCATCAGTCAATTCCTGACCGAACTGGACGGGGTGGAGGAACTGGGCGCGGTGCTGGTGCTCGCGGCGACCAACCGCCTCGACATGCTCGACCCCGCGCTCCTGAGGCCCGGGCGGTTAGACCTTTTGCTGGAGATTCCCCTGCCGGACCTCGCAGGCCGGCGGAAGATCTTCGAGATCGGCCTTCGCGGCAAGCCGGTAGCCAAGGACGTCCGCCCCGAGGAACTGGCTGCCTTGACCGACGAGACATTCACGGGCGCAGACATTCAGGCGGTGTGTACGAGGGCGGCCCTCGAAGCCCTCCGTGAGGCCGTTGCGAAGACAGGCGTGGGGAACCCTGATAAGAGGCCCAAAGCGCTGATCACCCGGACACACTTCGAGCATGCCCTGGAGAGCATCCGCGGCAACGGCCCGACGGCCCCGTAGACAGGGTGGCACACATGGACGAGCGGGAGACCGCCATGGAGCCGGATGGGGTTTATCTGTATTGCTTCGCGCGCCGCGGCAGGGGCGGTGATATCCGGCTTCCCGGCATTGACGGGCGCGAGGACATCGCCGCGCTGGAGGCGGGCGCCGTGGCCGCCGTCTTCAGCCGGGTGCCCCTCGAGGGTTTCAGCGGTCCGGACGCCGAAGCCAACTTGCAGGACCTCAAGTGGGTGGCGCCCCGCGCCTGTCAGCACGAACGCGTGGTCGAGGATGCGATGCGCTTCGGGCCCGTCGTGCCGGTCAGGTTTGGCACGGTTTTCTCGTCCCAGCAACCCCTGGAGAGACTCCTTGCCGAGAAGGGCGAACAGATCTCCAGAATCCTGGACTGGGTCTCCGACAAGGAGGAATGGGCCGTTAAGGGCCTTGTGGACACGAGCAAGGCACGGGAGTGGCTGACGGCAGCGGATCCTGTCCTGGCCGAGCGCCAGCGGCGGTTGCCGGACGCCCCCGGGGCTCGCTACTTGCAGCAAAGGCAGCTCGATGCGGAAGCGGGGAAAGCGCTAGTCTTGTGGCGGTCCGCCGCCGCCGAACAGATCCGGGACGCGATCCAGCACGAGGCGGTGGACGTCTGTCCGCTGAAGTTGCAGCCCCAAAGCGGACGGGAAGACGACCGAGAGATGACGCTGAACCTGGCGGTTCTCGTGCTGCGCGACCGGCTGCCGGAGTTTCACGCCCGCGCCGAGGCGATCGGCGCCGCCTACGCCGAGCAGGGGCTTTCGGTCGGGGTCTCAGGGCCGTGGCCCCCTTACAACTTCTGTCCCCCGTCGGAAACACGCCAGAATGAAACACTTGGTGTATTGCGTTCTTCGTGATGCAGAGCCCGCGCGGGGCGTTGCCGCGGCGGGCGTCGAGGGATCCCGCGTTTCCTTAATGGCCGAGGACGGCCTGGCGGCGGCATTCTCGCTCGTGCCCGAGACGTGCCTCGCGCCGAGCGTGTCTCGCGCGGCGGCTTACGCCCGCGTGGTTCAGGTGTTCCACGAGACCGCCACCGTGTTGCCCTTCCGCTACGGCTGCTTTCTCGAAGACGCCGGTGCGGTCGTCGAACTGCTGCGCGCTCGCCGGCGCGAGTTCCGGGAGTCTCTGGAGGAGTTGGACGGATGCGTGGAAATGGGCGTTCGGGTGCTGCTCAGCGGCCGTGACAGCGCCACGTGCCGAAAATCGTCCCACGCCCCGAATCTTTCCTCAGCCAGGGCCTACCTGGCCGATCGGAAAACCCACTATGTCCGCAAGGACGGCGACGACGAGGAATCCGTCGCTGCGACCGAGAAGGTGCGCCAGGCATTCAAGGATCTCGTTGTGAAGTCCGAGGCCGAGACGTCTTGCACGGACGGCCGACGGCTGGTTTCGGTGTTCTTCCTTGTGCCCCGCGACAACGTGGGACGCTTTCACACGACGTTCAGGCAACTCCAGGGCAGGGGCCCCCAGGGGATGCTGGTCACCGGTCCCTGGCCGCCGTACAGTTTTGCCTGCCGCGACTCAGTTCAACGCCCGCATGGGGTTTCTGCTCCCTAAATAGGGAGCCCGCTCCCTACAGGCGACGCCGGATGTGCGGCGTCTCCCAAGCCCGCCGGCAATTTTTTCCCGCCACAAACCGCCGTAGCGACGTTGAAACGCCCTTTCCGAAGATTCGGGGAAGATCGCCTGTGTTGTGGCATGGTATTCGCATACTCCTATATCGTCCGGTGTTCGGACACGAGCGGTCACCGGTGAAGGGATGGGTGCTCGACTATCCCGGATCTCTCCTACGCGTTGGGATCGAGCGAACTGACTGAAGGAGGACGGAAGATGGCACAGGTACAGAAGTCGACGGACAGCAGCAGTCTGGCAGAGGTGGTGGATCGTATTCTGGACAAGGGCATCGTGATCGATGCCTGGGTGAAGGTGTCGCTGGTCGGGATCGAACTGCTTTCGATCGAAGCCCGCGTCGTCATCGCCTCAGTGGAGACGTACCTGAAGTACGCCGAAGCCATTGGCCTGACGGCCTCGGCTGCGGCCCCGGCCTAAGTCTTCCTTCCCTGCGCTGGGATGGTGCTGGGATGGATGACGTCCACTTAGGCTGGACGCCTCGCTGCCAGGGGGGCCAATCGCGCCTCCCTGGCAGCCGAGGCGAACTTGAGAAACCAGAACTTGGAAAACCAGAGTGAAAGGAGCGTTACCATGGGAGTGCTAACCGACGATATGACCCGGTTGAAAGGCGAGATAGCCCAGTTGCACGAATCGCTTGAGGCGTTTGTCGGAACCCTCAAACCGGCGTGGCTGGCCATGAAGGGCGACTTCAACAAGGCCCATCGCCAGATGGCGAAGAAGACGGCTGCTGAGAGAGCGGAGTTCGTCTCTGACCTTGTGGAAAAAGTTGCCGTCCTGAGGAACGAGTTCGCGGAGGACATCGCCGGCGCTCACCAGGCCTGGTTTGGCGGGACGCGGCGGGCGACGGCAGGGGGCGGCCGCGCGGCTGGACGCAGGAGCAAGGCCAAAGCAGGGGCAGGAACACGCTAGGCCGGTGAACAAGCCCATGGCAATGCCGGGGGACAATCACCGAACCCCCCCCGGCAATGCCGGGGGCGCCCAGGACGGGCCAGGGAGCGAGCGTGGCCAATGGCGATGACACATGCCGTAGAGTCGGCGACCCTTGCGGATGTGCTCGAAAGGGTTCTGGACAAGGGCGTGGTCATCGCCGGCGACATCAAGATCAAACTGGTTGATATTGAACTGCTGACGATCCAGATACGCCTGCTGATCGCCTCGGTGGACAAGGCCAAAGAGATGGGCATCGACTGGTGGACGTGGAACCCGGCACTCTGTTCGCAAGCCAGAACCGACGAAGGGCTTGACGACCTGGCGGAACGCGTCGCTGACCTGGAACGTGCCAGTGCCAGGGTCCCCCTGAAGCGGTGCAGTCCGGCGGAACAAAGGAGAACGTGATGGGACAAACGGCGATCGGCGAGGAACAGACCACCCAGATGCCTTGCGCCTTCTGCGGCGGCACCGGCAAGGACCCCTTCGGCATCCTGTCGAGGCTCTCGACCTGCTGTGTGTGTCAAGGAAGAGGCGTCGTGGCGGTCGAGGCCTCGCACGAGTTGTGCGCCCACTGTGGCGGCACGGGGGCGGTCAAACGCCTTACCTGTACGGTTTGCGGCGGCAGGGGCGTCCTTCCCGTCCTCAAAGGCTTGACTGAAGCGTGCCCGGAGTGCGGGGGAAGCGGCGACGATCCCTCGGCGCCGGCGATGGCCTGTTTGGAATGCCGCGGCCGCGGAAGGATTTCCGCGGAGGCCGCGGACAAGCGGAACGTCCCGCCGGGGACAGCGAACGCAAAACGGAACAATAGGCAAGGAGCGAAGGGATGAATGGCGACAACGGCGACAACGGCGACACGGCCCTGGCCACAACCGTGAGGGTCCGGACCGACGGCGACAGCATCCTGCCCGAGCCCGGCGAGGGGTTCGTTCTGACGCCCTACGTCAAGGAGATTACGGAGCGGGCGCTGGCGTACCTGAAGGCGGGATACCCGGTCCACTTCGCCGGCCCGGCGGGGACGGGGAAAACGACCCTGGCCTTCCACGTGGCCGCCCAACTCGGCCGGCCCGTCACCCTCATCCACGGGGATGACGAGTTCGGGAGTTCCGACCTCGTGGGCCGGGATGCCGGATACCGCAAGTCCAAACTGATTGACAACTTCATCCACTCCGTCCTGAAGACCTCGGAGGAGATGCAGAGCCTCTGGGTGGACAACCGGCTCACCACGGCGTGCCAGAATGGCGACACCCTGATCTACGACGAGTTCAACCGGTCGCGGGCGGAGGCGAACAACGCGCTCCTCAGCATCCTGTCGGAGAAGATCCTCAACCTGCCCAAGTTGCGCGCGAGCGGCGACGGGTACCTCGAGGTCCATCCGGAGTTCCGCGCCGTCTTCACCTCGAACCCGGAGGAGTACGCCGGCACGCACAAGACGCAGGATGCCCTGATGGACCGGCTCATCACGATCCCCCTGGGCCACTACGACCGGGACACGGAGGTTCGGATCACGAGGGCGAAGTCGGGCATTACCAAGGCCGACGCCGAGACCATCGTGGACGTCGTCCGGGAACTGCGCGGCGTCGGCGTCAACAACCACCGGCCGACGATCCGGGCCTGTATTACCATCGCTCGGATCCTCGCGCACAAGGGCGGCAGGGCCCGCTGGAATGACCCCGTTTTTCAGTGGGTCTGCCGGGACGTCCTGAAAACGGATACGGCCAAGGTCACCCATGGGGGCGAATCGGTTATGCCCCAGAAAGTGGACGAGGTGATGAAGAAAGTCTGCGGGCGGACGACCATTTTGTCGGCGCGAATGCAGCCCCCGTCTGCGCCAGCGCACCGTAGCGAAGGTCAGCCGGCAGGGTGCGTCCCTGATGCCGGGGAACATGAGCAGGGCGACCGGGAAGGTCTGCGGTCCGGCGCGGGAGAAGGCGCGCGGCATGAGAGCGTTGCGGCGGGCGGATAGGTCCGCCCAGTCGGCATCACACCGGGCGAATCGGTTATGCCCCAGAAAGTGGAAGAGGTAATGCGGAAGGTCTGCGGGGGCCAAACCAAACACTCCGCAGATCCCAAACCATCCATCGCGGCGTTGGGGAGGTGATAATATGGCTATCTCGAAAAGAAATATCCGGGGCTTACAGGACATCCCCACCCTCTCGGGAAGAGTGGATCAGACCTCTCTTCCCTACAAGGCATATATGAAAGTTGCCTGCCTGGAGATGGAGAAAGTCCGGCGGGGAAAGGAAAGGGAGAGCGCGTCGTTTCGGGTGAAAAACATCGATGCGCGCGTGGAGGAAATCGAGGACGAAAAGGCCGCGCTTTTGCAGACCCTGGCCAAACGGGACAAGGGGAGGCCGACCGATGCCCGGGATTCCGGCGCCAAGCCCGAGACCCCGCCTCCCAGGAGCACGCGCGGGCTCAGGCTCAGGTACTGAACAAGGAGATGGCTCATGTTGACCTTAAAGGGCATGAAACACGTTCGCACGAGCCGAAACGTCAAGGGCTTTCGCTCGTGCCCGCAAGCCACGGGAGTGTCGCAGGCGCCTCTCCTGGTAATGGGAAATACTTCTGACGCCGCACGCCTCGCCCGCGAAAAAAAGAGGCTGCTCGCGCGGAAAGCGCGGCTACTTTGGCTCGAGGACCAGTGGACCAGACACTTTGATGCCGCGGTGCCGCCCTTGACGCGATCCCGCCAAACGAAAGGGAAGTAACGATGGAATACGCCCAAGAGATCCTCGCCAGGTCCGGGAAGATGAAGGGGAGACGGACCCGGACCAAGCGTTTCACGGACTCGGTCCCCTGCGCTTATTGCGGAGGCAGCGGCGTGGACCCGAAGTTCGGCAGCGGCAGCAGGTGCCCCGTCTGCGGCGCGGCCGGCAAGATCAAGGTCACTCCGCCGGTGGTCACCTGCCTGAAGTGTCGCGGGACCGGGCGCGAGCGTGGGAACCTGACCTGCCTGGCGTGCCGGGGGACGGGGGTCGTGTCGGTCCGCAAGAACGCCGCCACCTGCCCGAAGTGCAAGGGCACAGGCAAAGATGGGGTCTTTTACTGCAAAGCGTGCAAGGGCCAGGGCGTCGCTTGACCCGGCCCGCCAGGGCGACGCCGTGGCGAGGCCCGGCCTCTAACCGGAAGGTGGTCAGATGGCGAGCATTCTGAGTAACGTTAGGATGGCTGAGCGGGTGTCATCTGCGACCGGTCCGCAAGCGGAGCGGAAGGTGCTGCCGATTGGAAATGCCAGAGACGCCGTGATCGGCTTCTTATCGAAGATGCTGCCGGACGCCAGGCACACGAACATCGTCAAACTGGCGCTCATGGACCCCGAACAGGGAGGATGGGAGGCCGAGGCGGAGGTCCAGGTGCCGAATGCGACCGTAAAGGCCTTGGGCCTGCCGACACGCAGGCCGGTGCTCGATCGCAAGGCCTACCTGCTGAGGCTGGACGGCGAAGGAAACGTTACGGCTTACGGACTTACGGACTCCGTAGAGAAAAGAGGAGAGTGACATGAAGATCAACTGTCTTTCGTGCGGCCACAAGGTGGACCTGGACCACGCTTACGACGACTACGAGGGCGCGGTCAAATGCTTCGTTTGCGGTGAGATCCTGAACATCAAGACGGAGCAGGGCCAGCTGAAGTCGGTCAGTCTGGTCACGGCCGTGCCGCGCCGTTCGCTGGAGCACGCTCACTAGGAGCGTACGTACGCGAGAGTCCGTGCGAGACACGGAAGAGGAAACTGACATGAAGATCGATTATCTTTCCCGCGGCTGCAAACACGTGGTGCTTCTGTTCTCGGCAGCGTGCCTCGTTCGCAAAACGAGAAGCGACAGGCTCCGCCGGAACCCGATCTTCGTTTTATTCCGTACGCTGGCCCGATGCATGGGCCTTCTGATCCTGCTCCGCGCGGCCCGGCTCCTCGCCGCGCCCGAGCCCGCCGGTCCGGCGCTCGTGCGCCTCGGCCCCGGCGGCGACTTCACACGGTACTGGCCCCAGCAGCCGCCCCAGAAAGGGATCGTGCAATGGCACAATCGCCGTCAACGCACCGCCTGGTCCGCCAAAGGAGTCTTACGCCCATGGTTCCACAAGCAGCAACCAAAGTCTGCAACTATATCTATGCCATTGTGACCCACTCCCCGGCGAACGGCCGTTACGGCCCGATCGGCGTCGGGGGGGGCGAGGTCTATCTGGTATCGGAGGGGCCCCTGGCGGCCGTGGTCAGCGACGTCCCGGGCGAGAAGATCCGCCCCGAGCGCCGGCATCTGGCGGCCCACCATGATGTCCACAAGCAACTCATGGCGCACGGCAACATGCTCCCGATGTCGTTCGGGACCATGGCCGACGGGCCCGACGCCATCCGCCGAATCCTGAGGATGAACCAGGAGGCGTTCCTCGATCAACTCCGGCGCGTCGAGGGCAAGGCGGAAATGTCGCTCCGCGCGGTCTGGGACGTTACGAACATCTTCGAGTATTTCGTCCTCATCCACCCGGAACTGAGAAGGCTGCGGGACGAACTTTTCGGCGGCGGCCGCGAGCCGTCTCAGGACGGCAAGATCGAACTGGGCAGACTCTTCGACGGAATCCTCAAGGAAGACCGGGCCGCTTGCACCCAGCGGGTGCTCGATGTCCTGGCCCCGCGGTGTTCCGAAATAAAGGAAACCCCGCCCCGCACCGAACGCGAGGTGATGAACCTGGCTTGCCTGGTTGCTCGGGACGGCATGAAGGGCTTCGAGGCGGGCGTCTTCGAGGCCGCCAAGCAGTTCGACGACAACTACTCGTTCGACTACACCGGCCCGTGGCCGCCCTACAACTTCGCGGACGTGAGCCTGCAAACGTGATTCATCCAGGGGAGGACAATGCACATGTTTATCCTTGACGACATTCTGCTCGCTCCGGCGCGAGGCGTCGGGTGGGTCGTGAACCAGGTCCGCCAGGCGGCTACGCACGAGTTTGAAAGCGAGGCGGACGCCGTCCGCAACGAACTCCGCGAGTTGTACATGATGCTGGAGGCGGGCAGGATATCGGAGCAAGAGTTCGACGCCCAGGAGAGACCTCTGCTGGAGCGTCTCGACAGGATAGAGTCGGGCAATGGGGACGGCGACGATGGTTCTCGGACAGACGGCTAGCGCGCCCCAGGGCACGGCGGAAAGCGCCGGCGAACCTCCCGCCCGGCAGGAGGCCTGCTTGGGCGAGGTGCCCGCGTTTCTGCGGACGCCGGGCGCCGAGTTGCTCCTTTTCGGCGGCAAAGGAGGCGTGGGAAAGACCACCTGTGCCGCCGCCACCGCCTTGTATCTGGCCACCCATTTTCCGGACGGCACTTTTCTGATCGTCTCAATCGATCCGGCCCACTCGCTCCAGGATTGCTTCGCCCGCAGTCCGTTGCCTCCTAACCTGAAGTTGCTCGAGATCGACTCCCAGGAGTGTCTGAGGAAGTTTAAGGAGGCCCACTCGCGGCACCTTCGGCAGATCGCTTTGCACGGCACACTTCTTGACGATGACGACGTGTCGCGGCTCCTGGACTTGTCCGTCCCCGGGCTTGACGAGGTGATGGCGTTCGATGAGATCTCGCTTCTGCTGAAGGCCCGGACGTACAATTGCATTGTCGTCGACACGGCCCCTACGGGACACACCCTTCGGTTCCTCGAACTTCCGGAGATGCTGCATGAGTGGTTCGCCGCGATCGACGCCATGTTGGCGAAGCATCACTACCTGGTCAAACTGTACCGCGCGTCCGATGACAAGGACGAGGCCGACCTGTTTCTGGAACGGCTGCGGCAGCCGCTCGAACACCTGGCGTCGCTCCTCAGCGATCAGACGCGATGTCTTTTTGTGCCGGTCATGCTTGCCGAACCGGCGAGTCTGGACGAGACGAGGCGGCTGGTAGATCGGCTTGAGAGGATGCGGGTGCCCGTCCGGGATATTCTCGTCAACCGCCTCTATCCGCCGGACGGTGATTGCCCGACTTGCCAGGATATCTGCTGCCAGCAATTTTCGGTGCTGGGGAGACTCAGGCCGAAGTTCCAGAAGTACGCGCTCTGGGAGGTCCCGATCCAACGGGAGGAGGTCCGAGGCGCCGAACACCTCCTCCAACTATGGACCGGGGTTCATCGACTCGCCGGTCGCGCCCAGCCGGCGCCGACGATATCGCCCGCGCCTCGCGTGGACCACCCGCCAAGGCTGCCGGGGCCCGAAGTGTCTCTCGTACTGTTCTCAGGCAAAGGGGGCGTCGGTAAGACGACGCTCGCCAGTGCCACGGCGTTCCGCTTGGCCGAGGCGTATCCCGACAGGGACATTTTTCTGGTCTCGACGGACCCGGCTCATTCGCTTTCGGACTGTCTCGCAGTGCCCATCGGACCCGAAGGAACCCGCGTGCGGGGGCGCCTGACCGCCCTGGAGATAGACGCCGAAGCGGAGTTCCAGGAACTCAAAGGCCGGTATGCCGACGAAGTGGCAGAGTTCTTCGACCGGCTCCTCTCGGGGCGCGAGATGGTCGATCTGGAGTTCGAGCGAGAGGCCATGGAGCACTTTCTCGATCTCTCGCCGCCCGGTTTGGACGAACTGATGGCCGTCGCGCGGGTCGTCGCACTCCTGGGGACCGCGAACAATCGAATCGTGGTCCTCGACACCGCCCCAACCGGGCACCTGGTGCGACTGCTGGAACTGCCCGGACTGATCCAGGACTGGCTCAAGGTGATGATCGGCCTGTTGTTGAAATACAAGGACCTGTGCTGGCTCCCCGCCACCTCGGACTATTTGACCGCCATGTCGCGGAAGGTCAGGTTTCTGCGATCCGTGCTGGAAGACCCGGCGAAAGGACGCCTTTATGCCGTGAGCGCCTTGACCCAGATGACACTGGAAGAGACGCGGGACCTGTTCCAGGCCTGCCGCCGGCTGGGGATCCATGTGCCGGTCCTGTTCCTTAACCAGGTTACACTCGACAACCAATGTCCGCTGTGCCAAAGCCAGTTTCGGGCGGAATCCGGGGTCTGCCGGGAGTTTGAGAAAATCTTCAAGGATGTACACCAGTGCCTGGTATATCACTGCGGCGAACTGCGAGGATGTGATCGGCTGGCCGAACTCGGCCGCGCGCTGTATCGAACCTAGACCCCTTTCTTGGTGGAGGCGAGTACAATGGATACCGACACCCCAGGCGGCGCGGAAAGTCGCGCGACAGCCGTAGAGGACGCAGACCACACGCAGGCTCGGGCCACGATCACGGACACAAGGCCGCGGACCGTGATCATGTCGGCCGGCCCATCGCGGACGCAGTCGCGAGTGCTCGCGCACCTTCTGAAGATGGCCGATGGCTACCTCGCCGCGCGCGCGGTGCACCAAGCCATGGCAATCTATTTCGAGGTCTTTGAGAAGCACGGCGGCACGCAAGAGGCCGGCCGAGCGCACGAACGCCTACTGGAAATCGCCGATCACTACGAAAAGGCCGGTGAGTTTCACCAGGCCCGAAGCATCTACGAGCGGATGCTGTGACATGAGCGCGACCGGAATATCCGGGCAGCCGGCCCTCCGCGATGAGCAGCACGTTTCCTTGTGCGAGACTTTGGACCGTGTCCTTAACAAGGGCGTGGTCGTTGTGGGGGAGGTGGTGATTTCGGTGGCGGACATTGACTTGATCTACCTGGGTCTCCAACTCGTGTTGACGTCCGTGGAAACCGCGAATGAGAGGCCGGGGCTCCCGAGCACAACCCGGCGTCGGCACCAGGGAGCGTAGAACGTGATCGCTCACGAAATGCCGAAAATGGAGTCGTGGGCTCTGGGCGAGTTCGCGGAGGTTATGACGCCGGACCGATCCGTGAGTCCCCCGCGCATCACCCTCGACCCGGAAGACGTCAAAAACGGCCTGGGCAAACTCGTTCTCACGCTCGTCGAGTTGCTCCGCGAACTGCTGGAACGCCAGGCGATCCGACGCATCGAGGGCGGGTCGCTCACTGGCGAGGAAATCGAGCGGCTCGGCAGCACCTTCATGCGCCTGTCGGAACAGGTGGAAGAACTCAAGAAACACTTCGGCCTGAAGACCGCTGACCTGAACATTGATCTGGGTCCTCTGGGCAGGCTCTTGTGAAAGGAAATCGTAGCGATCTCCGAGGGGCGAGTCATGCCGCATGCGGTTCAGAGTACCACGCTCGCTGATGTGCTCGAACGCGTGCTCGACAAAGGGGTGGTCCTTGCCGGGGACATTAAAGTCAAACTCGTTGACATCGAACTTCCCACGATCCAGATTCGCCTCTTGATCGCCTGACCCCTTCCCGATTCTTGTACCAAGTGTTATGAGAGAATCGGTTGGTCATGCGCTGGCTGGGCCGGAGGGAGAGGCGTCGCCCCGACCGCAGGACCAGCCGGCGTCGCCACCCGCCCGCCGTCCTGGCGGGCAGTCTTGTCTTCCAGTGCGGCCGCGAACGCCGCGGGAGTCTGCCATCGTATCCCGCGGTGCGGCCGGCGATGGTTGTACTCCAGCCGCCACTCGTCCAGCACATACCGAGCCTCGGGCAGGCTCAGGAAGAGCTCACGGTTCAGCAGTTCATCCCGCAGCCTGCCGTTGAAGCTTTCCACGTATCCATTCTCCCAAGGGCTGGTCTTCTGAATGTACAGTGTACCCACCGATGCCCGATCCAGCCAGCGTGGAATCTCCTGGGCGATGAACTCCGGCCCGTTGTCGCTCCGCACGTGCTCCGGCGCCCCACGCACGGCGAATACGCTTCGAGGAGCAAGCGAATTCTCCCGGCGTGCATCAGCCGCCAGTCGCCGTTGCCGCGCACCGAGTTCGTCGCCGAGAGGGCCTAATAACAGTCAGGTCGGGAGGCTGAGTCGCTGCGGCCTTCTCCGGCAATGCCGTACCACATAACCCCAGGTTCAACGAACGCCACCCAAAGCGATGGTATAACCCCGCGAGGTTCACTGCCAGATTTCGGCGAACGCATGGTATTGGACTTGGCCCGAGAAGCGAAGGGGGCCTACCCCCATGGGGCAATTCAGGGCCGCGACGCTTGTCGCCTGGCCCTCTCACCGCGCCATTAAACGCCTAACACGGCCCCGACAATCCATGCCTGAAATTCACACAGACGCGATCCTGCAAAGCCGAATACCAAAAAAATGGACAATTCGTGAGTGGGACACTCTGTTGCAGTGAGGCCACCGCCCTGGGGCCATGCCTACCCCCAGGATCTTGCGTGTATCAGTCCTTTGCCCTTAACAACTTACATCTACTGGCCTTTCGCAGGTTTTCAGGGTACCGCGGGTAGCTGGAGGAAGCAAGGAAGATGAGAGCGAGCCGGCCCGACGTGCCGATGAGAGCGTTGGAAGACGACTCTTGTCGGAGGCCGAGCCGTGGC
>JBAUDW010000048.1:0-6281 GCA_049678285.1 Phycisphaerae bacterium
GATGGACCATAACTCGTCGCTCAACAAAGGCTTGGCCATGACGGGCTCCGAGGCAAGGGGCGTCCCCCTGCCTCAGACATCGTCCGCCTTGGTCCACCGGCTGAAGTCATTCTGTTAGGCGCTCTTATTGCCTTTGACCTCCTTGACAGCCGTTCTCTGCGTTCTCGGCGCTCTCCCCATGTAAGAAAGGGGCCCTCTGGGCTGCGTTGAAGAACACAGCGTAGTAGTGCTAGGCCGCGGGCAAAACGCCGCCCGGACGCCGACGGTCCGAGCGGCCGAGTGCCGCCTCACCATAAAAACGCCTCTCCCGCCGTCGCGACGGAAACAGAAGGACCGGGCCGCCGAGACCAGCAACCCGGCCCTTCTGCTACATCTCACGGGGTGCGGGCCTCGCACCTTTCGGGCACCCTTACCCGCACCCTTTTCCTACTCGCCTTTGCTTTGTTGAAAACATGCCCTTGTTCCCCTCTCCCCCCCGGCGGGACGTTCCGCTTGCGGGAGAGGGTAGGGTGAGGGGGACTCATCGGCCGTTCAATGCCGTTTTCACCCTCACCCCATCCCTCTCCCCCGCCACAGGCGGGCAAGCATCGAGGGAGAGGGGGTTATGAAACAGGCTTTTACCCGCCGTCTTGTCCGCCATAGCCCGTAGGGCGGCGGCAGAAGCCTAGCGCCGCCACGGCGGAAGATCGCGCCAAGCGGCACTTGCTTTTTGCCCCGGCGCCATTATAATGGTTTACGAGGGAGGAAGGACCTCGCCGGAGAGCACAAATGAGCAACACACGGACCGTCAAAATACCCGAAACCGTGCTGATGACGGCTCAGAGCCTGGACGACCTGGAAGACTGGCTGGCGTCTCACGATCCGGAGTCCCTCCGGCAGATGCGCCGGATCCGCAGCGGTGAGGATCTGGCCGGTCAGGGCAAGGACCTCGGGGAGATACTCCAGCGGTGGCCTACCGAGTAATCATCCTGCCCGCTTCGACGCGAGGCGAGCCCTCGGCGGAGGCCGACATCGAGCGGACAAGTCCGCCATAGCCCGAAGGGCGAAGGCGGATGGACGCGGAGGACCGCCTATGAACATTCGCGTGGTGATTGAACAGGATGAGGACGGTTTCTTCGTCGCCGAGGTCCCGGCGATGCCCGGGTGCCTCTCCCAGGGACGCTCGCGCGAGGAGGCGATCGCCAACATCCGCGAGGCGATTGTCGGCTGGCTGGAGGTCATGGAACGCAAGGCCGGTGCCGTCCGCGGCGAGCCGATTGAGGTCTCGCTCTGATGGGCCAACGGCTTCGCCTGGTCAGCGGGCGAGACGCGGTGCGCAAGTTCGAGCGCGCCGGGTGGACGCTGGTTCGGCAGCGCGGCTCCCATAAGATGCTCACCCACCCCGCTTATCCGTGGACGCTTTCGATCCCGGACCATCCCGAGTTGGGCCGGGGTCTCCTGCGCAAACTCATCCGGCAAGCCGGGATGACCGTGGACCAGTTCAACGCCCTTTAGTAACCCCCTCGCCCCTTGTCGCCCAGGCGACTCGACCGGGCGAGCGGGAGCAGGAGAAGGCGGATAGCGCGGTGGGCATTTTTACCCGCCTTTGGCGGGCCTGCCCACCGCGCGGTGGCCAAGAATGGCCACCGCGCTACCGCTTCGTCCAGGCACGCCAAGTTGACAAAGTGCCGCTACTTCCCGCGCTGACGCCGCGCCGACCGCGTGTCTTCACTTTTCACGTTCCTTGCGGCGGCGGGACCACCCCGCCGGCGCTTCATTTCAATGTGCCGGGCGGATCCGGTCGCCTCGGCGACTCGCTTGCCGCGAGACCGAAGGTCCGCCCGGCTGTTGCGGGGATAGAACCCGTTTACTTATTGCGCCTGCGGCGAACGAGCAGCCCTACGCCGCCCAACGCCAGCAACGCCATCGTCGCCGGCTCAGGAACCGTGCCGAAGTTATCGACGAAGATCGTCCCGCTCCCCGTAAAGCCCAGGGTGTCGTTGTTACCGAAATTCGCCACGCCGTCGGCGAAGACCAGCCCAATGTCCTCGGGCGCAGCCACTACCTGGTCGAACGTCTTGGTCCCGGCGTTCTGGTTTGGCCAAACTATGAAGTTGGACGCCAAAAGGGCCACGCTGTGGGTTGTCCATGCCGTGTCCAAATTCGGATTCCACGAATAGGTGTCGTTGGTAACGAAGTAGTTGTTGCCACCCGTCCAACTGCCGACGTAGAAACGCACCATGGCACCAGAGGGCCCCGTGACCGTGCCGTCGAGTTTGAAGTCGGTGGTAAGGGCACCGGTCAGGCCCTGATACAGGCTCGCGTCAGCGGGTTGCAGTCCGTAAAGACGCGGAGCGCCGCTGGACAGCATGCCGCTGATACATCCTCCCGGGTTGCCGCCCGAACTGTTATAAGTTGCGGCGGGCCAGGAGTCCGGGGCAACACGGACGGCCAGCCAGCCTGCGTTGTTGCTGCTGAATGTCTCCACGTACATCGCGGCCATTGCCGTGTGTGCGGCCATGGCCACAAGTACCGCCGTAAGAATGAGTGTAAAGTACTTCATCTTAAGTCTCCTTTTCTTTGGCCCACTTCGAGCCGCTTGCGTCGCGCCAGGCCGGAAGTCCCACGCCTTCCACACATTGCCCGCACGCGACTAGCCTGTCCGGTCCGAGCGGCGGGGGATGTGGGGGTTGTCCACACACACCCCCCGCGCTCGTCCTCACGCACCTCCGCCTCCGGCCGAGGTGCGATCCCTTCTACCTACTTCTTGCCACGACGCCGCGCGAGCAACCCTACGCCACCCAACGCCATCAGCGCCATCGTCGCCGGCTCGGGGGTGACGATTAAATCTTGATGCGTGCTACTGGTCAGCGCCAGCAGTCCGGGAAGCGGACCGCTGTACGAGCCCGGATCCACAAGGCCGTCCAGCATGTTCTGCGTCGCGGTCTGCACACCGGTGGGGACCGTACCAGCATCCGCTGTAAGCATCTGGAAGCTGTCGGCAGCGAGGTTTAGGGAACCCAGGGTGCCGTCATAGTCGTACCGGATCTCGTAAATGGCATAGATGAACGCCAGCGCGTTGACGTTGGTCGCCGTGGAGGCCGGCTCCCCCGCAACCCACCCAGCCCCCCCCAAGCCGTAGATAGCCGTGGTGGTGTCCCATCCAGCGGAATCGTAGTTCTGCCCCCACAGTTGGCGGATCAGGTTCGCCTTGGGCGCATCCAGGGCTGAGGACAGCGTGCTCACGTTGTACGTGCTGGACGTCCAGTCCGTGTTCTGGCCCAACTCAAAGCACGAGGCCCAGGTTGGCACCGGCACTTGCGTGGCCAAGGACCCGCTGGGGTTCTGCGTCAGTATCTTCTGGATGCCGTCCGCCCAATTGTGACCCAAAGCGAAATGGGTCGAACCCAGCCAGCAGTCAATCTCCCCCCCGGCAGTCACATATTGGAAGGCCACATCGATGGTGTCCGCCATCGCTCCGCCCGCCAGAACCAAACTCACCGCCACCGCCACTGCCGTTGCGCGTTTCATCTCAAATCTCCTTTCGGCCCTTCGGGCCGTTTGCGTCGGGCGGCTTCGCGGAAGGTTTTCCCAACCGACCGCCCCGCCGCACGACTATCCCTCTTCACTTTTCACTTCCCTTGCGGCGGCGGGGCCGCCCCGCCGGCGCCTGATTTCAATCTGCCGGGCGGGCCTGGAGGGGTGGTCCGCCCGGCCGTTGCGGGGATACAACCCGTTACTTACTGCGCCTGCGGCGGAGGAGCATCCCGATGCCGCCCAGGGCCAGGAAGGCCATCGTGGCCGGTTCGGGAACCGTGTGAATGCCCCAAAGGGCCTCGCCCGTCACTTCGTTGTTTTCGCCGCTGCTGATGTAGTTCTCCCATCCGCCAGTGGACAACTGGACCGAACGGAGGTAACTCCCGGCACCCATGATCTCCGACCAGTAGGCAGCCCGGTCGACCTCGTTAAGGGCCAGGATTGCATACGCCGTCTCCTGCACAGTCTCATTCCCGTCGTTGGGGATGACATAGTCCTTGTTCCACGCGAAGCCCCCACCGTTAATCTGGTAGCTGGCCAGGATGGCCGCCAGGTCGCTCAGGCTGCTGGCTGCCGCATGCTCGCCCGCGGTCGGGTCGTAATCCTCTCCGACGCGAGCCAGGCCAAAGACCGCGCCCGCCAGACCGATAACGTCATAATAGGCCGATCCGTCGAGTTCATCGATCTCACCCGTGACGCCTGTCACCCAGGCCGACGTGCCCGCCCCGACCGAGGCTGCGCCCACGAGGCCCATGCCGACGTCCCAGGCGGCGAGGTTGCCGATCCCCCCGTTCGCCCGGTCGGTCCGAATCTTGTTGACGTATCCGGCCGTGTCGTAGAGGATGCCCAGGCCCAGGCGGTCGTACGTCCCGGCTGCGAGGGGGTTGTAGAAGTTCGTCATGACGTGGGTGGTGTATGTCGTCCCGCCGATGATGCTGTCCAGTTCCGCGGCCAGGTAGCCGTCGGACGGAGAGAAGTTGTTGGTCTTGGTCAGAAGATACGAACCGGCCGCGCCAAGCCCTGTCAGGTGGTCCGCATCGGCCGTCGCGTGATAGGCCTGCGCCAGGCCCATGCTGATCGGACCCAGAATGTTGCCGTAGGTCGGCGGCGCATTCAGTGGCCAACCCCACGAGCCGTCGGTGTACTGCATCTCGACGAGGCGATCGCCTCCCGCCTGCATCGCGGTCGCATAGTCGCTTGCCGCAGCAATCCCGCTTGCCAACATGATAACAACCAAACTTGCTACTGTGATCATTGAAGGTTTCATCTTCAGACTCCTTTCGTCTTGTCGGCCCGTTGGGGCCGCTTGCGTCGCGCGGGACGGTCCCACATGGAATGCCCGCCGCGACTCGTGTCCTTTGCTTCCTACCTCAAGCCTTCAGCCCGCGGCTCGACAGGCCGCGAGGCCTGGCGGCCTCACGCCTGCCTTCTATGTCAACCGCCTATCCGCCATCGCAGCCACCCGTCGGCCCTGCGTCCATCCCTCCCTGGCACGGCAGGCCTGCCGCCCGTCACGGCCACAAGCCGTGCCGTGGTCGGATGGCCTGACGGCTGCCGACCGGATGAGACTCCAACACTTCCCTACCCCTCTCGCCTATCACCTCCTTTCCTTTCGCGTCGCGTCCGGCCGGGCTTCATGCTCCAACCTTGCGGGCACCCCCAGCCCGGGCCTGACGCTGCGCCTCGCGTCACCTTTCACCTTCCGCACGTCCTCGTCGCGGCCTTCCAACCTTTCGGGCACCCCTGCCGCGTTCCGATGAAAAAAGGGCGACCTTCGGAAGAAACTCCCTCCGAAAGTCGCCCACGTACGGTCCCTCAAGACCGTTGTCGGCTGCTCAGTTCCGGGCCCGCCCTGGCGAGCCTTTGGTTCGGGCCGCTCTACGCCCCCGCAACGCGGCCCTGCTTCAACCTCCCTTTTTCTTCCGGCGGCGCCGTGCCGCCGGATGCATCTTGAATCGTCTCCCTTTAGCGAACAGGCTGCCCCGCCCTCCGGCGGGCCAGCCCATTCCCCTCAGGTCACCGTGTATAATACTCAAAAACCCGAAAAAGTCAAGCGATTTTTTTCCTTGCTCCGGTTCCTAAAATCGCAAGTTCTTCTTTTACAATGAGTTACGGTCTTGATGGCGGCCCAAGAACCTCAGGCCGATTCGGTCGTCTTCTCCGCCTTCTCCGCCTTCTCCGCCTTCTCCGCCTTCTCCACCTGCTCGGCCGTTTCCGCCTTCTCCGCCTCGGCCACCAGGCGAATGTCTCGCCGCATCCACAGGCTCAAGAACAGGAGCACGGGGCCGATCACGAGGAAGATCGGTCCGAAGATGAGATAACGTTTCCCCTCGCCGGCCCGGGCCTCGGCGGCAGCCGAGAGGCGGCTGAACTTCACGCTCTCCTGGGCCGGCCGCACGGGCAGGTCCCATCCCCCCTGAGCCGGCTTGGGCCGGCCGTTCTCCCACTCGAACGTCTCGGCGTCGGTCGCGATGAACCACCACCGGCCGTCCGGCCCCTGGACGAGTTCCCACTTCTCTTCGACGCCCTTGAAGGGCTCGTCGATGAAGACGGGCCCCCACTTGCCTTCGCCGCTCGTCAGAGAAGGCGTCGTCAGGAGTTTCACGGGACCGACCACAAGGCACACGAGCCCCAAGACCGAGCAGAGCGCTCCGACGACGAGTGCCGGGATCCACAGCACCTTTTTCGCCCCGAGGTGGTGAGCCGCCCGTTCCCTTGCGTTCTTCGGCCGGGCCCGCTTCGCCTGCGCGCCGGCGGACTTCGCC
>JBAUDW010000049.1:0-17017 GCA_049678285.1 Phycisphaerae bacterium
GCCACGGCTCGGCCTCCGACAAGAGTCGTCTTCCAACGCTCTCATCGGCACGTCGGGCCGGCTCGCTCTCATCTTCCTTGCTTCCTCCAGCTACCCGCGGTACCCTGAAAACCTGCGAAAGGCCAGATACCCTACCGAACTGGTTTTCTGCCTCCGTCAAGGACTAGCATCTCACTTTCCAAAACTTCGTGAGAAACTCAATACGAACAGTCGGTACCTGGGGTACGCGAACGGCCACACGGATGCCTTATACGTGTACGTCCATAAACGCTGGCTGCGACTTGATATACATCTGCCGCAGGCGCGAGCGGCCGAACTGCGGCGCCGCGGTTTTGAAGTGCGCCCAGTCGAAAACTTCCAATGGGCGGCCGGATGGCTAACCGGCTGGCGAGTTCCCCTCGACACGGGCAAAAGAGACTTGGTTCTCGCCTTGGCGAGCGAAGCCCTTATAGGGTAATAGATCTAAAGCGCCCGAAAATGTCCCTGGCGCCATAAGGGCGTCGTGCCCTTTTCATCGGCGGCCTCAAGGAACACGGCGCAGGCCCGCCGGCCGACGGGTTCAATGAGCGCGTAGACGAGCGCCCGCCGCGCCCGCTCGGCCTTTTCTTTGGCCCGGCCTTGCCCGCCGTAGCCCTGAGCCTGTCGAAGGGGCGGAGGTGGGTCGGGGCTAGTAAAGCCGCCCCCTCCCTCCGTCCCGGAGCCTGCCCTGAGCGGAGCGCAGCGGAGTCGAAGGGTCCCTCTCTCCCTGTCCGTCCAATGCTGTTTCTTTGTCAAATGCGAGATTCCCCCGCCGCCATTCGTCATTCGGACCCGCCACAGGCGGGTAAATTTCGTCATTTCCCCCGTCGCCTCTGCTGTTTCTTTGTCAAATGCGAGATTTGCCCGCCGACCCCGAATGCCACGCCCCCGACTTCGACTTACGCGCGTCCGCGGGAAGTTATGCACATAAAGGTATGCACATGACATGGATGGAAAAAGTGCGAAAAAGGGCCCAAAAACCGGCAAAAAGCGCCCTAAAAACGTGAAAAAAGTCGAAAAAGGCCCTAAATCCGCGCTAGCCCATCTTAACATTCGGGGGTCTTTAGGAGAAAAAACCCCCCGGACGCCAGCGCCAGGGCCGGTGGGTTCCCCAAAATCGCCCAAAAATACCCCCCAAAACTTCCTCCAAAAAGTTATCCACAATCGGCGATCGTCGTAAGTGTAACCGTCGGCTGTTCCGAACGTGACCGCGACCCTTCGGCTGCGCTCAGGGCGGCGCCTTAGGATCGCGGCTCGAACGGCACCGGGCGGCGGGCTCGGGAAGGGCTTCCTTTTGGGGCTGCAGAACGGTATACTGGCGGCAGTCATTGAATCGGAAACCGCGATGCCGATACGGAACTCCATCACGCAGATTCTCGGCGAAATGAGCCGAATGCTCGGCCAGGTCCCCATGGAGGGCCTGGAACGGTTGGCGGAGGAGGTTCTAAAGGCCGACCGGATTTACGTGGCGGGGGGCGGGCGGTCGGGCCTGATGGCCCGGGCGTTTGCGATGCGTCTGATGCACCTGGGCCTGGTGACTTACGCGGTCGGCGAAACGACGACGCCGGGCATCCGGCGGGGGGATCTTCTGCTGGCGTGCTCGGCCAGCGGCGAGACGCACGTGACGGTGCTGGTGTCGCGGGTCGCCCAGGAGGCGGGGGCGCGGGTGTTCGCCATCACGGCAATCGCGGATTCGCCGATGGCCCAACTGGCCGACGAGACGATCGTGATTCCGGCCCCGTCGAAGCGGTCGGACCGGTGGAGCGACCAATCGTCGCAGTACGCGGGGTCGCTGTTTGAGCAGGCGCTGCTGGTGCTTCTCGATGCCGTCAGCGCGGAAATCGGTCGGCGTCTGGGGAAGCGGCCGCAGGACCTGGATTCTCGCCACGCGAACCTGGAGTGAGACGTCCGGTCGGCCCCGGGCGAAGCAAGTCGCCGGGGTCGCCGGACGCGCATGATGATGGAACAGACGGACAGCCGAGAGACGATCGCGCCGGTGAACCGGCGATTTGTCGAGCCGCCCGACGGGGCAGGAAAACGGCTGGGGCGGTGGTTTTCCCGCCTGGCGGGGCAGGCGCGGCGGCAGTATCTGAGCCGGCTCAGGCCGGGGTATGTCGAGCGGGTCCGCGAGGTGCGGCGGGGCGAATGCCGGTCGTGCGGCTCCTGCTGCGACCTGACGTTCCACTGCCCGTTCCTCGACCCCGAGAAGACGCTAGAGCGGTGCACACATTACGAGAAGCGGCCGCGCACGTGCCGGGATTTCCCGGTCGACGCGCTGGACCTGAGGCTGACGCGGGTCCCGTGCGGTTACTGGTTCGAGGGAGGAGGCGAGAAGGCGCCGATGCGGATACCCTTGGCGCGGTACGGCATCCGCGAGATCGTGCTCTTCGGCGGATTGGCGGCGGCGGGGGTGGTGCTGTCGGCGGTGTACTTTTGGTATCTCGCCCCGGCGTTTGCGGTTGGGTTGGGGTTTGTGCTCTTTTTCTTCCGCGATCCCGAGCGGCGGGTGCCCTCGGTGCCGGACGTCCTCGTGTCGCCGGCGGACGGGAAGGTGGTGGAGATCGGCGAGGTGGACGAGCGGGAGTTTTTGGGGCAACGGGCGCATCGGGTGGGGATTTTCATGTCGCCGCTGAACGTTCACGTGAACCGGGCGCCGTGCGACGGGGAAGTGGAGGCGGTGGCGCCTCGTCCGGGGCGGTTTCTGAAGGCGTATAAGGAATCGGCGTCGAGCGAGAATGAGCGGACGAGCCTCGTGCTTCGCAACGCGGCCGGGGGGCGGGTACGGATTGTGGTCCGGCAGATTGCGGGGGTGCTGGCGCGGCGGATCGTATGCGACGTGGCCGTCGGCGAGCGGTTGGAGCGGGGCGAGCGGTTCGGGATGGTGAAGTTCGGTTCGCGGGCGGAGGTGTATGTGCCGGCGGACAGCGGATTCGAGTGGTCGGTCCGGGTGGGCCAGCGGGTGCGAGGCGGGGAAACCGTTCTCGGGGTGTTTCGATGAAATCGCGACCGATCGCCATTTTGCCGTCGCTGTGCACGCTGGGGAACGCGCTGTGCGGGTTTGCGGCGATCACGCTGACGATGAAGGCGCTGGGCAGCGCGGATGCGGAACACGCGATGGGACCGGCGAACGTCAGGTTGGCCGGGGCGTTCATTCTGCTGGCGATGGTGCTGGACGCGCTGGACGGTCGCCTGGCCCGAATTGCCCGTGCGACGAGCGAGTTCGGCGGCCAGTTGGACAGTGTGGCCGACGCGGTCAGTTTCGGCGTCGCCCCGGCGTTCCTGATGAGCCGGGTGGTCGTCGAGACGCTCAAGGGCACGGTGCCGGAAAGTTATGCCTATTGGCTGTGGGTGATGTGGGTGTGCGCGGCGGTGTACCTGGGGTGTACGCTGATCCGGCTGGCACGGTTCAACGTAGAGAACAAGCACGACGAAGAGGCGCACATGAGTTTCAAGGGTCTTCCGTCGCCGGCGGCGGCGGGTGCGATCGTTTCGGTGGTGATTTTCCTGGCCACCTGCTGGCAGCAGGGCACTTATCCGCGGATGACGCTGGTGCTGCTGTGGTTCCTTCCGGTCCTCGCGGTCGTCCTGGCCGTTCTGATGGTGTCAAACGTTCGGTACGAGCACATGTTGAACCACCTGATCCGAAAGCGACGGCCCGTGAGCCATCTCGTACTGGTGCTCCTTGGTCTGGCGTTGGCGGTGCTTTTTCGGCACGTGGTACTCTTGATCGGGTTCGGGGGGTACGTACTGAGCGGCCCGTTGGGTGATCTGTACCGTCGCTGGAAGTATCGCGGCCAGGCGCTGCCGCCCGAGGCGGAAGGGCCGGAAGAGGAGTTTTTCGCCGAGGAAGAATGAAAGGCGTCGGGTTTCGACTCCGGCAGAGACTGCTCAAAGATGGGGGTTCCCAAATTTCTCGAATCGGTCGTTTTGAACCATCGAGGTCGTCTCAGGCTGCACGAGCCAAGAACGCCATCACAACCAGTTTGCTTTTGGGTTAGCCTGAACTTTATGCGGCTCTGCATTCATCGTGGAACCCGGGAAATCGGTGGTACCTGCGTCGAGATCGAATCGCAGGGCAAACGGATCGTCCTGGACGTGGGTCTACCACTCGATGTGGCTGACCCGGATGCGATGCCGCTTCATCCAGTCCCGGGGTTCGACAAGCCTGACCCGTCGCTTCTGGGCGTCGTCATTTCACACCCACACCAGGACCATTACGGCCTAGCGTATCGCTTGCCGAAGGAGACGACCTTCCTCGTCGGCGAGGCGGCCCAGAGCATCCTCAAAGCGGCCGACTTCTTCACGCCGGCGGGCTTGAAACTCCAGAACGTGATCCACCTCGTTGATCGCCAGGCGATTCATCTGGACCCGTTTACTATCACGCCGTACCTGGTCGACCACTCGGCCTACGACAGTTACGCCGTGCTCGTCGAGGCAGATGGCAAACGGCTGTTCTACTCGGGCGATTTTCGTGCCCACGGCCGCAAGGCCGAGCTGGTTGAGCGCCTCATTGCTGATCTGCCGAAGGACGTGGACGTGTTGCTGATGGAGGGGACGACGCTGGGCCGGCCCGGCACCGACAGGGGCTTCCCGACCGAGGACAACCTCGTGCCACGGGAGCGTCTGTTCCCACCAGGTCTGGGTGCGTTCGTAATGAAGGCCCCACTTCCCCATAGTCATGCCGGGCCTGTAGTTCAGCCACGGCTGCATCGCGTAGCGATGGAACACGAAACGGTTCACACCCTCACATAATACCCTGTCACCGAGGGCCTTGAGGGTGGCGGGGTGCTGCAACCACCGCTCCCAGCGGTTGGCTGTGAAGGCTTCCGCCCCCACGATCCGCTTGCCGTACGTGTGCGCCGCCGACGCCATTTCCTTGCAGGTTTCGAAGGCGCCGCCGTGGATCCAGAATTCGCACATCGGCTCATCGGCCCGACCGGCGTAAGTCATGTCATCGCAGGGGCCGCCGTAGGCCTCGATGGAGAGTCGCAGGCCGTGCTGTTGGGCGAGCGTCGCCAGGTGGCCGGCGTAGTTTTCGACCAACAGGTCGGAAACCGTCTGCCGCAGGTCCCACAGGAATCGTTCCGAGGCCTCCAGACTGTCGACGACCCGCCCCGTGACGGCCGGAAGATACCGAAGCGGGTCGTAGCCGCGCCGTTTCTGAAACTCCTCGCGCATTCGGGGTGTCCAGTTCTGCGTACCGATCTCCCAACTGTCGATGTGCGTGGCGGCGAGCGCCTTGCCAGCCGCAGGCCCCACGTCGTCGATGAGTTTGCCCATCATGCCGGCGAAATGGGCTTCGATGCCTTCCTTGGCCAGTTTGTCGCACTCCAGGCCGCGACCGCTGTCCGGCGAGGGAGCGTTCATCGCACCTGTCGTCGTGTGGCCCAGGCGCAGCACCGTCCACTTGCCGGCCGGCACGTCCCACGCGAGCCGGCCGTCCTTGTCCATCCGTGCACTGAGATCGGTGAGACGGGTGTGATCGATGACCATTTCCGGCGGCAGCCTCGTCTCGGCAGCGGGGGGCACATTCCGGCGATTGAAGAGCGCTTTGCTTTGAATCTCCGCGATGCGGAATGCCCCAGGGGTCGGAAACGCCAAGACGGCGATGTCGCGGTAGAAGCTATGGTTGGCTTGCGGCTGCGGGAGGGCGTCCTCAAACCGCTTCGGCCCCTCGATGTTCGTCTCGCTCCAGACGATTTTCTGCATGGACTGTTCGGGTTTTATCCACGGCCCGCCGCTGCCGTTCCAGCCGGCGTCGTTGTTCATGTTAACTTCGAGGCCGAGCCGGCTCGCCTCGGCGACGACGTGCTTGAACAACTCCCGCCAGTCGGGGCTCATGAAAGCCACCGGGCCTTTGGGCGTGCCTTGATTGACTTCCATGATTAACACACCACCGATGCCGGCGCGCTTCATCGCCTCCAGGTCCGCGGTGATTCCCTCGCGGGTGATATTGCCGTTCAGCCAGAACCAGTAGACCCACGGCCGGGCCGAATCCGGGGGACTCAGGAATCCCTTGTCCAGGTCCTCTCCAGTTGCCACGGCCACCGTAGCGGAAAGCAAGGCGCACAGTCCCAGCGACAGAACGCGCTTATTCATTTCGCGCTCCTTTTGTGCTCTCTTAGGGAATTCCAGGGAGAATGTTGGGGACACGCCAATTGTTTCCGCGGTTGCTGGGCGAGGACAAGGGGAGCATTGGGGTGGCTGAGGGGCGTGGAGCCAAAAACCTTGACAGGGTTGCGGGGCAGGTCTACCATCCGCCCAAGTGCAGGTCGGAGCCCGGAGCGGCTTTGCGCGACAGAAACGGGAGTCCGCGGTTGTCTCACCGAACGGCGCATGCGGCTATCTGCTGGCTCGCGGTGGGCCTGCCGGCCGCGGGCGTTTTCACGTCGGGATGCGCCCCGGCCCACGCCGTCCTGTGGGCCGATACAGCCTTGCCGGACGGCCGGTTCTCGGCCGCACGGAACCAGTGGGCCTATGACGGCGAGCCGGTCCAATTCGAACTGCAAGTGACCCCAGGCGGGGGCCACTATATCGTGTTCGGCAAGGACGACAGCGCGACGGTTGTGGACATGGAAGAGGGGAGGGGACAGTTTCGCTGGACGTGCGTGTTCCATGCCGGCCCCGAGCCGCAGGACTACAAAATATATGCCGTCCCGTTTCTGATCCGTGACGCGAGGGACTGGATTTACGACAAGAACGAGAAGAAGTGGTATTTCTATCCGCCGAGGGGTGATCGGAGCGACGTGCCGACGGCGCCGGAACAGGTGATGCGGATCACGTGCTACCGGCGGGAGATTTCGACGACATTCAAGGCCCGTGGCGGTCGTCCGCGGCGAGTGACGATGACGCTCGTCAAGAGCGTGGGGGATCGTGTGGCGATTGCGGAGCAGCGGCCGGGCGCGTCGCCCACGGGGCGCGGGTTCCTGCTGCTGGGTCCGAACGAGAAGGGCGAGTGCGGCGTGAGTTATTCGCCGCTGTACAATGAAGTGGGCCGGGCCGGGACGACCCAGGTGGAAGTTGTCGTCGAGCATGGGGACGGGTCGCTGGAGCGGATAGTCGAGAAGATCAACACCCCGTAGCGCGGGTGACGCGAAAGACAGGGGCAAGGCGTGAAGATCCAGGCGGTCAGGGGAACTCGGGATTTCTACCCGGAGGAGATGGCGCTCCGGGAGTGGCTGTTCGCGCGGTGGCGAGAGGCGAGCCGGCGGGCGGGGTTCGTCGAGGTGGACGGCCCGGTCCTGGAACCGCTGGACCTGTACACGGAGAAGAGCGGTCCGGAGATCGCGGAGCAGTTGTACTGTCTGGAGGACAAGAGCGGGCGTCGGCTGGCGCTCAGGCCGGAGTTTACGCCGACGCTGGCGCGGATGATCGCGGCGCGGCAGGCGTCGCTGCGGATCCCCATCCGCTGGTTCAACATTTCGCGGTGCTTCCGGTACGAGCGGGCGCAGAAGGGTCGCCTGCGGGAGTTCTTCCAGTGGAACATTGACCTGGTGGGCGTCGAGGGGGAGATTGCGGACGCCGAGTGCATTGCCGTGGCCGCCGACGCGCTGCGGGAGATGGGTCTAAAGCCCCAGGACGTGGAGTTCCGGATCAGCGACCGCCGGCTCCTCGCGGCGCTGGTGCAGCACCTGGGGATCGCCGAGGCGAAGGTGCCTCAGGTCTTCCAGATCCTCGACAAGCGCGACAAGGCGCCGGCGGCGGCGATCCAGGGGATGCTGGAGGAGGCGGGCCTGGAGTCGCGCCAGCGAGAGGCACTGGAGCGCGTCCTGGGGTGGCGGAGTCTGGAGGACATCAACGCGCGGGAGCGCGCGACGCCCGAAGTGGCGGAAGCCCTGGGGTCGCTCGAGCGCCTCTTTGACCTCTTTAAGGCCTGCGGGATCGCCGACTGGTGCCGATTCGACATCGGGACGGTGCGCGGCCTGGCGTACTACACCGGCCCCGTCTGGGAGGTCCACGACCGAAAGGGCGAACTGCGGGCCATCTTCGGCGGGGGGCGGTACGACCGGCTCCTGGCCGACGTGGGCGCGAAGACGATGCCGGCGTGCGGGTTCGGGTGTGGCGACGTGATCCTCGGACTCCTGCTACACGATCGCGGACTGGGACCCGAATTGGGGAATGAGGCGCAGTACTATGTCGCGACGTGGAACCGAAACTGGGAAAGAGTGTTTACCGTCGTGAGCCACCTTCGCCAGAAGGGCAGGGCTGTCCTGCCGGATTGTCTCGGGGGCACCATCCTCCGACAGGAGAAAAGGGCGATCGAGTCCGGCGCGCGGTTCATCGTGACCGTTGACGACAAGGACCTTGACTGGCCCTTGGTTCGGGTGAGAGACCTGCGCCCAGCGGAGGGTGGCGGGCCCACGAGCGTGGCGAAAGACTATCACGCTCTTGGCGGCGAGCCCCAATAGGCCCGTTTATGGCCAACCGGAAGGTGATCTACGAGGCGTGCTTCGAGGATTACCTTCGGACGGCTGGCGTTCCCTACGTGGCGGTGGACGAGGCGAAGAAGGCGCTGTTCGCGGGGGTTCGGCTCAAGAGTTTCGACTTTGTGGTGTACAGTGCGAACGGGGCGAACCTCCTGGTGGACGTGAAGGGGCGGCGATTCCCGTACGAGCGTGCCGGTAGCCGCCGCCGGTGGGAAAACTGGACGACGCGAGAGGACCTTGAGAGCCTGGCGCAGTGGGAGGAAGTTTTCGGGTCGGGGTTTGCGGGTTTGCTGGCGTTCTGTTATCATCTGACGCGTCCGGAAGCGGCGGAGGCGTTTGAAGTGGTGCACCTGTTTCGGGGCGAATACTACGCCTTGGTGGGCGTCTATCGGAGCGCGTACGCGGATGCGGCGCGGCCAAGGAGCCGGGCGTGGGACACGGTTTCGGTTCCGACGCGGACATTCCGGGAATTGGTGCGTCCGATCCGAGCGTTCTTTTGAGAGGAGGGCGGTCATGAAGGACCCGCCAAAGGGATGGCGCTGGACGGTGCGGGCGGGGGTGTTTGCGGCGGCGGTGTTCGTGGCCGCGGGCCTGGCGCTCGGCGCCCGGAAAGCGCCTAAGAAGACCCTGCCGAAACCCTCTTACGGGATTCCGAACATCGTGGCAGTCGTGATGTGCCTGAGCGTGCTGGCGATTCCGTGCAAACGTTTCAAGCGAACTTAGTGCTGCGTTTTGGCTGTAGCCCTGTGGCCAACAAGAAAGGAGAGGGAACATGGACGGGAAGACGTGGGCAATTGCGGGGCTCGTCGTGGTGGCGCTCGTGTTGGGCGGCATCGTGTCGAGCGGTCTGCGGCAGGAGCGGATGGCGTACGGCCAGGGCGGGGTGTATTCGGCGTACCTGGTGGTGACGGCGGAGGTCCGCGACGACAACGTGGACTTCGCCGTGTTGGATACGGCCACGCGCCGCCTGATTTTCTATGCGTACGGCCAAGCGGAGAAGAAACTGAGGATCGACGGCGGGGCGGACCTGGCCCGCGATTTCCAGCGCAAGGGACCCTGAAGGCCTCCGGCCTTTCGCAACAGATGAGGTGCGACATGAAAACAAAAGACCTGATTCTGGTAGCCTTGGTGTGTGTGAACGCGACGCTGGCTGCCCTGGCCCTTGGGCTGTACCTCGGAAGGGCGGAACCGGCGGCCTTTGCGGCGACAGGGTCGCGAGCGGGCGACTACGTGATGGCCAGCGGCCCCGTTTCCACGAGCCGCGAGGCCATCCTAATCGTTGACACGGTTGCCAAGCGGGCCAACCTGTATGTTCCCAGGGTGGGGGCGAGAGCGGCGGGGAGCGGTTGGGAACTGCTGGATTCGCGGAACCTGGCGGCGGACTTTGCCGCCGACAGGTGAGCGGTCGCATGGCACCCCCGTCGGACGTCATCGCGACGCCGGTCGCCGAGTCCTGCGCGCGCCGTGTCCTTCGGGGCGAGGCGATCGGGCGGGCGGACGCGCTGGCGCTGCTTCGGGAAGCCGAGCGCAATCCGTGGCCGTTGCTGTTCGCCGCCGGTCACGTCCGCGAGCATTTCCGTGGGCGGCGCATCCATCTGTGCAGCATCGCGCCGGTGAAAATCGGGCGATGCAGCGAGGATTGCCACTGGTGCTCGCAGAGCGGGCACTGGAAAACCCCTGTGGAGCCGCGCGGTCTGCTGGCCGTCGAAGACCTCGTGCGGATGGCGCAGGTGGCGGCGACGTGCGGCGCGACGAGTTTCGGTCTCGTAACGAGCGGCGCCCGTCTTTCGGAGAAGGAACTGGCGCAGGTCGAGAAAGCGGCGCGGGCCATCCGCGCGGAGTCGCGGCTGGAGGTCTGCGGGAGTTTCGGATCGCTGAGCCGCGAACAGGCGGATCGGCTGGCGGCCGCCGGCTTCCGGCGATACAATCATAATCTGGAGACGTCGGCGCGGCACTTTCCGCGCGTCTGCTCGACACACACGTACGAGTCGCGGGTGGAGTCGGCGCGGGCGGTGCTGGAGTCGGGCCTCGAGTTGTGCTCGGGCGGCATCTTCGGGGTCGGGGAATCGGACGAGGACCGGGTGGACTTGGCCTTGGCGATTCGCGACCTCGGCGCCCGCGTGGTGCCGCTGAACTTTCTGCACCCGATCCCGGGCACGCCGCTCCAGAACGCGGCGCCGCTTGTGCCGCTGAAGATCCTTTCGATTGTGGCGATGTTCCGGCTTGTCCTGCCGGATCGGACGATCAAACTGGCGGGCGGCCGGGAGAAAAACCTGAGGGGTCTGCAAAGCCTGATGTTTCAGGCCGGCGCGGATGCGTGCTTGATTGGCAACTACCTGACCACCGCGGGCCGACCGGCCGAAGAAGACCTGGAGATGATCCGGGACCTGGGGCTCGAGCCGGCCGGGGCAGGGGACGGAGCCGCCGGCGCCTCTCCCAATGCGTGACATGCCGCCAGCAGCCATCACCGGGGTTGGCCTCGTTTTGCCGCAGGGCGCAGGTCTTGAAGCGGTGGAACCCGTTTTTCGAGGCGAAAGCGCCATCGCGTACCTTTCCGGTTTTCCCGGCCTGGAGGGAGCCACTGCCGCCGCCCTTGCAGATTTCGTCCCGCCGCGCGGGACGGAAGACGCCGACCGGGCCGTCCAGTTTGCGGTCCAGGCGGCGGACGAGGCGTGGGCGCGGTCGGGTTTGGGGGCGAGCGGCGTCGATCCGCGGCGTGTGGCGGTGCTCGTGGCCCTCAGCAAGGGAGGGGTGTTTGCGCTCAGCGAGGCCGCCGCTTGCCCGGACAGCCGAGACGCGTGGGCACGGGGCGGACCGGACGCGGCGGCCCGAGCCGTGGCCGCCCGGTTCGGCGTGACGGGCGGAATGGCGGTGCCTGTGACGGCGTGCGCGTCGGCCGGGCATGCGATAGTGTGGGGCATGCGGCTGATCGGCCGGGGAGTGGTGGATGCGGTGATTGTGGGAGCGGCGGAGGCGTCGATTCATCCTCTCGTCATCGGGTCCTATAGGCGGATGGGCGTTCTGGCAGACGCGTGCGGGGATCCGGCATCCTCGGTACGGCCGTTTTCGCTGACGCGGCGAGGATTTGCCATCGGCGAGGGCGCGGGGGTGCTGGTCCTAGAGTCGGAGGCGTCGGCGGGGCGACGGGGCGCGGACGTCGTGGCGCGGGTGACGGGATGGGCGGCCGGCGCGCATGCTGCGAGCCTGACCGACGTGGAGGCGAGCGGCGAAACCCTGGCGCGTCTAATGTGCGAGGCGATGAGACGGGCGGGGATCCGCCCGGCCCAGGTCGACTACGTCCACGCGCATGGGACGGCGACGGTGACGAACGACCTTGCGGAAGCGCGGGCGATTCGGTGCGCCCTGGGCAAGGCGAGCGGAGGGGTGAGCGTGTCCTCGACGAAAGGGTCTCACGGGCATCTGTTGGGCGCGGCGACGGCGGTGGAAGTCGCCGTGACCGCGCTGGCGATTCGGCGCGGCGAAGTGCCTGCGACGGCGAACCTGACAGATTCGGATCCGGCCATCGGGCTGGATTGCACGGCGCTTGACCCGAGACGGCGGTCGATTGTGCATGCGATTAAGATATCAAGCGGATTCGGCGGGCAATCGCTGGCGCTCTGCCTGGGGGCGGCCTGAGGGGGCTCAGACGTTCAGGTCGGGGCGCTGAAAGCGGGGGAAGAGTTCCGGCAGGTTCTCGTAGGTCAATTGGGCGCGGAGTTCGCGGAGTTGGCGGGCGCTGGCATCGGCCTCAGCGTAAAATCTTTGATAGACGGCGCTCAGCACGCTTGGGATGCCTTCGCGTTCGAAGCGGACGGCGTGGTCCTGCCATTCGCCGCGCGCCCAGATCCAGACGGTGACGGCCTCGTCGAGTTTTCTGAGGCCGTCAAGAAACTTTTCGCGTGCGGCGTCATCGTCGCCGGCCCGGCGCGCATCGAGGGATTGGCTTAGCGCGTCGTGAGCGTCCTGCGTAAGTTCGGTGGCGTAGTAGGAAACGTTGTGGCACGCCTGGCTGTAGATCACGGCCGTGGAGAGAGCCCCCCCCAAGGTGCCGTAGCGGTCGTTGGCCTTGCGAGCGCGGTCGTACCACTCGTAGGCGATGAGGAAGGTGCTGCGGCCGTCATCCTGCCTGACGCGCGGGCGATAATAGGAGGCCTCCTCGGAGCGGCCGAGTTTTCCGGAATAGATGCGACCGAGAGCGGCCATGATTTCGGCGTTGCGGGGGTTCTTCCGGTTGCCTTCCTGGAGAAACTCGACGGCGCGACGAATCCACTGGTACTTGCGGTCGAGCGAGTGCCACTGGACGCTGAGGTTCCAAGCGAGGTTCCATCCGAGATCGGACCACACTTCGGCGTACTCGCTCTGGAGGGCGGCGATCTTGGTGTAGCGGTCAATGAGGTCGAAATGGAGGTTGGCTTGCTTCTCCTGCTCGGCCTGGACCCAGAGCCAGACGACGTAGGGCCCGCGGAACCCGCCGAGGATGAGTGTGACGGCCTGGGCGGGAAGGTCGGCCAGTTCCAAGGGGGGGGCGCCGGGGACAATGCGCACGGAGGTTCCCGAGGCGGTAGCCATGCCGAACTGGGCGGCCTGCGCCAGCCGCCAGCCGGGCGATTCGTGGCGGCCGAGAAGAGCCTGGCGTTTGCTTTCGATGTGGCGGCGGAGGGGATGCACGAGCCCGGCGAGGATCCCCACGAGCACGAGGGCATAGAGGACAGTGATGCAGAGGTCGCGACGTCGGCCGGCTGGAGGGGGCGGCAAGGATTCGCTGGGGGCAGGGGGCATTTGAGCCGGGCGCGGATCGCTCATCCAGCCACCTCCCGGGTTCTGAACAGATAGGCGCCGAGAAGGACCGTGACGAAGACGAACAGGGCGGCCCATCCGAGAGTCGTCGCAAGGGAGGTCAGAGGCAGCACCTCTCCAAGGCCGATGCTTTCATCGGGGAGCAGGGACCGCAAGTTCGGGATGGGGGGGACGAAGAATCCCGTGAGCCAGGTCCAGAGGGAGGATTCGCCGGCGCGGGACTCCAGTTCGCGAGCCGCCTCGCCGACCGGAGTGGCGCTGAGAATGAACTGACGCGACATGCAGACGATGAAGAAGGTGATGGCGGCGAAGATGCTGACGAACCAGGAGAAGCGGGTGCTTAAGAAGACGCCCGCGGCGGCGAGGACGGTGCCGAAGAGCCAGACCTGGAGCGCGGCCTTCGCGAAGTTCAGGGCGAAGGGTCCCCCGTCGAGCCGCAGACGCACGCTCTCGGGCAAAAGGCCGAACGAGTCCTCGTTGGTCAGACATTCGAGGCGTGCTTCCAACGGTCCGCCGTTCCAAAACTTTCGGTCAAGGTACAGAAGCGACGAATGGTGCATTTCAGGGGTGAAGAGGATGGTAACGGAGTCATCCTCGCCGGGCTTCAGGAAGGTGATTCGGGCCGTGGTTTCCAGGGTGGTTGGACTCCAGGCGGCCAGGGTGAAGTCCACCTCCACAGGGACGTCGCCGATGCCTAAAATCTCGCGGGGGATGTCCTTGAAGCGGAAGACAGCCATCTGGCGGGGCTCCGCCGCCCCGCCGCCGATCCATTGTCTGTGGCGGAAGGATTCGGAGACGAGTTCGGACTCCTTGGGTCCCTGAACCGTTTCGTCGGCGGGGCCGACCAGGCGAACGGCGGCGGGCTTGAGGCCGACGAGATGGCCCGGGCCGCGGCAGCGCAGTTCGAGCCGAAGGTCGCCCCGGGCCGGGAGCCGAAGGACGTCGCCCGGCGTTTCCGATTCGGACAAGATGAGGGGAAGGGTTAGAGTTTGGGGGCCCGCGATTTCCAGATCCAGGGCGTATCGGGCCGCCTCGGTATCGGGCACGGCTTCGGCGCCCTGGCCGCCGCCGAGCGTCAGGGGAACGACCTGGAGGGTGATGGGCGTCGGCTGGTCGGGCGCTTCCGGGGGAGCGCGGACCGCGAGGTCCAGGATCAGTTGAGCCTGCCATGGCGGAAGGCGAAAGTCGGGGATGCGAGCGATCGATTCGGGCAGGTTCTCCTCCGTCAGATCCGCGGGGAGCCTGGCGAATGCCTCGGCGGCATTTCCCATGGAAGCAGCGATCCGGCGGTAGAACGCATTGGCCGGGGCAGGGGGGGGGCTCTGGGCGAGTGCCCGGGAGTAGTTCTCCCACAGGCGAGCGGCGCGGTCCCAGGCGTCGGCCGCGTCGCGCAGTTTCTGCATGCCGACGCCGAACGCCTCGCGGGCGGTCACCTCGTCGCCGGCCTCTCGTGCCTGAAGGTTGAGGCGAAAGGCGCCTCGCGCGGCATCGGCGGTCTGGGCGGCGACCTGGAAGGCGAGGTACAGATTGATCCACGAGCGCAGCGGTGTTGCGGCGAGGTTCCATCGCAGGCGGGTGCCGCTGTCGCCCAGGATCCAGCGGACGTTGCCGTCGGGCGCTGTGCCGGCCGGGTGGTGAATTTCAATGTCGGGCCCGCTGTCGGGCCGGCGGTAGCGGTAGGTCAGGAGCGGGCCGCGCTGAACCACGGCCTCAAGGGCGTTGAGGTCGGCTTCGTAACGGGCGCGAGGGAGGACCTCTTTGCGCCGCTGTTCCGCGAGGGCCTGGACGTCCGAGCCGCGAGCGACGAAGTAGGCGTAGGCCCCCGCCCAGATGATTCCGAGCATCGCCAGCAGCAGAAGGGACATGCCCAACGTCTTACCGGCGACCAGTTCGAGGCGGCCTACGGGCTTGGTGATAAGCGTGTAGGCGACGCGCGTTTCGACCTCGGCGGGAATGGAATAGGTGGCAAAGAAAACTCCGACGACGACTGCCAGGGCGGTCATGATAAACAGGGCCGTGCCAACCGCCGCGGGAATGGTGTCGAAGACGGGGTCGAAGCGCGGCGAGGACCAGTCCACGGCGATGAAGACGAGGATGGCCAGGGGGGCCATGATCCAGAGGTGCATCCGCAACCCTTGGCGGAAAGTGAGGAGGGCGACGGCCCAGGTTCGCCGGAACGGCCAGGGGGAGCGCGGCGCGGCGGCGGGGCGCCACAGGCGACTCGACGGGGCGAGGCGGCGTGAATCGGGGGGCGTGGTCGTGGGGCTATTCATTCTCGCCGGCCCCGTGGGGCGGATGGTCAGTCTGGCGCCCGCCCGGCGAATGCGGTGCGTTCCGGCGCTCGGCCTCGGCGCGGATGACGCGCAGGAAGAGGTCTTCAAGCGTGGTGGTTGGGTGGTCGGCGGTGAGGACATCGGCGCCCGCGGATCGGGCGGCGGCGACGATGGATTCGGCCGCCTCGGCGGAAACGCCCTTGGCGCGGAGTTGGAAGACGTCCTTGACGAGAAGGAGGTCGCGGACGCGGCCGATTTCCTTTAGTTCGCCGCGGGCGAGGATGCCGATGCGATCGCACACGTCCTGGACGTCGGCCAGAAGGTGGGAGGACAGAAGAATCGTCCGGCCTTGCTCCTTCAGGCGCAGGACGAGGTCCTTCATCTCGCGGGTGCCGATGGGGTCGAGACCCGTTGTCGGTTCGTCGAGGAGCAGCAGTTCCGGATCGTTGATGAGCGCCTGGGCGAGGCCGATGCGTCGGCTCATACCCTTGGAATACTCCTTAAGTTGGCGGAGGCGCGCGCGATGATCCAGCCCGACCAGGTCGAGGAGTTCGGCGGTGCGTCGGCGGCGCTGGCGCCGACCGAGGCCGAACAGGCGCCCGTAGAAATCCACCGTCTCCTCGCCAGTGAGAAACCGGTGGAGGTAGGACTCTTCGGGCAGGTAGCCGATCCGCTGGTTGACGGCGGGAGTTCCTGGCGTATGACCGAGGACCCTCGCTGTGCCGGCGGTTGGAAAAATCAGCCCCAAAAGCAGTTTGATCGTCGTGCTTTTGCCGGAGCCGTTGGGCCCCAGCAGGCCGAAGACCTCGCCCGGCTCAAGGGCAAGATCGAGCCCGACGAGGGCATGAACCTTTTGGCGTCCCCAGAAGTCCTTGTAGACCTTGGTGAGGCCTTCGGTAACCACAGGCTGGGGCTTCACCATGCTGCCTCTCAGACTCGCACGCACAGCCCCCCTGCTCGCCTCGCCCCGTCGAGTCGCCCACGGCGCCCCGTCGAGTCGCCTGTGGCGAGGCGGCTTTGCAGGCCACAGGGGAGGGGGGTTAGCGACGAGGCTCGGTCTCTTTGCGCAGGGCCTGCCGAACGGCCTTGCGCATCTGGCGCCGCCGCCGCTCGCTGGGCTTCTCGTAGTAACTGTTGCGCTTGACCTCTTTGGTGAGACCCTCTTTTTCGCACAACTTCTTGAAGCGTTTGAGCATCTGCTCGACGCTTTCGTTGCCTCTCGCACGAATTCTCAGCATAGGGCTCTTTACACCTCCTCTCCGCGGGTATCAAGATTGACACGGGCATAATACCCAGAGCGGCCGCCGTTGGCAAGAGTCTTTTCCCCCGAGCCTTTGGGATGTTTCACACTGGAGTGCCGAAGGCACGTTTGATGTTAGCCACGGGCGCAAGAACTTTTTGCGCCCTGGGACGTAAGGGGTTGCGCATAAAGAAGTTCGCGTTCATAATGGCGCCTGTTCCCGCCAGGAAAGGAGCCGATCATGGAACGCGAACTGTGGAGGA
>JBAUDW010000050.1:0-3626 GCA_049678285.1 Phycisphaerae bacterium
AGAGCACCGGTTTTGTAATTCTATTGAGCCTTTTGCCGCAAGTTCTTGCTGTTACTGTAATTACAGTCGCCTCCTTGTCTTACGTATTTTTGGCGATACCGCCTGAATCGCTCCAAAGTGCCCGAAATGGCCGTCCGGGTTGTCGCGACAACCGTCTTTTCTCACGGACACCGGTTCACATTACCGGTGCCTGAATGACGTCGGTTGCCGCATGACAACCGCAAATAGGTAGGCACCGGGCATTCTGACCTACACCTTGCTCCCGCACTCGCTGCAATAGGTCGCTCGACCCAGCAGGCGATGGTCGCAGACCGGGCAGCGTCCAAGCCATCTCGCCGCTATGCCACCTTCGATTCGCGGCCTGACCAACAGAATGAGCAGGACCACGATGATGGTGATGGCTGTTCCGGTGAGGAAGTCTTTCCGGATGCCGGTGGCGAAGTCGACGATGCCCTTCTCCCTGAGCCAGTCCGCCACGAGCATGGTGTTGGCGATGAGGAAGACTGCTGCCACAAGACCCAGCACAACGACTTTTCGCGTTCCGAGTCTCATCTCTTTCTCCTTTACTGTTGGTTCCTTGATCTTGTTCCTACAGTCAAGGATAGCGCACGTCGGATGTTCGCGCAAGTACTTTTTTGAAAAAAATTGAGCGGCTTGCGGGATGGTGCGGCAGGCAGAATGGTGGGCGGAAAAGGGCAGGAAGCAAGGACCAATGCCTTGACCGTCTGCCAGGCTGCACGGCACGCCAGGCGGCGTCCGGGGACATTGGTTCCGCCCGGCTCGAATGTGACGGCCTCAAATGGCTCAGCGGGAGTTCGGCTTGCGCGAGCGTCTACTTCGGCATCAGTTTCGCCAGCCCGGCCGCCAGTGCCTTCATTTTGGCCTTGTCCGCCCCGTAGTCAACGGACTTGCCCTGGCGCTTGCTGCTGACCAAGCGGCCCATTCGCAGTAGGCCGAGGTGGTGGCTCACGGCGGGTTGTTTCTTCTTCAGGGCCTTGCACAGCGCTGTGACGTTCTTCGGCCCCTTCACCAGCAGCGCCATGATGCCCAGGCGGGTGGGCTCGGACAGCAGGGCAAACCCCCGAGCGAGTTCCTTTAGGTCGATCTTCGCCATTTTGTGCTCCTTTCAAATGGTGCAAGAAGCACTATCCCGCGATATGGCAGGTGAATACAAGTGGAATCTCTGATTCATGCCCTGAGGCAGGCTCAGCCTTTTCCCGAGCTGAGCCTGCCCGGAAGAGGCAGGTTCATGAGGTGGCAGAATGAGATCGTGTCCATTGTGTGGAACTGAGAAAGGCGAGGAAGAGATCGACGGCATCTACTGCGGTCGGTGCGACAAAATTTGTGGCGATGTCCAGGCAGACCTGGCGGCTGACTACCGTGCGCACAACAACGCTGTCTGAACGGGGGTGAGGAAAATGAAATCCGCAGAAGTAAAGAGGATGGCTTCACAGGCGATCGAGGAGTTGGCATGGGCCTTGGACGACGGTCACAGCGAAAGCCTGACAGCATACTTGGCGATGCTCGGAAGGTTCCATCGGTACAGCCTCGGCAATGTGATTCTGATCGTGTTGCAACGGAGTGACGCGACGCGAGTGGCGGGCTACCGGACGTGGCAGCGTCTCGGCAGGCAAGTGAAGCAAGGCGAGCGGGCAATCAGGATTCTCGCGCCGATCACCTATCGCAAGAGAAAGAGGCGAGAAGTGCGAGAGGACAAGGCAGAGCAGAGGGATGATGAGACCGACAAGGTGTTGGCGTTCAAGTCGGCGGCGGTCTTCGACGTCAGTCAAACGGACGGGGAGCCGCTGGCTGAGTTCGCAAGAGTGAGCGGCGATCCAGCGGAGCATTTGTCGCGACTGAAAGACCTTGCCGCAAGCCGGGGCATCGGTCTTGAGTACACCAACCGGATCGGGTCTGCACAGGGCGCTTCTGCCGGCGGGAAGATTTTCCTGCGGGAAGATATGGCTCCGGCTGAGGAGTTCTCAACGCTGGTGCATGAACTGGCCCACGAGGCGATTCATCAGGGCAAGACAGAGCGGAGCAAGACGGTCCGCGAGACAGAGGCGGAGGCGGTAGCATTTGTCGTGTGCCAGGCTATAGGCTTGGAGTGCGGCACAGCCAGTAGCGATTACATGCAACTGTACCAAGGCAGCAAGACAACACTCCTTGAATCGCTGGAACGAATCCGCGGTACAGCCGGCGAGATCATCGAGGCGGTTGTCTCAGAGCGGGAGCAAGAGACAGGGCAGGGAACCCAGCAGGAAGCGCTTGCGGCGGCGTAGGCAGAAAAAGCGAACCCGCCAGCAGGGCTGCTGACGGGTTCACGCTGGCCGAGATGGGATGGGCGGCTGGTTAGACGGGCACGTCCTCGTCCGCGCTCTTATTCAGCGCCACGAACTCGAAGGCCTTTTGGGCGACGAGGATGAGGTGTGGCATGTCCTTGGGGAAGAACGAACTCGACTCCTTCCAGTTGCCCTCTTTGTCCCTGTACTGCTTCCGGATGCTGACGCTCTGGAGGATGGTCTTACGGTCGCCCTGCTGGGATTCATTTTCCCAGACGCTTGCTTCCACGCCCCCGGCGCGGAACGTCTTAACGGGCTTGTTGGTCTGAGTGTCGGCTTGAGACATTGTGGGGCTCCTTACTTGGTTCATGGTTCCTGTTCAGAACGGCGGCATCCTGTCTATGTTAAGCTCCTGAAGGACCTCTTCAGAAGCGTAGATGAAAAGGACGGCCAGGTGGCAGCCGCAATCGGTGCACTCGATCCAAGATTTGTGGCAGATCCGCGGGCTGCACTCGAACCAGCCGAATTCGTCCAAGAGCACCCGTGCCGGCACCTCCCGCGGCCGGGGGTTGCCGACTTGGAGGTAAGAGCCGCAGTAGGGACAGTTGACGGCGTAACTTGCCTGGGGCTGCGGGGTCATCTTTCTTCCTCCGAAGCATCGTCCCGGCCTGGCCACGAAAAAGAACGCCGGCCCCCGCCGGACTTTTCACTGACACGGTGCTGCTGCCTGTCGGTGGAAGGCCAGTCGAGCACCACGATCCAGGTCAGTTGGGCAGCCAGGAAGAGCGCGCCGAGGGCCTGAGGTTCGATGGGCCGTTGCCCTGTGATGTGCACCGCTGCCAGGTAGACGATGCCGCCCAGGAGCGTGACGCAGAAAAGGGCGACAGGAACGAAGAACCAGCCGCCCGGCCGGATGTACCATGGCCATGCATGGCCCGGCAGGTACTGCTGGCCGAGTTCACGGACGCCGAGTGCGCCGAAGAAGCCCGCTCCCACGATGAAGGCAAGCACGAGAAGGCCGCTTCTCGTGACGAGCAAGGCCAAGACCTCGGGGTGAAGGACGAAGGTAGCGACCGTGCATGCGACGGCAGCAGTAAGGAAGAGGTTTCGGTTGAACACGGCGCGGTTGTGGGGTCTCATAATGATTCCTTTCAGTTCATGCAGCAGCCAGTGCTGCCAAGAGGAGCAGTTGCCTGAGAACCATTCCCAGGAGGAAGACGAGCAGCCAGGAGAGCCACAGAGGCAAGGGCCTCCTGAGATGGCCCGAGAGCCTGCCCGAGATGGCTTCGGGCAGCGGATCCGTCACTGGCCGAAGCGTGGTCCGCAGCCTTGCAGCACCGCTTC
>JBAUDW010000051.1:0-2635 GCA_049678285.1 Phycisphaerae bacterium
GTCGCGGGGAGACGCAGGGAGCGTACCGCCTCACGAAGCCCAATTCTGCTCTTGGCGAACGCAGGCCCAGACCCGAGCCTTCTCAAAGGCCGTCCCGGCCCTCACAAGTCCACGACCAGAGACCGCGCCATCCCATGAAGCCCCGCCCGAAACCTCTATCGCTGGATTCGGGTGTTAGCCGCAGACGTGAAGAGTCCGTCGCTGGCGGCGGCGGCCGGGCGGCTGTCAAAGCCAAGCGGGATACTGCGGGCGAAGGGATTCCCCGACCGTGCTGTAGGTCGCGGGCGAAGTCGTCGGTGATGAAAGACACGGGAAGGCGGGGGGATTCGGACCGGAGCGACGCCGTCGGTCAGGATGAGTCGAGGCGGACCTGGATGGGTTCGTTCAGGAACTCTATGAGCGTGTCGGAGTCAGGAATGGCGTCGCGGCGAATGGATTCAAGGAAGAACCGGGCGAGATTGCGCAGGGAGCCGAAGGTTCGTTTGACGTGGCTTTTCCCTCGGCAGTAGCATTCGAACATCTGGCTGAGGATGTGTGCGACTTGGAGGAGGAGGTAGAAGTTCTTGGCCGACGTGGGTCGCTTGGCGTAGGCGTGCTCCATCTCGAAGCCCCCGTGCTTCTGCGTGCGAAAGCCTTCGTTCTCAATTTTCCAGCGGTTTCGTCCTCCTTCTTGTGCCAGGGAGTGACAGTTTTTCGCCGTAACCGCGATGTCGGTCACCCAGACGAAGCGATGGTCTCCGTCGGAGTCGGTAAAGCGGCATTCGAGGACGTCGAGTTTGTATTCTCCGTACTGGATGTCATTGACCCAGGTGTAGTCATAGGTGATGTCGTTGACGATGACTCGCCGCCGGTTCTGCGGGACGAGTTCCCGCAGAGTTTGGAATTCGCTCCAGACGGACGGCAGGACACCCTCCTTGAGGGTGATAATGAAGCGCCAGGCGTTCTTGCGGCACATGGCAAAGCCGGTCTTATTGCAGTAGCGCGAGTCGAGCAGGGTGCAAAAGGCGAACCCGGGGAAGGTACTCTTGACGTTCCGGGCGAGCCGCCCGGCGGCGGGCAGTTCGCTGTCCTGAGTGTCCTTTGCCGGGTCTGTGCCTGGCGGGTTCTCGACGAACTCGCTGCCGACGGAGAGGGCGAGGCCGGTGTGGGTGATGAGCTTCGCCTCGCAAACAGGGCGATAGTACAGCGTACGTCCGTCGTCGGCTTGCTGCGTCAGGCAGCCTGCGGTCCAGGCCGACGCAGTGTCCCCCAGGTACAGGTGACCGCTCAGGTCGATGGTCAACAGGTAGTACTTCCCCAGCAGGCGAAACGGCTCGAGCCGCCGTGTCTCCAGCAACGCCCGCACCATCGCCTGCGGAATGGCCCCCAGCGCCGCCGGAGCAACGCTCGCCAGGTAGTCATCGACGGTGTCTCCGTGCGGAACCGCCGGAATAGCCTCGCCGCCACAGAGAGCGGCCAGACGCCTCCGCACCTCTTCAGTGTCCAGCAAATACTTGATCTGCCGCCGAGCACCCACCCGCCCCGCGTACATCAGGATAGCCGTCCACACCAGAGCCGCGTTCGAATAATCGCACGCTTCCCGGTCGCGGCGGTCCGGCAGAGCCCGCAGCCACGAGGTCAATCGGGGGAAAAAGCCGCCGAGCCATCCGGCGGAAGTGCTCGCCCAGCCCTATCGTATCCCGCGGCGCTTTTCGCGCACGTAGAGCCGCACGCGCGCGAGCTGCGCAGCGGAGATTTCGGCGGCGAGCTTCTTGAACGCCCGATAATTCTTGACCCATTGGCGAACCTCCTTGAGCAGTCCCACCGGAACATACACCGACACCGTCTTCTGATTCTTGCCCTTAAACGTGAGCCGCCACGACGGATGCCCCTCCCCGCGCGCACAGCGGCAGCGGGGATTCCCGCAGCGGTGGCGGACACAGTTCAAGCTCGCCCCCACGAATGGGCCGACCTTGCCGATACGCCGCAACAAAGATGCAGTTCGGTGCTCGAAGTACAGAGAATTCGCGTGAGCCATAAGACACCTCCATGCCAAGAGACGACCCGCCCACGTGCAGGTCTATATAAATAGTATATATACAATTCATAAGAAGTCAAGAAAAAAACGCCCCCGAAGAAAAAATCCTCCCCTCGTCTTGAGGATTCGTGGATCGTGGCCGCCCACCCCGCTCAGACCCCCTCGGAACCATTGCCCCCCGCCCCGAAAAACCCCGGACTCTTCACGTCTGTGTTAGCCGACCGCGCCGCTACTTGTTGGCGCCACGACCGGATGGAGGCTGAATCCTCCTGGAATTCCAGGGACGCCAAACCTAATTCAGCTTTCCTCTCGGTCGGCGGTGGTGACTTCGCTGGAGTGATTTCGTCGTGGGCCGCGCCCGATCAATGCGGCGTAGTGCGGCCGCCCTTCTTGCCCAGGATTGGGGTTGACTTCTTACCATTTGTCTTTTCCGCTTCACTTGGCTGGAGTGTTACTTTGGACCTATGTTGCTGTGTGGTGGGAGGTTATAGATTTGGGCGGGCGACAAAGGGATTTTCCCGGCTGACTGGCTCGACAGCCCGCCGAAGGTGTGGTATACTATAGTCGGAGCGGTGTGTTGCGCGGAACGGCGCACATACCGCTTGCGGTGTTTATGGG
>JBAUDW010000052.1:0-2936 GCA_049678285.1 Phycisphaerae bacterium
CCGGGCTGGGTCCGGACCCACTTCCGCGTCGCCCTCTGGGGCCGCGGGAAGATGATCTTCTACCATGCGTGGAGAAATGCCCATGCCACCTCCGCCGCGTAGATGCAAAAAGTTCGCAAGCCCGTGGAAAAGAGCGCCGCAAATCCATCCATTTATGTTATGTTGTCGGAGCCCTGGAGGGGCTATTGAAAGGACCGCCTGATGGGTCATACCTACTCGAACCTCCTCGTCCACGCCGTCTTCGGCACGAAAGACCGACGCCCGACGATCCACGAATCCTTCCGCACGCGCCTCCACGAATACCTCGGCGGCATCGCCCGCGAAGAATTCGGCCGCGCTCTCCAGGTCGGCGGCACGGCGGATCACGTCCACGGCTTGATCCTGCTGCGCACCGACGTCGCCGTTACCGACGCGATGCGCACCTGGAAGAGCCTCTCTTCCGGTTGGGTTCACAAGACCTTCCCCGCCGAGCAGGACTTCGCCTGGCAGAACGGGTACGCGGCGTTCCGCGTGAGCCAGTCCAACGCAGAGCAGGTCAAAAAGTACATCGCGAATCAGGAATCGCACCACCGGAAACAGACGTTCGAAGAGGAGTTTCTGTCGCTCCTGGAGCGTCACGGCATCGAATACGATCCGCGCTCCGTGTGGGATTGATTCAATCGCCCCTGCCGGGGCTCAAGAAAAAATGAGGGGATGTTGTGGACCCTCGCGTTCCACGGGTTTGCACCCGTGGCTACCGTCAATCGCCGCTCCGCGGCTCATAAAGAATGCCCGCCGTGCGCCTTACACGGCCGGACAAGCCCGGCCGTGCCACACAACGAGCGAAAAAACGGTGTCAGGAACCGTTTCTCGAAAAACGGTTCCTGACACCGTTTTTCAGGAGGGCCCAGTAGGCGCCGTCGTGGTCGGCGGCGGGGAGGAGTCGTTCGCTCGCGGCCAGACGCCACGGACGATGGGCCTCCAGGAAGGCGCGGACGACGCCTTCGTTCTCCTCCGCTTCGAGGCTGCAGGTGGAATAGACGACTCGGCCGCCGGGGCGAACGCGGGAAGCCGCGAGGACGAGGAGTTCCAGTTGCCGGCAGGGCAATTCCTCGAGGTCGGCCGGCCGAAGACGCCAACGGGCCTCGACGCGGCGCGCGAGAACGCCCGTGTTGGAGCACAGGGCGTCGACGAGGGCGGCATCGAATCCTTCCGCCGGGGCCGCCCGGCCGAGGTCGTCCACGAGGCAGAGAGTGAGGTTCTTCGCGTCGCGCGCCGCGGCCATCTGCCGGAGCGGATCGAGTTTCTCCGGGCTGCGGTCGCAGGCGACGATACGACCCTCGCCGCGCATGGCCTCCAGGATTTGCGTCGTCTTGGTTCCCGGCGACGCGCAGAGGTCGAGGACGGTTTCGCCCGGTTCCGGGCGGAGCGCCTCGACGGGGGCCATGGCCGAGGGGTCCTGGATCGTGAGGCTTCCATCGCGGAGGAGCGCGTCGAGTCGCGCCGGGTCCAGATCCGAAACGTCGAGGCAAAGCGGACGTGGGCCCGGCGCCGTTGCATGCTCACGCAACGGCACAGCGTGAGCATGCCACCCGGACTTTCGCTCGCGGGTGGCATGCCCACCCTGTTTCGGGTGGGCATGCAGTCCATCGGCGCCCGGCGCTTCGGCCTCGAGCGTCCGCAGGAGTTCCGCGGGATCGTGGAGCAAAGGATTGGCGCGTGCGAAGAGGCGAGGCCGGCGATTGTTCCACCGGCAGATCGCCTCCGCCTCGTCGCCGAAGGCGTCGAGCCAGCGCGCGACGAGCCAATCGGGATAGGAGTAGGCGGCCCCGAGGAAGGCGGCGCGATCCTCGCGCGGATCGGGGAGGACCGCCTCGCGGAGGCGGACGACGCCGCCGTCCGGGTGCGGCACGGCATCCGGGGCGGGAAGCCCATCGGGGTCGTGGCCGGCGATGAGGCGCTGGACGCCGCGAAGGACGCCGTTGGCGAAGCCGGCGGCCTTGTCGCCCGACTTCTTTCCGCGCGCGGTGCGTCGTGCGGCCTGGGCGGCCTCGTTGACCGCCGCATAGTCCGGCACGCGGTCGAGAAACAGCAGTTGAAACGCCCCGAGTTCCAGGATGGCGAGCAGGTCGGGCTGGATCGTCGTGGCGCGGCGTCCCTTGCCGCGGGCGTGGCTGACGAACAGGCGGAGCGTGCGACGATGGCGGACGATGCCGGCGGCCAACTGGGTGGCGAGTGCGCGGTCGCGCGGCTCCAGGCAGGTTTCCTCGAAGACGGCGTGGAGGGCGTCGCGGAGGAAGGTCCGCGTTTTCCGGGTGCGGCGAAGGGCATCGAGAGCGGCGCTGCGGGCGGACGGCGTGGCGGGCGTCACCGGAGGAACCACCGGACGGCCTCTTCGACCTCGCGGAACTCGATGATCGTGTCCTTGCACGGGCCGCAGGGCCATTCGATGGAGCGCGCGAGGACCGCCTTGGGCAGCGAGGCGAAAATGCCGGCCCGGAGTTCCTTGCCGCAGGCGACGGCGACGATGGCCTTGACCGACGCATCCGCGGCGCGTTCGGCGGCGAGGCGGCCCCCCGTCGCCATGGACACCTGGACGCCGTACCGCTCGCCCAGTTCGAGAAAGCGAGTCACCAGACATTGGCCGCAACGCCGGCAGTTGGCGAGGTCGTCGGTGACGTTGGCGTCGCAGGCGGAGCGCTGGAGGCATCGGGAGAAAAGGACGAGCACCTCGCCGGGCTTCGAGCGGGTGCGGCGAAGGCGGACGGCGAGGTTGTTCAAAACGATGACGGCCCGGTCAATCACGAGGCGCCCTCTCTGGCGGACGCGAAGCGTGCGCCCGGCTCGATGGCGTATCCGTTGACGAAGTCGGCGGCGCTCATGGTCCGCTTGCCGGCCGGCGTGAGGCTGAGGATGCGGACGGCGCCGCGAGCGGCGGCGACGTCGACGCCTTCGCG
>JBAUDW010000053.1:0-7283 GCA_049678285.1 Phycisphaerae bacterium
CCGCGGCGAACGAGGTGCAGCGCCAGAGCGCCCAGGAGGTCGAGCGGATTTTCTTCGACGCCATCGTACGCCACGCGACGGTCATCGGGGTGCTCATGCGCGGAGGGAAGGCACAGGTGCGCCTGCGCGTCGCCGACAAAGTGATCTCGGGCGGCGACCCGGAGGGACCCGTGGCAGAGCAGATTCCGGCCGCGCTGAAGCGGCTGGCGGGCCTGAACCCGGAAGAAACCCGCAAGCCCCAGGAAGGCCGCGCGCGGGCGGTGGTCGGCGGCCAGACGTTTGAACTGCGCGTCAAGACCCAAGGGTCGGTCCAAGGCGAGCAGATCGCCGTTCGCATCATCGACCTGGCCGGCAGCCGGATGACGCTCGGGGACCTCGGCTTGTCGGGCGAGCAGATTCAGACGCTCTCGGAGGCGATGGCGAAGCGGCCGGGCATCGTCCTGGTGTCGGCGCCGAAGAACTCCGGGCTGACGACGACGCTGCACGCGTGCCTGAGGCACTTCGACCGGTACATCAACACGGTCGTGGCGTTCGGGCCGCACGTCGACCTCGAGGTGGAGAACGTTCAGCACATGGCACTGAACCAGGAGGACGGCGCGTCGGCGGCGGAGGCGGTGCGCGGGCAGTTGCGGCTTGCGCCGGACGTGGTGGCGGTGGATTCGCTTTCGTCGCCGGAGGTGGCGGCCGTGCTGGCCGAAGCGTCGCGGCAGCAAACGGTTTTGGTGTGCCTGCGGGCGAGCGACGCCGACCAGGCGCTGTCGCGGCTCCTCGCGCTCGTTCCCTCGCCGGAGGCGCTGGCCGTCGGCCTCTCGCTGGTGGTGAATCAACGCCTGGTGCGGGACCTCTGCCCGGTATGCAAGGAGGCCTACCGGCCGAATCCGGAGTTCCTGCGGAAGGCGAACCTGGCGAGCCAGCACGTGGACGTCTTGTACCGGCCGCCGAAGAGCATCGCGGTGGAAAAAGGCAAGCCCGTCATCTGCCCGCGCTGCAACAACGTCCGCTACGCCGGCCGGACGGGCCTTTTCGAACTGATGGTGATCGACGACGAAACCCGCGCGATGATCGGGCGGGGGGCCAACGTGGCCGACATCCGCGCGCACGCCAGGAAGAGCGGGATGCAGAACCTCCAGGAAGAAGGCCTCGCGCTGGTCATCGCCGGACGCACCAGCATCGAGGAAGTACTCCGGGCCGTCAAGCAGACCTAAAAGGGGAAACCCATGTTGGTGATCCTGAACATCCTGGCGCTCGCGTGCACGGCCGCCGTGATGTACATGTGTGCCGTTCATGGTCTTTTCCGCGCGGGGATGACGCTGGCGGCATGCGTCCTGGCGGGGGCGGTAGCCTTCGGCCTGTTCGGTCCGGCGGCGGGCCTGCTCGGCGCGGACAATCCGCGGACCGTATGGTATTACGCCGCCGACGCGCTGGCCTTGTGGGCGATCTTCTGCGTCGTGTTCCTCGGCCTGCGGGTGCTGGCGGAGACCCTCTTCAAGAACGAGTCGGCCTTTCCGTCCCTGGCGGACAGCCTCGGCGGAGGCGTGCTCGGCTTCGCCGCGGGGTACCTGGCCGTCGGCCTCTGCCTGGTGCTGGTTCAGATGCTCCCGATGCCGCTTAGCATCCTCGGATACTCCCCGTTCCAATACGACGGCAAGAACAACATGGTGACGGAGGGCGACCGGCTGTGGCTCCGCTGGGACCGGGGGACGCTGGCGCTCTTCGGCTACCTTTCGGGCGGTCCGCTCGGGGGGGAGGAGCGCCGGGTGTTCAACCGGTACGGCAACGTGTATCCGCCGGGCGCCCACGCGGCGGGGAAGCCCGACGCCGACGACATGCTCTATTACCACTGGTACCGCCGATGGGAATATGTCCGGTGGCGGACGAGGGTCGCGCAGGGGCCGCTCCCCGGCGAGCCGCAGGAAGTGGTCGAAGAGGGCGCTCCCGGGCAACTGCCGGGTGCCGCACTGAAGCGCGGGCACGTGTTCCGGTCGGACGATGTGACGATCCGCGTGGTGCGCATCGATCGCGTGGATCAGGTGGCGAACTTTCCGGACGTGCGGCTGGGCGACCAGGAGATTTTCCTGGTTCTCACCCTCGACATTTCGCCGACGCGGGCGGTGCCCGTGAGCGTGGACACCCGTCAGTTCGTCCTGATGGCGGAGCGCGGCCAGCGCTTCACGAATCCGCTCGTGCACGGCCCGGCGCGGCTGGGCCGGCCGGACCCCGAAATCGAGTACCGCGCCGGGAAGCCGCCAGCCGAGACGACCTCGCGGAATCCCCGATTCGGGATCCCCGAGGACAAAACGCGGGGATACTATCTGATGGACGGTGCAACCTTCCGGTTCACCGACAAGTCGCAGGATGAGCGGCGCGCGTTCATCTACACGATTCCTGCCGACCTGGACGACGACGCGCTGCGGCTGCTGCTTGAGCCCGCCCCGCCGGCCGCTCCGCCGGGGAATCCAAAGCATTCCGACTGACCCGAGACGGGGCGCTTGAGGGGCGCCGATTGCCATGGAAGACCTCGCCCGACATCTTTGTGAGTTGGCGCGGAAGCGGGGCGCCGATTTCGCCGACGTCCGCATCCTCCATCGCCGCGCGTCCGGCTTCCTCGTCCAGGACGGCCGGGCGGACAAACTCTCGGGCGCTCTGGACCGCGGGATCGGCGTCCGCGTCCTCGTGGGCCGGTGCTGGGGATTCGCATCGGCCGACAGCCTCGCGCCGCGCCGCGCCGAACAATGCCTGGACGACGCGCTCGCCTTGGCGAGGGCGTCTCAAGACTTCGTCAGCGATCCGGCCATGATCGCGCGCGTCGAGCCCGTCGAGGCGACGGACATCGCCGAACCCGAAATCCACCCCGCCGCCATGACCGTCAAAGAAAAGGCGGCACGCCTCATGGAGTACGAGCGCGCGGGGCGCGCAGCAGGCGGCGACCGGATCGTCAACTCCGTCGTCAGTTACTCCGACGGCCTGCGCGAGGAAGTGCTGGTGAACACGGCCGGCACATGCGTCCGGAGCACCTCGTGCCGGGCCGTCTGCACGGCGTTCATGGTGGCCTCCGACGGCCGGGTGCTTCAGCGCGGCGTGGAAAACCGGGGCATCGCCGGCGGTGCGGAACTGCTGGCGCGGACCGAGCCGGAGGAGTTCAGCGTCCGGGCCGCCAAGAAGGCCCTCGACCTGCTGGGGGCCGGGCCCGCCCCCGCCGGCCGATTCACCGTCATCTTTCACCCCTCGATCACGGGCCTGCTGGTGCACGAGGCCCTCGGCCACAACGCCGAGGCCGACCACGTCTGGGCCGGCCAGAGCATCCTCGAAGGCCGCCTCGGCGAGACGATTGCCGCCCCGGCCGTTTCCATCTACGACGATTCGACCCTGCCGGGCGAATTCGGTTCCTTCGTCTACGACAGCGAAGGCACGCCGGGACGCCGACGACCCATTATCGAGAACGGCCGATTCGTCGGCCTCCTGCACAGCCTGGAAACTGCCGCCAAATTCGGCGCCGAGCCGACCGGCAGCGCCCGCGCTGAAAGTTACGACTGCCGGCCCATCCCGCGAATGACGAACACCTTCATGGCCCCCGGCGACGTGCCGTTCGAGGAGATGATCCGCGGCGTCGAGCGGGGCATTTACCTGGAGGAAGGCCACTGGGGCTATGTGATGGTCGAAAAGGGCCAGTTCATCTGCCACGCCGGCCTCGCGCACCGGATCGAGCACGGGCGCATCGGCGAAATGTTGCGCGACGTTTCCATCTCCAGCCTGACGCTCGACACGCTGAAGAACGCCGACGCCGTCGGATCGGATTTCGAGATGAAGATGCCGGGAATGTGCGGCAAGGGCGGGCAATCGGCGGCGACGGACTGCGGCGGACCGCACGTCCGCGTCCGCGACGTCGTCGTAGGAGGCCAGCGAGACCGATGACGCCGGGCAACGCCTATCTCGGGATTTGCGAACGCTCCGTCGCGAAGGCCCGCGCCCTCGGAGCGGAGTGGTGCGACGTCGCCGCCGGCAGCGCACGCGACATCGAGGTCTCGATCGAAAAGAGCGGCATCAAGGCCGCCGACGCCGGTCAGGGCGAAAGCGTCTCCGTCCGCGCGTTCGTCCGCGGCGGCATGGGATACATGAGCGTGAGCGGCGCCGACCCGCGCGACATCGACGAGGCCGTCGAGCGCGCGGTCGCCCTGGCGAAGGAGGCGACGCCGGACCCCGATTTCGTCGCCCTCCCCCAGCCCGACCCGGCGGAGGAAATCGAGGGACGCTTCGACGACGCCATCGCCGGAATGGGCGTCGCCGACGTCGTCCGGATCGCAGCGGCGAACCTCGAGGCCGGCCGCACGCTCGAACCGGACGCCCTGCTTTCCGGCCACGTCGGCCTGGTCGTCGGCCACGGGGCCCTCGCCTCCTCGACGGGCGTCGCGCTGGTGACCGAGGGGACACGCATCGACGCCTCCATCGAGGCCGTCCTGAAAAGAAACGGCGACGTGGGGTACTTCTACGATTTCGATTTCGGCCGGTTCCTGGCCGACTGCACGCTCGAAAAGGTGGCCGAAGCGGCTGTCCGCAGCGCCCGCCGATTCCTCGGCGCGAAACGCATCGCCTCCGGCCGGCGGACACTGGTCCTCGGCCCCCTCGCGGCCTACGGCCTCGTGGGGGCCGTCGTCGCTGCCGCCAATGCCGAGAGCATCCAGCGCGGCCGAAGTTACCTCTGCGGCAAACTGGGCGAGCGCATCGCCAGCCCGTACCTCACCGTCGTGGACGACCCGCTCGTGCCTCGCGGCATGCGGTCCGGCGCACACGACGGCGAGGGCACGCGCCGCCGGCGGCTCACGATCCTCGACCGCGGCACCCTCGCCAGCCTCCTCCACAATTCCTACACCGCCGGCAAGGCCGGCGCCCGCAACACCGGCCACGGAACTCACTCCGGCGGCATCAGCCCGACGAACCTTCAGCCGGCGCTCGGCACTCGGCCGGCGGCCGACCTTCTGCGCGAAGTTCAGGACGGCATTTACCTGGAGAGCGGCGACATCCGACCGGACCCCGCGAGCGGTGACATCTCCGCCAGCATCGACTTCGGCTTCCTCGTCCGCAATGGCGAACTCGTTCACCCCGTCGAAAGCGCCATGATCGGCGCCAACGTCTTCGACCTCCTCGGAAACCTCGATGCCGTCTCCTCCGACGCCCGCATCGAGCCCGGCCTCGCCATGCCCACCCTCCGCATCCGCGACGTCCAGGTCGCCGGGGCGGAATGAGCCCGTCCGCCATTTCGTCGCCTGCCACAGTGAGCGAAACCGCATTCCGCGTTGCCAACGTTGCCATCCGGTTTTTCCGTTGACTTCCGCGACTCTGTGAGGAGACAATGGTTGGTGGCTATGACCCCTGGTGCGAAACAGGCATGGCGTTCCGAAATTATCTCCCACGAACAAGCCGCCTTGCTTAACGCTTCTACACAGAGGGGCGAAAAATGAATGCGGAGGACTGTACCAATCCTGCCTTCGGAAGCGGCTGGACGGAGAAGAAACTCAACATTCTTGCAGCCTATTTGTCCAAATATAATACGGTCCTCAAGAAACAGTCCTTCACGCGCGTCTATCTGGACGCCTTTGCAGGCACAGGCTACCGAAAGAAACGAGAACGGGAATTTGCGGTTCGGGGCATTTTCGCAGATATCGAGGAGGAAGAGCCTCAACGCTTCCTGAAAGGCTCAGCAAAGCGATCGCTGGAAGTCGAACCTCCGTTCCACAAATATATTTTCGTGGAGTCGGATCCCGCCAAGGTCAGGGCTCTCACGAGGCTTAAGCAGGAACACAAGAGCAAGGCGGGCGCAATCACAATTGTGAAAGACGATGCCAATAAATTCGTGCGAAAATACTGCCGCGCGGAAAACTGGCGGACCACGAGGGCAGTCGTGTTCCTGGACCCCTTCGCCACCGAGGTGGCTTGGACAACTATTAAAGCCGTTGCTTCAACACGTGCCATTGATGTATGGATCCTCTTTCCACTTATGGCCATAAACAGACTCCTGGCAAAAGACCCCCAAAAAGCATGTTGGGACCGCCTGACCGATGTGTTCGGTACAGAGGAGTGGTTTGAGAGGTTCTATTCCACGAGCAGACGGAACACTATTTTTGGGAAACCTCTTAAAGTCATACGGAAGAGGTGCAACTTTCGCCAGATCGGCGAATTTTATCGGGAACGCCTGCAAGCTATATTTGCAGGGGTGTGCCAGAAACCCACGGTATTCCGCAACTCGCGGCGTTCACCGCTTTTTCAACTGTTCTTCGCGGCCGGCAACGCGAGGGGGGCCCCCATTGCCTTGAGAATTGCGGACCATCTCCTGAGGAACATCTGAATGGGCATAAACTCCGCCATCGAATGGACCGAGGCCACCTGGAACCCGGTCACGGGGTGCACGAAGACAAGCGCCGGTTGCCAGAACTGCTACGCCGAGCGCATGGCCCTCCGTCTCCAGGCCATGGGCCAGCCGAACTATCGTCGCGGCTTCAAGGTCGCCCTTCATCCCCGCACCCTTCGGCTGCCGCTCACCTGGAAGAAGCCGCAAATGGTGTTCGTCAACTCCATGAGCGACCTCTTCCACGAAGACGTCCCCCTGGACTTCATTCATAAGGTCTTCGACGCCATGCACCAGGCCCGATGGCACTGCTATCAGATCCTTACAAAGCGCTCCGAGCGAGTGGTGGAACTTGATCCCGTTCTTCCCTGGGCGGCCAACATCTGGATGGGCGTCACGGTCGAGAATGCGGACTGCACCTCCCGCATCGATCATCTCCGAAAAACCCGTGCGGCCGTCAAGTTCCTTTCACTTGAACCGTTGCTCAACCCCATTCCGCGCCTGGACCTTGAAGGCATAGACTGGGTGGTTGTCGGCGGCGAATCCGGGCCTGGCGCCCGCCCCATGAAGCCCCAGTGGGTTCTCCAAGTCCGCGACCGCTGCCGCAAAGCCGGCGTGCCCTTCTTCTTCAAACAGTGGGGCGGGGTGGACAAGAAAAAGGCCGGACGCGTCCTGGACGGCCGCATCTGGGACCAAATGCCCAAGCCCAACGGCGCGCCCCTGCCGCTCTTCGCGCATGCGCAGGAGTGACGGCGCGGCGGTTGGGCCTGGAATTCACCCTTCGGCCCCGTGGCCGCCCTCGCAAGGAGGCGAAAAAGTAGAATGTCCCCTTTTCCCCTGAGGGGGAATCCCCCCGCGCGCCGTTCAAGCCCCCGCACCGCGGGGGGATGCCGCCCACGTTTAGTCCCGGCGCGCCGGGACACGCCGACGGTGATATCCCCGC
>JBAUDW010000054.1:0-5448 GCA_049678285.1 Phycisphaerae bacterium
CGCCTGAGCCCCCCGCACCGCGGGGGGATGCCGTCTACGTTTAGTCCCGGCGCGCCGGGACACGCCGACGGTGATATCCCCGCCGCGCCTGTGTGCCACGGCCGGTCTTGCCCGGCCGTGCTCTCCCCGCCTGCCTTTTGAGCCGGGTGGCACTGGCGGCTTGTCCGCCAGTGCTTTACTCTCCCCCGCCTGCCGTTCGAGCCCGCCGCGGCGGGTCACGTTCCCTACCGTGCCCTTCCCCCCGCGTGCCTTTCGCCGTTTATTCCAAACTTGTCCCGAGCGGAGCCTGCCCCCAAGCGGCGCGCTCCCGCGCCGCCTTCCCCCGAGGAGACCACGCTCCGATCCCAAGCGATCCACCAGGCGGTCGAGCAGTGCGCCGCCCTGGTCGAGAAGGGCGACCATCGCCGGGCCGTGCCGATGCTGGCGGACCTGCGGCGGGCGCTCGCGAAGCAGGCCAAGGGGGATGACGATTCGGCCCGCGCGGCCGCACGCGAGTTGCCGCGGGTCGACGCCCTCGTTGCCCGAGTCGCTTTGGACGCCAAGGCGCCCGACAAGGCGCTCGACTTCGTCCGTCCCTACGTCGAGCCGCGCGACGCCTACAACCCCGACCATGCCGACTGTTACCTGGTGACGGGCGACGCGCTACTCGCGCTCGGCAAACCGTACGACGCATTGGTGATCTTCGATTGGATGGCGGGCAAGGCCGGCGGCGTGGCGCTGGTCCGGGCGGCGGAGGGGTGCGGCAAGGCGCTCCTCGCACGCAAAGAGTTCGCCAAGGCCGTCGAGTGCTTCCGCTTCGCCCTCGATTACGCCCGCCAGTTCGCCTACGACCAGGAAGCCCTGATCCGTCGCCTCGAAGGGCTCCTTCGGCAGGCCGAGCGCCTGGCGGAAATGGACCTTTACGGCGAGGACTTCGTCCGCTACCGCGATGCGGAACGTCTGCGCCGGGCGGAGGGCAAGCACGCCGCCGCAAGCGAGATTTACCTCGAGATCATCCAGAAGTGGCCGGAGAGCATCTACGCCGAGGCGTCGCGCCTCTACGCCGCCCAGTGTCTGGTCGCCCTGGGGAAGATCGAGGAGGCGAAGCGCGAACTCGCGGCCTTTCGGGCCTCGGATCCCTACGGCCTGTATCGCGGCGAGGCCGTGCTGGAGATGGGCCGCATCGCCCTGGAGTACGACCTTGCGCCCCAGGCCGCCAGGGGGTGTTTCCTCTTGCTGGGGACTTGGCTCCAAGAAGTTCAGGACAAGACGCCGCTGAATATCGAGAAGTTGGCCGTGCGCGAGGCAGCCGAGAAGGTCACCACCCCGCCCGCAAAAGAGAAGTACACCGACTTCTGGGGCAACGTCAAGAAGAACGCCATCCAGCCGGGACAACTCGTCAACCGCAAGACCTGCCCCTGGTACCTCGACGACCTCAAGGAACAAATGGCGATGTATCTGGGGTTCCTCGCGTTCGTGGAGGGCAAGAAGGACGAAGCCCTGGCCTGGTACAAAAGAATCCTCGAATGCGACCCCGCCACCCGGCGGATGGACACCGCGGGCGAATGGAACGATTACTCCCGCCTCAAATGGGGCGCGGAGCATGGATATCTTTACGCCTATCCCAACGACCTTCGGCTCTACGACAAGAATCCACGCCAGAAATTGGCCGTGCTGCTGTTTGACTTCTATTACGTCACAGACCGGTCGGACAAAGCGGAGCAGATGGCTAAGCGCCTGCTCGCCGGCGATTTCGGCCGCCTGGCCCCTCCGCTTCGCGAGTACCCGCAGTATGCCTATGCGACGGCGCTGTACGACACCAAGGGCAACGACGCCGCCTTCCGAGAGTATATGAAGATCCTACCTGCCGCCGGCGGGCGCCTGGCCACGTGGACTCAGTTCCGCGCGGCCCTGGCGGCGGCGAACGTCGGACGCGGCTGTTCGGACCCGACCATCCGCCAGGCGAGCCGCGGGTTGTATGTGCGCCTCATTCGCTCCAATCAGCAGAATGAGTTCACGGACAAGGCGCGGATCGAGCTGGCGCGAGACTTGGTTGACCTGGAAGGACGGAAGGAAGAGGGCTACGCGCTGCTGAGGACGTTTCCGAAGTCGTCTCGGCTGCGTCCTGTGGCGGAATTCCTGCTCACGCGCTACCTGAAGATCGATGAGGAAAAGGAGGCCAACCGATGAGAACCGCATCGCCGTATCTGGCTTTGGCGCTGATCCTGGGTGTCGGTGCTGTGGCCTGGGGGCTGATCCAGCCGGCCCTCCGGGCCGAGGGGGGCTCCTCGGATCCACATGTGAGCGAGAAAAAGGGCATAACGGTAAGCAATGAAGGAGAAGAGAAGGCCGAGAAAATTGATCCTGGGGTAGTGGAGGAAGAGAAGGTCTTGGACTACGTCGAGGTTGGGCCGACGGTTACGCTCATCCGGAGCCTGCCTTACCTCCCGCCGACGATCGAGTGGTTTTTCAAACCGTTTCCCAAGGCGAATCCGTGGAAGTACGTGGACATTCACAACAAGCCGCCGGACGCGATCCAGAAGCGGGTCGTCCCGCCCACCTCGCTCAACGACACGGCTGGCCGCGTTCGCATCGAGGGTATGTTCGAGAACGCGAGCGTTCCGGACTGGCCGCTTCGGTGCGAGGGCAACCTCAAGCCCCCGCCCGGCGGCGGCGGAGGCGGTGGCGAGGAGAAGTGGCACTGGTCGGCGAAAATCCGCGTGCACTTCGTGGACCTCGACATCTGCTACGGCCAGTTTGGCAGAGAACTCAGCGAGCAGGAGGAAGATGATCCGGGCTCCGTCACAACGGCCAACCTCAACAACACCGACGGCACCGGCGAAGACGAGGCCGACACCGGCGACGACAATGTTTATAAGGATGCGACATCCCTTCCGGACGGCGCCGCTACGGGAAGCAAGACTCTGAAAGTGGCAGACATCAGCCATTATGCGCGCGGGGCATACGATCCCATTGTGGTCGTCGAGAAGGACAATACGCGAGGTGAAATCGCATATGTCCTGCAACCACATGTGGACCCAAGCACCTTGGATCTGCACGAAGCGATCAAAAACAACTACAGTCCGGGGAGCAAGGTCTACCGATGCGGAGAGGTGGATCTGATGAGGCTTATCCTCCAGAAGCCAAACGGTCCGGACGAAGATCAGGTTACACTCTCGCTGGTCAGCGGCAATGCGAGGGTTTGGGAGACGCCCGTTAAGATTACCGAGACAAACCTCCCCGCGACCTATACGATATCACAACTCCCCAAAGTGCTCTGGGTTGAGGCGACTGATGTCAGCACCCAAGTGGGAGACATCGAACTGAAACTCACCTACGGCCCCGAAAGCGATTCCGTTCTTGCAACCGGCGTATGGGCCGAGCACGCGGCACGGAGCCCATGGCATAATTGGCAGTGGCAGGACGGCTTCCCGGACAACCCGGTCCCAGGCGAGGGCGGCGATCTGCCGGATTGCACGGGCACGGGCCCGGAAGAGGGGATTTTGAAACACATCAATACTGCCATGGCCGTTGATGGCTCGCGATATGGATTCGGCCCGTGGTGGAAGTTGCAGGACGCTCAGGAACAGTGGTATGACAGTCACGTTGGCGGACGGATTCTTCTCGAGTTTGAGGTCAGGCCCGCCGACGCACCCGGAAAACTGCCCATAACGTGGGACGTCACACGCCAATACGAAGACCGGAGACATAGCCTGGACAATGGACAACACAAGTTTGACACCCACGGCATCAACTTCCCCTGGAAAGGCACTCCTCCCAATGTGCCGGTGCGTGACGACGAATATCCGAACGACGAGAAGGGGCAAGCCGACAATGACAATACGCCAAGCAACACGCGAATCTACTCCTGGGACAGCCCGGGGACCCCGAGGGAAGCGGATCCGACCAACGGGGCGTTTTACGTCTTCCGCTTGACATTGAAAGAGTGGGTCCGCGTCATGTTCGACGGCAAACAGTTTCCGCTCCTTGAAAATCACCATAAATATGGATCTCGCTCGTCTTCCAAGTATGGCTGGCACATGTGCGGTCACTGGAAGCGCGATGCCGCCGGCAACCTGGCCTTGGACGAAGACCTCGTGTCGTACAGCGCGCCCAGGTTCAAAGAAGGCGCTGAACGCGGCACCGTAGGCGTCACGCTCCTCGGCCAGGCGGGAACGGATGGATACACCCTTGACTATGCGGCCAATGACAACAAGTGGACATTGACTCAGTTGTCGAATAAGGTCGAAGACTCTGACTTCCATGACCCGGGCGACGGTGTTGTTTGGACCCTGGAGATAGCCAACCGGGTCCGCATCCAGATCACGCAGAACGGCGATGACGAGTACGCGGACGGGGCACAGTACACCCTGGCCGTCTACAAGACGGCGCAGCAATCGAAGACGAGCGAAATTGAACCGGGTGACTTTAACGTAACTGGCGACCCGTGATTCGGATCTGACCAGGATTTGGAGAAAAGAACATCATTTTGGGAGGAACGACCATGAAGAACGTAGCGGCTTTGGGAGTGTTGGCTCTGGCGATGGCGGTCGCAGCGGCATGGGCAGGCGTCGGAGGCGAGAGCCCGGCGACGCCTGTCCGCAGTCTCATCGACCCCGAGAAACCTGAGACGTGGAAGGAAAGCCTGGCACGCCTGGATGCCGATCGCGCCGAGTTCTCCAAGGCGCTCATTGCAGTCGCGATGGACGAGAAACGCCATCCGGAGGCGAGGGAAAAGGCAGTCTTCCTTCTGGGGAAGGTCGGGGACCCGGTCGCCCTGGATTTTCTGATCGACAACGTTTCCAGGCACTTTTGGAGGCAGAGGTTCCACATACATAAGTCATGGCAGTGCCAGTACGCGCTGGGTGAGGGAGATTGGCGCAATGCCCAGGCCATCTTCGAGGCCCTCGCCAAAGAGCGGCCGAAAGATGATGTGGGGCGCCTGTGCTCCTCCCTGAATCACATCCTGCCGAAGAGTGTCCTTCTGCCTCTCGTCGAGGCTTACCTCCGGTCGGATATCCTGGGCCACCCGGTCGCCCAGAAGAACCTGACGACTCTCAAGTCCATCTTGCTGGAGTCATCAGATTCTTTGATTCGCCCCAGCCCCACACTAAGAAAGCGCGTAGAAGAAGTGTATGACGAACTTGAAGAATCCGGCGGCGGGTAATCCCCCCTTCGGGAGATTGAGGGGTTCGAGAACCGGCCGGAACTGGCTCGCGGCCGGATGCGGGACTTCTGGCCCGGGACGTACAAGCGGTTCCTCGTCCGCGGGAATGCCGAAGGTTACCCGCCCCGGGAGGGCCGCAATCGTTCCCGCCCCCTCAGTCACCGGCCGTCAAACACTGTTTCTTTGTCAAATGCGAGATTTGCCCGCCGACCCCGAATGCCCTATCCCCGACTGCGACTTACGCGCGTCCGCGGGAAGTTATGCACATAAAGGTATGCACATGACATGGATGGAAAAAGTGC
>JBAUDW010000055.1:0-15049 GCA_049678285.1 Phycisphaerae bacterium
GCCACGGCTCGGCCTCCGACAAGAGTCGTCTTCCAACGCTCTCATCGGCACGTCGGGCCGGCTCGCTCTCATCTTCCTTGCTTCCTCCAGCTACCCGCGGTACCCTGAAAACCTGCGAAAGGCCAGAACAGATAGGACTCTCGACGTATTGGATGTGTGGACTCGCCGACAACCTGACCCTCACCCCCGAGCCGGCGACGATGGCGTTGCTGGGTCTCGGCGGGTTGGGCCTCCTCCTCGGCCGCAAACGCCGGTAAGTCGAAGACCCCGTCTGTTAAGGGGCCGCAACACGTAAAGCAGAAACCGAGCGGCGTCCCACCGGGACGCCGCTTCTTTTCTTGAGATTCCGCACAGCGGCTCTTGGCCTACGCCCCGTAGCGCGGGGCCTTGTGCCCCGCGCATGGCGCGGGGGATAAACCCCCGCGCTACAGGTTTACCACAACGCCTTCCCCCCTCCCCCCTCTGCGTTCTCAGCGTCCTCTGCGGTTAAAACACGGCTGAACAAGGCGACCCGCATTCTCCCTGTTCCTTCGAAGGAGCCCTTCGGGCTGCGTTTGGACTACCTCTCCACTTCCACAAACACCCTCCGCACCCACTCCGGCGTCTGGCGGTTGAACGTCTCGACGTATTTTCGCCGACTGAAGTAATAAACCGCCGTCATACCCTGCGCTAGCGCGCTCACCAGAATCACCAGCGAATAGAACCCGTACACCGCGTACGGCGCCCACCGCTCGATCATCCGGTCAATGTCCGCCGCCATCCCCGGCATCGCCGCCAACTGCGACCGCACCTCCGGCGAAAGCGCTGCCGACTTCACCTCCTCCGTCGAAAACGTGGCCATCTGAAACAGGCAGTAAAACGTAATCACCCCCACGAGTGCCACCTGGTTCCAGCCCAGGTACGACGCCGCCCCCGCCTCCGCCCGCCGCATCTTCCCGTACCCCTTCCATTCCCGCACCCCGACCACAAGGATGCCCGCCACGACCACCAGGCCGCTGAAACTCGGACTCACCACGACGAAGGGCAGGGCCAGCAGGCCGATGACGAGCGTCACAATGGCCGAACCCCGCGCCGTCCCCGCCGCACGCTTCACCTTGCGCCACCGCACCGCCGCCTCCCGCACGAGCCCCCACTCCCGCTCGCCGATCGGCGACGCCTCCTCGCCGCCTCCCGCCAAACCCTTCGGTGTTTCCATTGTCTCGTTCGCCCTTGCCTTGTTCCTCATCCAAGACCCTATCGGCCCGCCGCCCTTTCTTTACGAACTGCGTCCCTCTCCCACCCCCGCGTCGCAGCGCGGACCCGCCGTGTCCCTGTTCCCTTTGGACCCCTTTGGGGGCGGCCGCCGTCATAACGCCTCACCCCGTCGAGTCGCTCTCCACAGGTGAGTCGCCGTGGCGACCTGCGGCGACCCGGGATGAGTCCCAGCGTGCCGTCACGTTTAGCCGCCCGTCTCGCCCGTCTCGCCGGATGGTTCCTCGGCGGTCACTGGACGAAGCGTGAACTTGCCCAGCATGCCGGCGACGATCCGGCCCTCGCGGTCGACGGTGATTTTGGCCAGGGGGCGGTAGTTGTCGCCCGGGAACCGCTGGGCGAGCACGATCTCGGCACAGCCCTGGTCGTCCCACCCGCCGCGAGTGAGAACGCAGTCGGTCTTGAAGTTGAGGAAGGCGGGAAAATCGATGTCGTCGGGCACTTCCAGGTGAACGACATTCTCGACGCGTCCGGGGCCGTCGAGGAGGCGAGGCCCGAAGTAGAGGAAGGCGGGGGCGGAGAGGACGAGGCCGTCGGGCATGGGGATTTCCTTTTTAAGTTCGCGCGGCGCGTCGAAGGGTTTCTGGTCGCGGTCGGCGAATCCGCGGACATCGAGTTGGGCGACGAGGCCGGCGCCTTCCGCCGCCGGGACGAAGACGGCCTCGCCCTCCATGAGTTTGAAGGTTCCGAGGCGCGTGGAGGCCGTGGCGCGTTCGGGCATCGGCTTCTCGCCGGTGCGGTAAACCGTCAGGCTGTCGAAGCCGGCCTGCTTGTCCCGCTGCACGATCTCGAAGCGGACCTGGAAGATGACCTTGTCCTGAACCTCCATGACGCGGTAGGCCATCTTGCCGGCGGGCTTGTCGTCCGCGAGGAGTTCGAACTCCAGGGTGGTGCTGCGGACGGAGGAACCGGCGTCGCCGGCGGCCTCGGCCGCGTGTAATGGCGGTGGGACCCGTGCGGCAGTTGCCAGAGCGATCATCGCGACGAGGGATACGAGCAGGGGGGGTCGCATGACGTTCCTTTCAAGAGCAGGCGGTGCTGGGGCGTTCACAACCGTCCGGAGCGCAGGATGGCAAAGGCAAGCCAGACGCCCAAAAGGCCCGCCACGAGAAAGCCCAACAGGCCGAGCACCGGGACGTTCTCGGTGTAGGGCACCTTGGGCCCGACGCCCATGCCGAGGATGACGGCGGAGCCGAGGATGATGGCGGCGACGATCATCGCAAAGGCGACGCGGTTGGTCGAGCGATCGAGTTCGGTAATGAAGCGGTCGAGATTTTCGTGGCGGAACTGGATCTGAAGGCGGCCGCGTGTGAGTTTTCGCGCGAGTTCCCGCAGTTGGCGGGGTCCCTGCTCGGCGATGGCGGCGATGTGGTAGGCGCTGCGGAGTCCGCGTTCGGCCAATCGCTTGGGGGAAATTTTTTCCGCGGCCATGGCCCGGACCTTCGGCCGGACGACCTCGACGAGGCTGGTGTCGGGGTCGAGTTCCAGCGCGACGCCGCCCATCGTCACGAGGCTCTTGCCCAGGAGGACGAAGTCGCGCGGCAGGATGACGCGGTGTCGGCGGGCGGTGGCGGTGAGTTCCTCGAAGAGGCTCCGCACGTCGAGGCGCTTCAGGGGGATGCCGCTGTACTTGTCCACGAGGCCGGCCAAGTCGGCCATGAAGCGAGCGTCGTCCAGGTCGTCCGGCAGGGAGCCCAGGTCGTCGAGCACGTCCACGACGATGTCGAAGTCGCGGTAGAGGGCGGCGATGAGGGCGGTTCCGAGGCGCGAGCGCATGACATCGCTGAAGCGGCCGACCTGCCCGAAGTCGAGGATGCCCACGCGGTCCGGCGCCTGGACCACGAGGTTTCCGTGATGCGGGTCGGCGTGGAAGAGTCCCATCTCGAAATACTGGCGTATGAAACACTCGGTGACGTGTGTTGCCAGGGCCTTGCGGTCCACTCCCGCGCGGTCCATCGCGTCCTCGTCGTAAATCGGGATGCCTTCCAGGTGCTCCAGGGTCAGGACGGCCGAGGCCGTGAGCGACCAGAGGACGTGCGGCACGAGGACGTGCTCGTCGTCCTCGAAGGCCTGTCGGAACCGCTCGGTGTTGGAGGCCTCGGCGATGAAATCGGTCTCTCGGCGCACGGTCTGGGCGAACTCTTCCACCAGGAGCGCCGGCCGAAAGACGCGATACTCCGGGACGTAGCGTTCCGCGAGTTCCGCCAGCCGCGACAGAATGTCGATGTCCGATTCCAGCGTTTCGCGGACGCCCGGGCGGCGTACCTTGATGACAACGGCCCGGCCGTCCGCCGTGCGGGCCTTGTACGCCTGGGCGATGCTGCCGGCCGCAAACGGTTCCGGCCCAAACGTCTCGAACAGTTCGCCGATCGGCCGGCCGAGTTCTTCCTCGATGACGCGGCGCGCCTCGTCGCTCGGAAACGGTCGGACCTTGTCCTGGAGGCGGCGGAATTCCTGGATAAAGGGCGGCGGGAGGAGGTCCTGGCGGCTGCAGAGCACCTGGCCGAGTTTGACGTACGTGGGCCCGAGTTCCTGGAGGACACTGGCGATCCGGGCCGCGACGGTGGGCGCAGTTTCCTCGGTGACCTTTTCGCGCCGCCTCAGCAGGCGTTTGCGGAAGGGGACGAAGCGGTCCAGATGCAGGCTGACGACCAGCCAGCCGAATCCGTGCTTCGTCAGGATGGACAGGACGTGCCCGAGCCGACCGATCTCCCGAAAGCGCCGCCCAAATGGAATCCAGGTCATACGATTTGGGTCCCCGATGTCCGGAAACTTCGACGGCGGGCATTATAGCCGACGGCGCGACGGGGGTGCACCACAAAAAGTGGCAACCTCCAGGGGTGCCACCGATTGCTTGTCAATCGGTGCGCCCGGTATGCAATGCACGGTTTGACAAGCAAACCGTGGCACCCCCCGGCGGTCGGCCAAGAAAAAGGGCTCACCAGGGACCGGGTTCGTTGGGGCCGGCGACGGCCAGGACGGCGGCGAATACGGAGGCGGCCCCCGCCCGCTTCAAGACCCGCGCGCATTCGCCGACGGTCGCGCCGCTCGTCAGAACATCGTCCACGAGGAGCAACCGCCTGCCTTTGACGGCCGACTCTTCGCCGCGCACCGCAAACGCTCCGCGCACGTTCTCGATCCGCCGGCCGGGAGGAAGGCGGGTCTGATGCGGCGTGGAGCGGACGCGGAGGAGTCGCCGGGCCACGAGCGGCCGACCCGTCGCCCGGACCACCTCCTGCGCGAGGGCCGTCGCCTGGTTGAACCCCCGGCCGACGCGCCGGCGCCAGTGAAGCGGCACGGGGACCACCAGGTCCACGAGGTCAGCCCACGGCGCGAGGGCGACCCGCTCGGCCAGAAGGCGGCCCAGAACCGGGCCGAGGTCCTGCTGCCGACCGTATTTGTAAGCCAGGATGAGGCCCTTGAGGGGGTCCTTGTAGGGTCCGACGCGCGCGAGCCCGTCGTAGCGAAGCGGTCGGCCCCGGCAGAGCGAACACCCGTCCAGGTCGAAGGCGTGCGGGCCGGCGCCCCGGCCGCAACGCGGACAGTGGAGCACCTCGATGAGCCCGGCCATGGCCCGGCCGCAGGCGGAACACAAGGTGAACGGCGCGTCGCGCGGCGCTCTCCGCTCGCAGGCCACACAATGGGTGGGCAAGACGAGTTCCCGGAAGGCGACCCAGAGGGAGCGGAGCATGGCCGGATTATATCGCGAGAGGCGCCCGCACGCCAATCCGTTTCGCCGTTCGTTCCGCGTTCCGGGTTCCGGTTTCCGGGTTGCGATCGGGTGTCGGCGGAAAGCCGGACACGAAAAATAGTATTGTCTCCCAAATTCACAACCGCGTGCTATGATATCCTGCGCTGGGCATGTGTGGCCGGGGCTCAAAGGAGATCGACATGACATGGAACAAGGAAGAGACAGACATCATCCTGTTTCTTGGGAAGCGCGCGGAAGAAGGATCGGACTGGGTGACGTCAGCCGAAGCCGCGCAAGCATGCGCGTTGACCCCATCAACTTGTGAGAAGATCTTCTGGCGGTTACACCAAGCGAATCTCGCAGAACTTACCTATGGTGGCGACCAATCTCTCCCAAACGACCATCTCATAAGCGAAAGCCGCAAACTCAGCGAGGAGCGTGAGAGGGCTGCACATCCCGATTGGGTAGCTCGCTGGACAACGAACTTACGGCACAACAAGGTGGCGGCGGTCCTTGTCATGATTTACCTTGCGATCTTTCCACTCGTGGGTCTAGTGGGCGGCATCCTGGGAATTGTGATCTTCTTCCGCTCCCCTTGACCACGAGTTTTCTCGCTTCATCGTTTTCGGCTCGCGTGGCAAGCAGACATTCCCGGCCCTATGCCCCTAGGCTTTTCGGGAACATCGTCCAGAGGTTATGTTAATGAGATTGATGGGTGTCCCCAGAAATCCCTATCTGCTTCCCAGGCTACCGGGCGGTAGCCCTGATGTGACTTCCGCCTGTCGGATGAGGAATTTCATATAATCGAGTTGATCTTGCATCTCAGAACGTCCCGTGACCTGCGAGCGCACTTGTTGCTCAATCCACTTGACAAGAAGGATGAACTGCGGGTTCGTCTTGGAGTAGTACATGGCCATCAATTCGTTTGGAGTGACACCGCGAGTTGAAGAGCCGCAACGAACAAGCACTTGCCCTTCACGAAGTTTCCCGACATCTCTCGCGATGATGTGAGGCCTTTTCGCACTTGGTGGAACATGAAGAACACCAATCCGCTTTCCATTCTGGTGGAGATCGTCGTAGTAGAGGAAGTCAACTCGCGGTTCGACCTTTCCTTCCACGATCTGCTGAAGTGTCGCATCATCGTAGTTCTTTGACATTCCGACCACCGGATCAGGAAGGCGAGGATCGACTCCGTAGAATACGAAGCCTGGGCCAGCGACCGTGGCATTCGCGATTGCAGCGATGTCCTTGATGAGCTCCGACTTCTTTTCGCCTTCGTCAAGGTTGAGGTCCCGCTTCCAATCGAACAAGGCTTGCTCGGGGGTGGCGGATAGAATGGACAACACCTGCTTGACTGACAGTTTCTGGATCATTGCCTTCCCTTTTCTTGCTGATCTAGTCTTTCCAGGACGACGAGACCCACCTCGTAACAGGAATTCGGGGGACGCAATGCCCGTTTCCGCGCGGTTAAGGGCGGCCCCGGAATTCCCTGGCCCCCTACAGGGCGCTCCAGGTCGGCTTACGACTTGGTCCAGGAAGTACCTCGCGCCGAAACGTTCCCGATGGCGTCCTTGCACACATTTCACCGCTTCCTCCTTGCCCCATGCCACTTAAGAAACCCCATCACGTCCTGGTGGCCCTCGCCCGCGGCATATTCGAGTGGCGTGTTGCCAGCGTTGTCCTTGGCGTGTACATCCGCGCCCTTGGCGATAAGGCATTCCACCACGGCCTTGTACCCGCGCTCGGCGGCCCAGTGCAGCGGTGTGCGGCCGGCAGCGTCCTTCGCGTTCCGGTCCGCGCCCTTGGCGATAAGGCATTCCAACACGTCCAAGTGACCTAAGGCGGCCCAGTGCAGCGGTGTGCTGCCAGCTGAGTCCTTGGCGTCAATGTTCGCGTCATTGGCGATCAGGTGCTCCACCACGTCCTTGTTGCCCCATATAGCGGCGTCGTGCAGCGGGGTCAGGCCGGGCGTGTGGCCGCCAGAGGTGGCCGCGTTCACGTCTGCGCCCTTGACGATCAGGTACTCCACCACTACGGGGTAGCCCGTAAAGGCGGCGGACTCGTGCAGCGGTGTGCTGCCGTACCTGTCCTTGGCGTTCACGTCCGCGCCCTTGGCAATGAGGTGCTCCACCACGGCCATGTGGCCCATACTGGCCGCGCCGTGTAGCGGTGTCTGACCGCAGTCGTCCCTGGCGTTCACGTCCGCGCCCTTGGCGACCAGGTGATGCACCACATCCTTGTTGCCCCCTATAGCGGCCTCGTGCAGCGGCATGCTGCCGTCTGAGTCCCTCGCGTTCACGTCCGCGCCGTTGGTGGTCAGGCACTCCACCATGTCCAAGTCGCGCTCGCGGGCGGCCTCGTGCAGCGGCGTGCTGCCGTCTGAGTCCCTCGCGCTCACCTCCGCGCCGTTGTTGATCAGGTACTCCACCACGTCCTTGTTGCCCCATGTAGCGGCCTCGTGAAGCGGCGTGCTGCCATCTGAGTCCCTCGCGTTCACGTCCGCGCCCTTAAGGGTGATGAGGTACTCCACCACATCCTTCTCGCCCTCCCAGATGCCATCGTGCAGGTTGTCCGGTTTCATTTCAAGGGCCTCCCGCCCTTCAGTTCCCGCTCCACCTTCGCCAGCCGTTTCTCGGTCATCATGGCCTGCCCCCTTTCCTTATGGGCCGCATGGCCCGTGTCCGATTCAGCAAGTCAAAGGCATCCCGAAACGGCCCGTGTTCACATCGGGTTTATTGTGGCAATGGGGGATAGGGAACGCAAGAGGCAAGGCGGAACGTAGAATGCAGCATGCGGAAAGCAGAAAGAACGGCAAACGGATTCGAGGCGAGATCCCTCGGCTCCGCTCGGGATGACAACCTTACAACGCACGGCGAGACCCCTCCACTCTCCCGGCGCGCCGGGACGCACGGCGGGACAAGGCCCGCCGTGCCACATCGCCCGGTTATGCTTGCGCGCCGTGGCACGTGCCACGGTAGGGAACGTGCCCGGCGGCTCCCGCCGCCGGCTCGAAAGGCGTAAACTCTCGCCGCCAGCTCGAAAGGCGTAAACTCCCGCCGCCGGCTCGAACAACATCGCGCCAAGACCCTTTTCGCTTGTGACGGGGCGTGCGGCCGACTAGAGTGTTATGGATGCGAAATGCTCCGGTGAAAACATCCCTCTCCACCCTCTGGGGGGAGAGGGTAGGGTGAGGGGGGAATGACGGAGCAGCCTCATCTACCCCTCACCCTACCCTCTCCCACAAGGGGAGAGGGAGAACAAAGCACGTTTTCAAGGGAAGAAAGCCCGTGCGGATCCTGCATCGCTACATTCTGAAGGAGTTGCTGAAGGCGTTCGGCCTGGCGTTGGCGGCCATTACGGGCGTCGTGTCGCTGGGGATGGTGCTGAAGGCCCTCCAGAGCGAGGGCATCGGCCCGGTGACTTCCCTGCTCTACGTGGCCCTCTCGATACCGGGGGCGGCCTACCTCGCGATGGGGCTGGCCGCCGTGCTGGCCACCACGCTCGTGTATGGGCGGCTGGCGGTGGACAACGAGATCATGGCCTGCCAGGCGAGCGGCGTGCCGGTTTCAAGTCTGCTCTGGCCGGTGGTTCTGCTGGCGGTCGTGACGTCGGCGACGAACCTGTTCCTGGCCGTCTGGCCGCTGCCGGAGAGCGGGTACGCCGTCAAGAAACTCTCCCTCGCCAACGTGGAGCGCCTGTTCTTCACGCGGTTGTCGAGCACCGGCAAGATCAAGGTTGAGGACGCGGGCTTCGAAATGAGCGTGGACCGGGTGGTCGGCAACAGACTGTCCGGCCCGGCGCTGAAGTACCGCGGCAGCCAGGGGCAAACGTATGCCTACGCGCCGTACGGGCTCGTCGAGTTCGACCGGAAGAGACACAGTGTGTCGCTCTTTTTGTCGGATGCCCAGGTGATCCAGGAGAACGGGCGCGAGGAGAACCGGGGGACGCACATTGTCCGCCTGACGCTGCCGACCGAGGTGTTCCGCGACATCAAGAACCTGAGCCTGTGGCACCTTCTGGCGGCGCAGCAGCATCCGGAGCAGTTTTCCGAGGTTCTAAAGGACCTGAAGGAGGGTGAGGCCTCGCCGGAAGCCATCCAGCGTGAGAAAGACAAGGTCCGGGCGAGGGCGATGGCGGAGATGCACGGCCGGCTGGCCGCCGCCGTCGGCTGTTTCGGCCTCGTGCTTCTCGGGGCAGGCCTCGGGGTTCTGTTTCACAGCGGCCACCTGCTGACGGCGTTCGGGGTGGCGCTGGCGCCCTGGTTGGGCACGACCCTGCTGACGATGCGGGCGAAGGAAGCGGTGGCGGACCAACTGGAACACGCCCAGGACGCCTTGTATCTCATCTGGACGCCGAACTTCCTGATGCTGCTTCTGGCCGCCGGCGTCCTGGCGTACCTCGTGTGGGGGTGGATGCGGCCGACGCGGGCACGCCTCGCGGCGACGCGGGTCCGGGACCTGATTCGAGGACGGGCCGGATGAAAATCCTCGACCGCTACATCGTCCGCACATACGTCTTCTCCCTCGTGATTGTCTTCGCCGCGATGATGGGCCTGGCCGTCATCCTGGACCAGTTCTTCAACGTAAACGAGTTCTTCAAAGGGACGACCGCGGCCCAGCCGGGGGGCTTCTGGACGATCCTCGGCAACATGGCGAACTACTACTTTTACAAGATGTTCGAGTTCTTCCAGTGGCTGGCTGCGCCGTCGCTGCTGGTGGCGGCGGCGGCGGCGCTCGTGCGCCTGAACCGCGGGCAGGAACTCACGAGCATCAAGGCCGCCGGCGTGAGCCTCTACCGCATCATGTGGCCGATGATCCTGGTGGCCCTGGTCGTCGACGCCTTCTACGTCGTCAACCAGGAAGGCATCATTCCGGGGATTGCGGCCCAGTTGACGCGCGACCCGGACGACCTGGCCGTCCAGGACCGCTTCCCGGTCGACTTCATCCGCGACGAGCACAACAACATCATGTATGCGCCGCTGTACGACCCAAAGACCCACGAGATGCTGGCGGAACCGCGGCCCGTCCCGGGCAGCGACGATCTGGTCTTCATGGCCCGCGTGCGCTTCTTCCTGCGGGACTCGAAGTACAAGGCCCGCGGCACCATCGAAGCCGAACGCGCCGTCTGGAACCCCAAAAATCGCGGGTGGGACCTGACGGCCGGGATCAAACTGCCGCCCATCGAGGAAACCTCGCCCCTGGACCAGCCCCCCGCCGGTCCCGAGGGCTACCCTTACCCCTTTTACGGCACGAACGTCGGGCCCGAGGAAATCCTGCGCCACCGCGCCAGCGACTTCCACCACTACATGGGATACGGAGAACTCAAGACCCTCGCGGAGGATCCGATGCGAGGCAACCGCCGGCAACTCCAGGTCGCCATGCACCAGCACGTGACAATGCCCATCCTGAACCTCCTGGTCCTCCTGCTGGGCCTCCCGTTCGTCGCCGGTCGCGAGGAACGCAACTACTTCGTCAGCATCGGCATCGCGGTGGTTCTGTTCATCGGCGTGTACGTCCTGACGTTTGCCTCGACGGCCTTCGGCAACGCGGGGCACCTGAGCCCGCTCCAGGCCGCGTGGCTCCCCATCTTCGTGGTGCTTCCGGCAAGCATCCTCTCGATGGAATCGCTGCGAACCTAGAAGTGGTTTCAAAACCGCCACGCACCGTTTGCAAGCAAACGGTGGCACCCGACCCTTGGGTGAAAGCCCTAATCCTGGGTGCCACGGATTGCTCGCAATCCGTGCCTCCAAGGTTTTGAAACCACTTCTAACAACCGAGAAGCCGCCCCAGCAGCGACGCGTGCCATGCCGACGACGCCGCCCCGCTCCGGAACATCCATCCCAGCCGGACAACCCATAGGATGAGCGCCGCCCCCGCGATGAAAGGAAGCGACCACGTCAGGACACGGGCGGAAACGTTCAACCACGCCCGGCCCCCGAGAAGGATCCCCGTCGAACGGACCCACACAACGGCGAAGAGGACGAAGACGAGCGGCCCGAGGAGATGCTCTTCGAACGCTTCGCCGACCGCCCCGCGCCCCATCGCGTAGAACGACCGCGTCAGGCCGCACGTGGGGCACGGCAAGCCCGTCGCCCGGCGCAGGAAACAGATGGAACCCGCGGGGTCGTCGTCGGACGCCCCGGAGTCCCAGAGCCCGATCTGGAGGATGCTGACCACGAACGCCGCCGTCAGCAGGGCCGCAACGATACCGTGAAAAATCCGGTCGGCGGTCGGCACGCTGCGGCTCGCGGCCTCAGCCATCGCCGGACCCTTAAGAGTAAGCCGGCGGCTGGATGTCGGTCGGCGGAATCGGCCCGCCCTCGGCCGCCGCGCCGCCCCCGGCGCGCCGGGGCTGAACCAGCGGCTGACCCGTCCAGGAGCGGTAGAGATAGACGTACGCGGCATGTTGCCACACGATCATTGCGGGGATGATGAACAGAAATCCCACGCAGCACGTCATGTAGCCAATCATGGTCGCCGCCGAGCCGATCACCACAAACAGCAACTGAAGCCCCACGACCGACCAGAGATTCTGCCACACCAGCCGCACGGACGCCTTCGCCGCTTCCCACCCGGACTCCGGATGGTCCCAGACCGCCAGCGCCGCAAACACGAAAAACCACGCGAGGACTACGCTGACCAGCAACAACACGAAGAAAAGCAAGTACCCGAGACCCATGACGACTGCAAGCGTAATACCGAAGACCTCTTCGCTGTCGGAGGCAGCGCCGGCTGCGGCACCTCCCAGGAATGCCGCGAAAATGAAGGGCGTAAGGATGATACCGAGCGCGAGCCACGCCAGCATTACAGGAAGCATGGCCAGAATCGATTGGCCGAAACGCTGTTTGAAGCCTTCAAAGATCTGGCTCACCTCGCAGCGTCCGGCGTCGATTCGGCGGCAGAGCGCGTAGAACAACCCCGCCATCAACGGTGGAGCCGCGACAATCTGACCGTAAGGAACGAATCCCGCAGCCATCGCAAGTGCAAAGAACACCAAGCCGAGTAGCCAGAGAGCCCAAAAATCACCCATCATCAACCGCCAGCCCATGCCGACCGCATCCAGCACGCCCAGCCGTCCGCCGCCGGAGAAGCCCTCGGGAGTTTCGTTTACCGCAGTCTGATTCATCCCGTTGCTCCTAGAGGGCGCTCGGCGGCTGGATGTCGGTCGGCGGAATCGGCCCGCCCTCGGTCACCGCCCCGCCCCCGGCGCGCCGGGGCTGAACCAGCGGCCGACCCGTCCACGAACGGTACAGGTAGATCGTCGAACCCGCGAACCACACCGACACCGCGGGGCCCGTGAAGAAGACGCCGACACAGCACGCCAGCATGCCCGCCAGTGAGGCACCTATCGCAATGAGCCCACACAAGAGAGCAAAGCCCAGGGCCGACCAGAAATGGTCCTTCACGAGGCGCATGGACGCTTTCGCCGCCTCCCAGCCCGACTCCGGATGCTCCCAAACGGCAATCAGGGCGAAGAGGAAGAACAACTGAAACACCGCAACCGCCAGGACAAGCGGCACCATGACGACCAGCATGACGGTCATGATGACGGCCATTTCCTCCTCGCTGGGTTCACCCCCCTCAAAACCGCTCGTGGCAGCCACAACGGCAATCACGCACCCGACGGCCACAATTCCTATCGCCACACCGGCCAGCATGATCGGCAGCAGCGCCACCACCGACTGCCAATACCGTTGCCGGAACCCTTCAAAGAGCATCGCCACGTCGGGCTTGGCGCCGTCGATCCGTCGGCTGATCACGAAAAACAGGCCCGCCATCAGCGGGGGCTGAATGAAAATCTGAACCGCCAGCGAGATGCAGCCCCCGATATAGGGGATCACGCCGAATATCCCGCAGCCCATTAGAATGGCCACCATCACCAGGGCAACGACCCACAGCGCCCAGAAGTCGCCCTTCAACAGGTGCCAGCCCATCGAAAGGGCGTCCATCACGCCCAGGCGCCCCTCGCCGGGCAGACCCTGCCGCATCTCCCACGACGTGTCTTGGCTCATCGCCGTCTCCTTGCTGCGTTCCGAAAGGAACCCGACGTGCCACCCCTCGGCCGCTCACAAGCGGTGCCGCGAAACTACACCCACCCACCCCAGGCGTCAACGAGTTTCCGCGTCCCTGTGCCCTGTCCCCGGCGGGATTGTGGCAGTGGCTGTCAGGTCCATTCATGGGCCTTCGCCCCGCGCCAGTCGCCGCGGCGACCATTTTACGGCGGGGTGGCATGGCCACGCTGTTCTGCGTGGCCATGCATGGGGACAATTTGCATGTCCACCCGGAACAGGGTGGACATGCCACCCACCGCGTAGATGCAAAATCCTGTTTGATGGCGGGGTGACCGGCCGCCGCCTTCCCTTCTCTTTCCTTTTCTTTTCCCTCTCCGCCCCGCTGAAAGCGGGGCGGAGAGGGAAAAGAAAAAATGAAACGTGTTCGGACGCGACGGCGAACCGGGGCTACAAGCCCCGGTCTACACGCCGCTCGCGCGGCGCGAAGGCGGCTGAAGCCGCCTCAAGACGACTCCGCATCAAAGCCGTGCCACGAAATGCGGCCACACCCAACAGGCCCCCGGCGGTATAATGGCTGCCGATGAAAACGGATGACCCGAGCAAGTTCGTCGCCCGCGTGGGCGCCTGCATCCGGCGCCACGCCCTCCTGGACGCGCCGGCCGCCCCGGGCGCCGAGCCCGAGCGCGTTCTGGTCGGCGTAAGCGGCGGCGCGGATTCGGTCGCCCTGGTCCTTGCGCTCCACGACCTCGGACGCTCGGGTCTCGCCGTCGCCCTCACCGTCGCGCACCTGCACCACGGCCTCCGGGAGACTACGGCCGACGAGGACGAGGTATTCGTCAAAAATCTGGCCGCGAAACTCGGCCTTCCGTGCACGGTGAACCGCGCGGACGTCCGGGCCGAGGCCGAACGCGACCGCCTCAGCATCGAAGAGGCCGCCCGCAACGCCCGCCGGCGATTCTTCATCGGCGCGGCTCGGCGCGCGGACGCCAGGAAAGTCGCTCTCGGCCACACGGCCGACGACCGGGCCGAGACCGTCCTCTTCAACATCCTGCGCGGGACGGGCCTCGAAGGCCTCGCGGCCCTGCCGCCGCGGGCGCCTTTGCCCTCTCCCACAGAGTCGCCGACGCGCCAAAGCCGCTTTGGCGACGGCGCGGCCAGAGGGGGCGAGGCCATCGAGATCATCCGTCCGCTCGTGGACCTCTCGCGCGCCGAGGTCCGGGCCTTTCTCGAGGCGCGCGGCCAGGCGTGGCGGGAGGATGAAACGAACGAGGACCCGGCATTTGCGCGCAACCGCCTTCGCCGCGAGGTGCTGCCGCTCCTTCGCGAAGCGGCCAATCCGAAAGTGGACGAAGCGCTCCTGCGCCTTGCAGACCAGGCGTCCGACGCCGCCGCGGTCCTGGCTGATGCGGTCGAGGAGACGTGGCGGCGCCTCGTGGAAGAATTGCCCGGCGAAAGCGCAGTCGTCATTGATGCCGACGATTTTGCGCTGCTTCGGCCCTGGCTCCAGGGCGCGATCCTCCGGCGGGCCGTCCAGCGCCTGGGCGGGGGCTTAAAGCACATGAGCGCCGAGCGGACGCGCGCGGCCGTCGAGGCGCTGCTCTCTAAGAGCGTCGCCGGGCCGGTTGAATTGCCCGGCGACCTCGTGGCCGCGCGGCGGAGAAGGATTATTCGCATCGGGCAACGCCAATGACACATAGAGTGGCTGCTGGGGATGGACGCGGACTACCGGGTGGAGGCCATCCGATATGACCTGCTCTATTCCGCAGGGTTTGACGACGGCACAGAGGAAAAAGTCTTGAGCGAGTTAAGACGGCCGTATCCGCGCTGTTTTCCGGAGACGTTCAACCCGCTGTGACAGTCAGCCCTGAAAGGGCGAATGAAAGTAGCCACGGGCGCAAGAACTTTTTGCGCCCTGGGACGTAAGGGGTTGCGCATAAAGAAGTTCGAGTTCATAATGGCGCCTGTTCCAGCCAGGAAAGGAGCCGATCATGGAACGCGAACTGTGGAGGATAGTTTACTGCGAAGTGCTGGCGGTGGCCAGCGGGAAAAAGCCGCGGCGTGCGACCTTTGATGATGCCGCGATCGTGGCGACGTAC
>JBAUDW010000056.1:0-5278 GCA_049678285.1 Phycisphaerae bacterium
GTCCAGGACCATAGGAGCCTCCTCGTGTGCAGGACGGAAAAGAGCCGAGCAAGTAACACGTCTTCCGATGCCCGATTATGCGGCCTGGCGGGGCGCGCTTTCAAGCAAAAACCCGGCGCTTCGTGGCGTCGTCGCGGGGCGAACGTGACCGCCCGCTGACGCGGGCGGCTCGAAGAACTCCGCGCGCCGCCCCCGAGCCCGCCGCGGATGCGCCTTTCGAGCCGGCGGCGGAAGCCGCCGGTCAGACGCGATCGGCCGTGGCACACCAGGTGGGGGGGACATCACCGCGACCTTACGTTCGCGGCGACGCCTTCCGTCGCACAGTGTTCCCGCGACCGGGAAGATCGCGGGTGTTTCTTGCAAGCGGCGCGGGCGGTCCGGTATAATCCGCCTTCCGGGAACCTGCGTGGGAGAGCCGGGTGCTGGCCAAACGCGTCATCCCGTGTCTCGACGTGGACCGCGGCCGGGTCGTCAAGGGGACGCGGTTCGTGGATCTGCGCGACGCGGGGGACCCGGTCGAGGTGGCCGCCCGGTACGATGCCGAGGGGGCCGACGAACTGGTGTTCCTCGACATCACCGCGAGCCACGAGCAGCGGGATATCCTGGTGGACGTCGTTCGCCGGACGGCGGAGCAGGTCTTCATGCCGCTCACCGTCGGCGGGGGCGTGCGGAACCTCCAGGACATTCGCGGGCTCCTGAAGGCGGGGGCGGACAAGGTCTCCATCAACTCGGCGGCGGTGCGGGACCCGGGGCTGGTGACGTCGGCGGCGAAGCGTTTCGGAAGCCAGTGCATCGTCGTGGCCATCGACCCGAAGCGCGTGGTCCAGAACGGCCGAGAGATCTGGCGCGTCCACATCAACGGCGGGCGGGTGCCCACGGACCGGGAGGCCGTCGCGTGGGCTCGGTGCGTCGAGGCGCTGGGGGCGGGCGAGATCCTGCTGACGAGCATGGACGCGGACGGCACGCAGAACGGCTACGACATTGCGATGACGCGGGCCGTGGCCCAGGCGGTGTCGATCCCGGTGATTGCGAGCGGGGGCTGCGGATCGCCCGAGCACATCGTTCAGGTGCTGACGGAAGGCCAGGCGGACGCGGCGTTGGCGGCGAGCATCTTCCATTTCCGCCGGCACGCAATCCGAGAGGTGAAGGAAGCGATGGCGCGGGCGGGGGTGCCCGTGCGTCCGGAGAGGTCGGCGGCCTAGAAAGGTTGCGGTGAGCGCGATGGTCGAACGGCACGAACAGCGGCATCTCGAGGACCTTTGCCGACTGGCGCTGGAGCACCAGGCGAGTGACCTGCATTTGAAGTCGGGCAAGCCCCCTGCCCTGCGGGTCGAGGGCCAGATCCATTTCACCGAGTCGGCCCCGCTCGAGGCCGACGAAATTCTCGCCCTCGTCCGCGAGGTCATGGACGAGCGTGTCCGGCGCGAGTTCGAGGAAACCGGGAGCGCCGACTTCTCGTACACGCTGGAGGGGGGCGACCGGTTCCGCATCAACGCATTCCGGCAGCGCGGGCAGACGAGCGTCGCCGCGCGGCAGGTGACGCGGCACATACCGGGTTTCGGGGAGTTGAATCTGCCGGCGAAGACGCTGGAGCAGATTTGCGAAGCGACGCAGGGTCTTGTGGTCTTCGCGGGAATTGCGGGGTGCGGCAAGTCCACGAGCATCGCGGCGTGCCTGGAATGGATCAACCGCCGGCGACGCTGCCACATCGTTACCCTCGAGGACCCGATCGAATTCCTGTTCGACGACAAAGAGGCGTTCGTCAACCAGCGGGAGATCGGGACGGACGTCCCGACGTTCGAGTTGGCGCTGAAGTACCTGATGCGGGAGGACCCGGACGTGGTGCTCGTCGGCGAAATCCGCGACAAGGATACGTGCGAGAGCGTCCTGCGTGCGACAGAGACGGGTCACCTCGTGTTCACGACCGTGCACGCGCCGAGCGCGCCGGGCGCCATCCGGCGCGTCCTCGACCTGTTCCCGGTTGAGGAACACGAGGTGGTGCGCCAGACGCTGGCGTCGAACCTGGTGAGCGTCGTCTGCCAGAAACTCCTCGCGGGGGCGAGACCGGAGACGCCCAGGCTCCCGGCGACAGAAATCCTCATCTCGACGCCGATGGTCCGCAAGTTGATCCGCGAGGGCGGTGAGGACCGCCTTGCCGACCTCATCACGAGCGACACGGGGCTCGGCATGCACGATTTCACGCAGGACCTGGCCCGGCTGGTGCGCGAGGGACACGTCGACGTCCGGGTCGCGTACGAGGTGGCGCCGAATCCCGATGCGCTGAAGGCAGCCATCCGGGGGATTACTACCCGGGGAGGTGCGATGTGAGTGGGCGGAACGAGAAATCCGCACCCCGCTTCGGGGCAACGGCCGGACGCGTGCCCTTCGAGAGCCTCAGGGCCCTGAGCCGTTCGACCACGCTCACGGCCCTGAGCCCGTCGAAGGGCATGGTCGAAGGGCTGGCGCCGGTGGTCGCGGTCGCCTTGGCGGCGATGGTGCTCGTGGAAGCGGCGGGCAAGCCGGTCGCGCGGCTGCCCTGACGGGTGGGCGGGCTAAGGCAAGGGAAAGGGACAGGCCATGACGACCGAAGAACGCCTGGCGAAGGTGGAGCAGGCACTGGCCGAGTTGCGCGCCATATTAGCCGCTGTAAGCCGAGCCCTGACATCCAAAGACGGCGTGAAGCCGCCAGGGGGGGAACGGGAAGATTTCCGAATACAGGACCCCGATCACCCAGATGGCCTCGCCTTCACGCGGATTGACCAGGGAGGGTTCGGGAGTGAGGTTGCGAACAAGTGGAATGGCTTGGTACAGGCTGGCATTAAGGCGGCAGTGAAAAAGGGCTATAGTATCTCTGATTTGCGGCGCTGTGGAGATCTGCCGGTTAGGGAAGGAAAGAAAACGGACGAAGGGTATAGTCCCGTTCAGGGGACGAATCTATCAGTGCGATACATGTCAGCAAACGCTGCCTGGAGGAATGCTCTCGCCCTTGCCAGAGCGCTAAAATGTGAGATTAGAGTGGACTTCCACTGGCGTGACAAGGACCGTGCGGCTCATCCGAACGAGCGAGGTCGCCTGCTTTGGTCGCCGGAGACTAAAGCCGGCGGGCGTTCTGCAATTTCGTTGCAGCCTGGGCGGCCGGGCCCTGCCTGGGGACGGCAGGGGCGTAACCCGCAAGGGCCGCGTTGAAGGAGGTTCACGCCGTTATGACCGGCGGACCTGGAACGTGGAACGTGAAAGGGGCCTGATATGACGACCGACGAGCGGTTGGAGCGGGTGGAGAGGGAACTGGGGTGCGTGAAGCGGCGGAGCCGTTGGCTGCTTGCCGCGCTGGGGCTTGGCCTGGGGGCGCTGGCGCTCATGTGGACGTCGGCGGCAAGCGCACCACGGGCCGAGGCACAAGGCGCGGTGGGCGGCCGAACTTGACGGCGGAGGAGGCTGCTGAGTGGCTACAGGAATGGGACCGCCAATGACCCCACAATTTACCAAACATGGCAATGGCGGTTGGCCGCGCCGCCGGCCGACACTTGGAGGACAGGACGATGGGAAGCGACAGGAAGCCTGATGATTGGGAGCCGTTCGAGGATAAGTGGGTTGGGGCTGCACCGCAAGTGTGTGACCTTTGTGGACAAAAGTTCACCGACGAGTTCATCGATGGCCGAACCATTTACGGTCCTTGGACATTCCTCTGCTCGGAGTGTCACAGGACGAAGGGATGTGGATTCGGAACCGAAAAAGGACAGAGATTCAAGAAGCCGGCAAAAGGTTTCTGGACGAAGGTGGAGGGTTAGACTGAAAGGTTTGGCATGGGAACGATGGGGCGACTTGAACACACACCGAATCCGGACGCGACGGGCGGCCTCCAATTCCATCCGCTAGCCGCGTCCTTCTTGCCCGAGGCGCTCGGCGGGGCGGCGGTTCCCCCCATGTTCCGGCCAGCCCCGCCCGCGTCCTTGCGGAAGGAGAATCACAGTGACTGATCCGAGTTCAAGGCCAAACCCGATGTTCGCTTTAGGAACGAACCGGAATCCGGAAAGAAATGAGCCTGAAATGACGACCGAGGAACGGCTGGCGAAGGTGGAGCGGGAACTGGCCGACCTGCGCGCCGAACTTGCAGATGGCCTCACGACGTGCAGTTTGTCCATCGTGGACGAGCAGGGCAAGCCCCGCGCCATGCTGAACGTTGACGAGGACGAGGCGAGGCTGAGCCTGTGCGACGCGGCGGGCACGCTCCGCGCGACGCTGAGCGTGGGCGGCCCGATGCTAGTGCTGGCCGACGAGAACGGCGAGCCGCACGCCGCGCTGAGCGCGGTCAAGGCCGGGGTGAGGTTGAACATGTCCGACGAGAACGGCAAGCGTATCTGGTCCGCTCCGTAGGGGCGACAAGGGAAAGGGAACTGACCATGCGAGTTTTCCGAAAGGAGGCGGCGGAGGCGGCGTGGGCGGTGTGGGAGAAGGCGGCGGAGGAGGCGAAGGCGGCAAAGGCGAAGGCGATGGCAGCGTGTGCCAGGGCGATGGCGGCGCGGGCGGCGTGGGTGAAGGCGGCGGAGGCGGCGGAGGCGGCAAAGGCGAAGGCGGAGGTGGCGAAGGCGGAGAAGGCGTGGGCGAAGGAGGAGGAGGGGGACTTGCCATGACGACCGAGGAACGGCTGGCGAACGTGGAGAAGGAATTGGCGGGCGATCCGGGGAATTGTTTCCAGGGGAGGTGCGATGTGAGTGGGCGGAACGAGAAGTCCGCACCCCGCTTCGGGGCGACGGCCGGACGCGTGCTGGCCCTGGCGGTCGGGGTCGCCTTGGCGGCGATGGTGCTCGTGTCGGCGGCGTCGGCCCAGGAAACGGCGTCCGAGGAGGTCGGCATCGCGCCGCCCGCATTGGCGAACCCCGGCCTGCGCGCGGTCGGGATTCCCCAGATCGTTCTGCTGGTCGTCTTCTCGGCCGTGGTGTTCTACGTCGTCAACTGGACCTCCCTGGACGTTCGCCTCGTCGGGACGAACGAGCCGATGTGGAGCGCGGTCGTGCTGGCCGGGGGACTGGCGGGGTTGGCGGCGGCGATTCTGGTGCCGCTGTTCCTCATCGGCTTGCCGCTCGGCGTCATTCTGTTCGCCGGGGCGGCGATCACCTACGTCATGCACCGCAACAACCTCGTGATACCAAACCTGAGGGTCCTGACGAAGGCACATCTGGCGCGCCTGCGGGCGCGCCTCACGGGCAAGCCGATGGAATCCGAGGAGCGGGGGCCCTTCGTCGGCGTGGGACGCGACATCATCTTCATGGGCATGGAC
>JBAUDW010000057.1:0-5953 GCA_049678285.1 Phycisphaerae bacterium
AGAAATAGCCGAGCGCCCCGCCGTGCGCCCCGCACGGCCGGACAAGACCGGCCGTGCCACACAAGGCACGTGTTGCGCCTTCGGCAGGTGCCAGAAAATCTTGGCGCACCCCCCACACGATGGGCAATTCTGTTGACACGCCTTTTCGGGCGGCGCTATACTTGCCGTCGGCGTTCTACGGACGAGCGCCCGGCGTATCGGCCGGTGCAGCCGCAACCTTGCTCCTGGCGCCAGGTCGCCTCGGACGGCTGGCCGGACCCCTTCGGGGAGCCACGTGAAGATCCTCAACTTCAGCCTCGCCGCTGCCGTCGCCTGGGTCGCCGCGGCGACCGCCCCGGCCAACGCCGCCGAACCCGTCCCCTCGGCCCAGCCGACCATCCAGATCTCAGGCCGCGTCATCCACACCTGGTATGAAAAGGAAGGCCTGCGGGTCATTCTGGTGATCGACGGGTTCACAGTGATGACGCACCAGGAGCAGTTGACGGCGCGTGACGGGGTCGTGTGGTTCGACGAGGCCGCCGCCCAAAAGACCGGGCGTGCGGAACTCGGCGTCTATGCCGAAACCGGCGTCGAACTCCTCCGCACCGGCGGCGAGGTCGAGAAGTACGACTCGGCCTACATCGTGATGGCCGACGGCGCCGAAATCAGCCTCGTCGCCGAGGACAAGGAGTTGCGCGGCAAAGCGGATTCGACGCCCCTGTATCTGCGGGCCAAGAAACGCCGGCGCGAGTTCCTCGAGGCCGGCGTCCGGGAAGCGCCCACGGAGGTCATCAAGCCCCCCGCGGCGCCTGTGGCCCCGCCCGTACCGGGCATCCGCGAGGCGGCCGTCCCGCAGGAAATCACCATCGTCCCCCAGGACGACGTCCGCCAGGTCAACTTCACCAGTTTTGTCGAGGACGACGTCCGCATCAGCATCTGGACGGGCGGCGTGTACGTGATGCGCGGGGACATGGAGATGGCGGCGGATAACCTCGTCATCTGGACCCCCGAGGAAGCGATCCGCCGCGCCGGCGGCGCGGAGACGGACGGCGCCCTGCCCGCGTCGCCGCGAGGCGTGCGCGCCCCGGCCAAGCGCCTCGCCGCCGAGGCCTACTTCGAGGGCCACGTCTCCATCCACCGCGGACGACAGACCATCCGCGCCAGCCAACTCTACTACGATTTCCAGTACGACCAGGCCCTCATCATCAACGCGAAGATCAAGACCTTCTCGCCGACACGCAACGTCCCGGTCTATTACTACGCGAAGGAGGTTCGGCAACTGGCGCGCGGCATCTTCACCGGCCAGCGCGCCTGGATGACCACCTGCGAGTTCGCCCATCCCCACTACGAAATGGGCGCCACGCAAATGACCCTCGTGGACCTGACGCCCGAGGTCGAGGAACCCGCCCCCGGCGAAGAGGAAACCCCCGACTATCACCGCGCCCGCTTCGTCGGCCAGAACGTCCAGACCCGCATCCGCCACATCCCCGTCGTCTGGTGGCCACGCCTCGCCGGCGACCTCGAAGAAAGCGAAACCGCTCTGCGAAGCATACGCATCGAGAGCAGTTCGAACCGCGGCACGGGCGTCGTCAGCCAGTGGCACCTCTTTAAACTCCTGGGCCTGGAACGCAAACCCCCCGGATACAACTTCTATCTCGACGCCGACTACTGGAGCGAGCGAGGGCCCGGCTTCGGCGTCGAAGGCAAATACAACCGCAAAAACTACTACGGCCAGTTCCTCTCCTACTACCTGCGGGACCTCGGAAAGGACAGCGTCGGACAAACCGACATCGAACCCGAACATCCCGACCGCGGTCGCGTCCTCTGGAGGCACCGCCAGTATCTGCCCCAAAACTGGGAACTCACCGGCGAACTCTCCTGGATCACCGACCCCATGTTCCTCAACGAGTTCTACGAGTACGAAGACGAGACCGAAAAGGCCCAGGAAACCCTCCTATACCTCAAAAAGCAGGAGGACGACCAGGCCCTCACCATCCTCACCTCCTGGCGACTCAACGATTTCTACACCCGCACCGAGTTCCTCCCCCAGGTCGGATACAACATGATCGGACGAAGCCTCCTCGACGACCACCTCACCTATTTCCAGGACTCCGAGGTCGCCTACGCACGCTACCGCCCACGCAAACGCGACGCTCTCTTCGAGGCCGAGGAACCCGGCACCAACGGCGAAATCCTGGGCGACACGATCCACGAGTTGGACTGGCCCATCCGCATCGGGCCCACGAGCATCGTCCCCTTCGTCGAGGGACGCGCGTCCTACTTCGAGGAAAACCTTCGCCGCTCGGGACCCGAGGACCGCTACGCCTGGCGCACCGGCGCCCGCGCCGCCACTCAGGCCTGGCGCGTCTACCCGCAAGTCGAGAGCGACTTCTGGGACGTCCACGGCATCCGCCACATTAACACCTTCGACGTCCGCGCCTCGACCGCACACGTCACCGTCCCCAGCCGCGAACTCATCCCCTACGACGTCACCGAGGCCGGAACGTCCATCGTCCAGGGCGTGGACGGCACCGGCGTCGCCGAACTCGGCTGGCGCCAGCGCTTCCAGACCAAACGCGGACTGCCCGACGAACGCGAAACCGTCGACTGGCTCATCCTCGACCTCGAAGGATTCTTCTACGACAACCGCGTCGACCCACCCGAGATCGCACCCGACGGACGAACCGCCCTCAACCACCTCGAATTCCACACCACCTGGCGAACCACCGACTCCGTCTCCCTCTGGACCGACACCAACTACGAAACCGACGACAAAAACCTCGACCTCTTCGCCGTCGGCACGACCGTCACCCACTCGCCCCGACTCTCCTACTCCGTCGGACACCGCTACATTCCCGACGGCGAGTCCGCCCAGACCTTCGTCTCCTTCGATTACCACATCAACGAGAAATGGCAACTCGGCGTCTTGGAGGTCTACGACTTCGACCGGCAACTCAACGCCCAGAGCAACTTCGCCCTCACCCGGCGGATGCACCGCTGGCTCGTCCGCGTCAAGGTCGAACTCGACCCCGGCGAGGACGAACAGTTCTTCGGCATCGAAATCGAACCCATGGGCGCACCCGAAATCCGCATGGGCGGCGGATAACACCCAACGCCCCCCCCCGGCGCGCTTGTCACCCCGAGCGAGCGAAGCGAGTCGAGGGGTCTCGCCGTGCTTCCGTTGCCTTTGTTGTTTCCCATTCTGCATTCTGCATTCTACTTTCTGCGTTGCCTCTTGCATTCCCCTTCCCCCCCGCCCCCCGCGCGCGCCCGTCTGACGCGCCGCGCCTGTGTGCCACGGCCGGTCTTGCCCGGCCGTGCTCCTGTCCCCGCGCGCGCCTGTGTGCCGGGTGCCACGCTTTCGCTCTTGTCCGGCGTAGCCCAAAGGGCGAAGACGGATGCGAAAGCGTGCCGCTTCCCCCGCGCCATGTTTCGCCCCCCGCGGCGGACCTGTCCGCACGAGTTTACGCCTGGAGGCGACAACGCGATCAGTGGTTGGACCGTCACAGCCACGGCTTTATCACAACCAGCCCCGGGGGTACCTGCCATGGTGCTTGGCTCAATTACGACCGTGACCATTGCATACGCCTATGCGGAGGCCGACGCCAACGGCGGCGGCAATCAGAACGTGCCCGTCCGAATCGTGGAGGCGGATGGGGGGTTGGATGACCTCCTCGACAGCCTGTCTGTGACGTTGCCGAGACAGTTGTGGGATGAGAAATCGGGGACACTTGACAACGCTATCAACGATGCCGTCTTGTACTCGCGGCTCAACGCCGCCGGTCGCATTGCGGCCAGTAAAAATGGAACTGTTATTGGGCCCAGCGGTTCCGGCGGCGAGCAGAATGCCCAGATCGCCTACGAGGTCGGCGGCAGCAGCGATAATTCACCCGAGACGCCCGTTTCCGGGCCCGCGTACAGCATGGCCGCCCCGGTAATCGGCACCAACCCCATTCCCCGTGACGGGACAAGCACCGTCACCATGAATGGCATCTGCATCGAGGCAACCGGCTCAACAGGGGATGAGGCCTTCGAGGTAAGGGTAATAGCCGCGAACGTTTTTTTGGACACTTTGCTTCACCGGCTGACGGATGTTACAATACCTCGACCGGCCGGTTGCTTCCCCGGGGCGTTGATCGGTTCCACGAGCGCGGTGGGAACGTTGACCAATCCTCATGGGCATGTGTGTGGGCCCGATGGGGACTCCGGCGAAGAGACCGCCGAAGTCGGCTACGAGATCGGCCCGTCGAGCGCCAACTCGCCGACGGTGGATGTCACGGCTGAATGACTTTGTGCGCATGAACATGAAGGGGTATGGTTGCAGCACGAAGAAAAGGAGAATTATCATGAAACACGCGATGATCGGAATCGTTGTCTTTGCGGTCTGTGCCTGGCCCTGCAGTGCTCGGGCGGAGGAAGCGGTCATCAAGGAGGACTTGGCGGCCTGCAAACTGCCGCACGGCGAATTACTCCTGCCGGACCGCAACACGCCGGAGGCCCACACGGGATACATCCTTCGCTTTTCCGACGGGGCGGTTAACCCGAATCCCAAGGTCGAGGGGAAGCAACCTGAGTCGACACGAGATATCCTCGATCTTTGGCGCTCCCGGAAGACGGGGGACCTGATCTACTCGCCGCTGGAGGGCGGCTGCTTCGGGGCCGTAAGCGGCCGGCTGTCGGACTTGGGAAGCGGCTTCCTGTACGAGATGAGCGGCCGGCGATTCGACCGTCCGCCGCCCGTGCAAAGCAAGAAAGAACGAAGCGGATCGGGGGAGCCGACGCCCGGCCTACTCGAAGGTCTGGAGGACGGGCACTGCTATCTGGTCGAAACGGTGGACGGCAAGTTCGCCCTGGTGCGGCTGGTGCAGAAGCAAGGAAGATATGCCCTGATCCAGTACGTGTATCAGCCCACGGGGGAGCCCGCTTTTGAGATTCCGAAGGGCGAAACCATTAAGGTCCAGCCGCCTCGGCCAACCCCCAAACCGGAGGACCTTATACCGCCGCCTCCGGCAAGCGTTCCGGGCAAAGTGACCGATGTGCCGACCCTTCTGGAGATTCGCCAGAAAATGATCGCCGAGTTGATGGCCGTGGTGGCCAAGCCGGCGACGACGCAGACAGAGATTATGGGCAAGGCCGCCGCCGTCGTGGCCTTGGGCCGGCTCCGGGCCGCCGAAGCCGCCCCCCTCTTGGTTCAGGAGATTGACCTGTTTGGTGCCACTGAAGGGGGGGCAGTGCGCACGCCCACCTTTGAGCGCTTCTTTCCGTGTATCACAGCCCTTCAGGAGATAGGCAAACCCGGTAGTCTGGCGGCGCTGGCCGCTGTGGCCCAACTCCGGCTTGATGTGCTGGATGCAGAAGAAGCCAGAAAGGCCAGGTTCCGACTGAAACTGCTCGTGACCGTGATCAGGGGCGTGGAGGGACGCGATGTGGCCGAGTTCATGATCAAGGCGAAGAGCGCCGAGGCGCCGGCTTCATCAAGTGCTGTTTTCGAAGCCGCCCTTGAGGAACTGGGAAATGCCCCTTCGCTGCCGCAACCGGCAAGGTCCCCGGCGGCGCCCAAAGCATCTCCTCCAAAGTAGGGGAAATCGGGGTAAACCTGACCTTTTTTGCCTGCCACGCGGCGGCGCATGAGGGGGTTCCGGGGGGGGGCCGGGGACAGGATACGCATTTCCCTTCCCGGCCCCGCCTTTCGTCATCCGGACCCGCCACGGGCGGGTAAATTTCGGGTTTGATTCGTCATTCGCCACTTCGAATTTCGTCATTCCCTGACCCCAATCCTCCCTTTGCGTTCTTTGCGCCCTTTGCGGTTAACCCCCCGCCCGGACAAGGCGTTACGCGTTGCCTCTGCTGTTTCTTTGTCAAATGCGAGATTTGCCCGCCGACCCCGAATGCCCTATCCCCGACTGCGACTTACGCGCGTCCGCGGGAAGTTATGCACATAAAGGTATGCACATGACATGGATGGAAAAAGTGC
>JBAUDW010000058.1:0-9917 GCA_049678285.1 Phycisphaerae bacterium
CGCCGTGGCCCCAGCGGTGATGAAGAAGCGTACCTTGTGGTGGTCGACGGGACTGGCTCGCCGAAGGCCTGCACGCAGCGAACGTATCCGCTGCCGCTGGCCCTGCAGATGGTCCAGGCGATCCCCCTGCCGACGTATGCGGGGCCGGGTGCATCGCTCATGGAATTGATCCAGGCCGATGCGATGCGAAAGGCCCAGCGCATCGTGCAGACGCCGGACCTGTAGGGCAATACGGGAGCGGACAAGGAGGTGATGAAACATGGCATGGAGACCGACACGGTATCTGATAGAGGGCGAGCTGGACAATACGGTTCCCGGCAAGGTCACGGGTTGGATGGAGTTTGCCGGTATGGGCCAGAGGGTGACCTTTGACCTGGCCGGCGACTTCCACCGCGACATCCGCGGGGCGAAGATCCACTTGGTGGGCAAGGGCATAAGAGAAGACCCTGCGGCTGCGAAGCACATGGACGGCCTCGCGGTGCACCAGACAGGCAAGGTGGGTGACATCACAGCAGGCCTGCCGCCGCGCGACTACGCAGGCTATCCGTACATCGAGTGGTATTCGAAGGAGAACGGACGCGTAGTCTTGGAACTTGAACCGGAGCAGGTCCAGGTGATCGGCACGCCGATCCCGGCCAGCGAGTCTGAGCCGGTCTCGCGGGAAGAGCAGAACCGGAACATGGCCAGGTTCCTCTGCGAACTTGCCGGGCACGTGAGACAATAGGACCTGACAACAGGGCCTTGCCCGCTGCGGCGGGCAGGCCCTTCATGCTTTCGGGCAGAGAAGTGCCCGAGTTGAAGTTGAGAGGGGGTGATCGTATGGCACAAGGTGATAAGCCCGTGAAGGAGTTCCGAGCCGGCAGTGTCCGGGCGAGCATCTGGCGGGACGAGGTTCCCGGCCAGGGAGACGAGCCGTTTGAGGTCTTCAGCGTGCGCGTGGAGAAGCGGTTCAAGGACGCGCAGGGCGTCTGGCAATCGACGAACCGATTCAAGCGCCGGGAACTGGAAGCGGACACATGGAAGACGCCGGCGCCAAGGTCGGCGGGGGATACGCCGCAGGAGAAAGGGTACACGCAATGAACCGGCAGGAGCTCTGTAAGAGAACCATGGCGATCCTCAACCCCGAGGTGGCCAAGCAAGAATCATTCTTCATCATTGGTGTCGGATCAGGCGGTGCCCGGGTGGCCGAGGAGGTTGCCCGGTTCGGCGTCGGGACAATCACCCTCGTGGATCGCCCGGACGAGAGGTTGGAAGAACACAACATCATCCGCCACGTCCTGGGCTACCGGGATATGGGCCGGTTGAAGGTCGAGGCCCTGCGCGACCACATCCTTAACATCAACCCCGAGTGTATCGTCGAGATGGTGTCCCTGGATGTAGTCAAGGATCGCCAGGGGCTGGCCGAGACCATCGGACGCTCCACGCAGGTCCATCTGTGCACCGACAACGAACGGAGCAAGCATGTGGTCAACGAGGTGGCTGTCAAGGCCGGCGTGACGCTGATTTTTGCCGGCGTCTTCGATGGCGGCTGCGGCGGAGAAGTGGGGCGGGTCGTCAAGGGTGGGGCCTGCTACGCCTGCATCGCGACCTTCCTGAACCGTTCCGGCAAGTTCGACGAGCAGCAGGATCCGGAAACCTTCGACTATACGAACCCGAACGGGCCGGAGAAGTCCACCGCCGCACTGAACCTGGACATCGCCCAGATCTCGCTGATCCAGGCCCGTGTGGGGCTGCTGACCATGCTGGCCAGGCACGACCCAGGCGCCGATTTCAAGGGCAACTATATCCTCTTTGGAAATCGGCCTGTCGAGGGCCTGTTCCCCCGGATGCTCTCGAGCGACATCTGGGAGATCCACAGGGACCCCGGCTGCATGATCTGCGGTAGTGGTGGTATGTCGGAAGCCGACGTGGACGCCGCCGCCGACAATATCCTCGCGAAGGCGGTGTGCCGGACGAACTGAGGAACAGCCTTGAAAACCATGACAGCCATCCTGATGGGCCTGGTGGTGCTGGCGGGCGCCGCTGCCTGCCCGGCCGAACACCTCCTGGACCAGGCTGGGGAAGCCCTGTCTCAGAGTGACGCGGCGCAGGCTGTCGACATGTACCGACAGGCTAACGCCGAACTCCCCACAGCCGAAGGCTACAACAACCTCGGCGTCACCTTGGAACGCTCCGGCCGGTTCGCAGAGGCGGCCGGTGCCTACGAAGAATCGCTGCGGCTGCCTCACGCCAACAAGGACACTGAGACAAACCTCAACCGCGCCCGCCTACGTGCCGTCATTCAAGCAGGTCTGCCGTACGCGGCATGGATCTTCGGCGGCCTGCTGACTGTGTTTACGTTAGTCTGGCTGACCAGGCGGCTGGCGCGGGCTTGGCGGGCGTTGCGGTTCCGGATGAAGTTCTGGGGCGTCCGCGTGGTCAGCCTCGCCTACCGCGTGCAGTGCCGAAACGGCGAATACCAGCCTGACGCCAAGGTTTATGGCGACTCCGAGAGTATTTCGCTCAAGGTGGACCTCGCCTTGCCTCAGCGCCGGGATATCTATCCGCTCCACCTGGAGCTAGAGGTCGTCGGACCCGATGGGGGTGTCTGGAGGACACTCCGAGAGTCCGTGGAGACCGCCGAGGCCGGCAGGGTTACGATCTGGTTCCGGGTCGACGAGCTCGGTGAGATGTTGGAGCGCTCCGGCGCCTGGAAGGCCCGGCTGATCCTGCGGAACACCGGTAAGCGCCTGGCGGCTACGACGTTCACGGCCGTCAGCCATGCCGACCTGGTCGCGGACCTGAAGGCGACGGGCGTCGGGCTGCTGGCCGTTCAAGGCGACCACACCACACCGGAGAGGGTGATCTTCCCCGACGTGGAGGCCCTGGTGCCCACGGCCGTCATCCTGCCGAAGACCTTTCATCCGTCCAAGTTTGCGGGAATGCAACTGCGCCTAGACCTTGTGAACGTAGACAAGCGCGACGAAGTCGAGAGCCAGGAGTTCCCGCTGGAGTTGACCGATGGCGAAATGGAGTTCTGCTCCGTCAGCAGGCCTATTGCTGGCGACGACATCGCCCGCAAGCTCGGACGGTGGGAGTTCCGCCTCAGCGTGGAAGGCCGCCGGCTGGCCCGCATACCGTTCGTGATCGTGTCCTACGAGCAGGCGCTGGACAGCCTGAAGGCAGAAACTTTCGAGATCGCGGGCATCCCCCGAACTGGTCATGCGGCCCGGGTCGGCAGCGTCGCGTACTTGCGGAACCTTCGGTCCCTGTGTCCAGTGGTGACGGTTACGTCAAGGCTTCCCTCGCCCCGGGCTGGCTTTCAGATGACCATGGGCGTCTGCCTGGACGGCGAGCCCGTCGGCGGCGTCGAGGGGGCACTGCTGATGGACCGTAACTCCGTCGAACTGATGCCCGGTGAGTTCGCGCCGCCACGCATACCTGAGGGCCGCGACAGCATGCGGGTGAGCTTCGTGCTCCTGGTCGAGGGCAGGACACTGGGTATCCGCGAAGTGACGCTGCGGACCAGGCCACCACGATACGCGGACGCCCAGGGGCGGATCACGAGCCCGCCGTTGGCCGGGGAGATGAACTACGACGACGAAGCCAACCGTATCCTCCTTGAAGCACGGGTCGCTTGAGGCTATTGGAGCAGGACCATGGCACGAATCTGGAACGACTGCGTTCAGGCCGCCACCCAGGCGTTCGACATCAGCCGGGCGAAGGCAAAGCTTTTCGTCATCGGGCTGCTGGTCTGGATGGGGCTGATGGTCCTCCAGACCTGGTTCATTTGGGTCGGAATCATCGCGACCGCTGTGAGCGTCCTGGCAATCCTGCTGATCCTCGAGTGGTCGCTCCGGGCCTGGTACTGGGTTCGCAACGCCCGGGCTGCGCGGCCGGCAGCCGCCCAACCATCGCCCTCGGAGGATCGCGTGCCTGAGATGCCCGCGACCCGCTGCGCGGATGCGCAGGGCCGAGTCACGGAGGGCAATCTGGCCGGTCATGACGTCTGCGCGATGGCCGACGCGATTCTGCGGCAAGCCGCTGTCAGAAAAACCTGGAGCCGAAGGCCTTCGTGGCTGCGTTTTCCGGCGATCTGTCGGGCAATGCCCTCGCTTGGCCGGGCAGGGAGAGCACTGTTGGCCGTCTGCACACGATGAAGGAGAACCGATGATCGGGTTCAATGACATCAACCTGCTGGCTATGGCCGGAGACAGCGGCGTCGCCGGTACCTTCCTGCTGATGACCATGGCAAGCGTAGGTTTCCTGTGCATCCTGCCGGTCGTCGGCCGGCGGCACGTCTCGAAGGTCGGCACCTACGCCCACGAGGTCAGCCACGGCGTGGTCAGCCTCCTGACCGGGGGGGAGTTCTATCACTTCCACGTGGGCGACCAAGGCGGCCTGTGCGTCACCAGCGGCGGCAACCGCAAGGCCGTGGCGGCCGCAGGTTACATCGGAACCATCGTCCTCGGGGCCGTCTTCCTGGCCCGATCGGCCCAGTCGGACGCGCTGGTCGTGACCCTCCAGGTGTTGGCCGTCCTGCTGGCCCTGTCCACGCTGAAGGCGGGCGACCTGCACACCGCCGCCGTGGGCGTGGCGGTCGCGGCGATCCTAGGTCTCTTCAGCACGCTGCTGCCGGGGGCGATGGCGACAAGATTTCTGTTGAACCTGATGGGCGTGATCTTGATCTGGCAGGGCTTCAAGGCCCTGAAAGCCCTTGGGGTGCTCTCTGCGACTCAGATGGGCACCGGCTCGGATGCCGAGGCCATGGCCCATCTGACCGGACGGTCGGCCATGCACTGGGCGGTGGTCTTCGGCGGGATCGCTCTGGTCGCCTTCCTGGTCATCGTCGGCCTGGCCGTCAAGGCCGGCGCCGCAGCGCCGTGAGGGGGTGAACGGACATGGCACACGCGATGACACTTTGTCGACGAAGATGGGCCCGCCGAGGCCGCGCAGTGGCGGATTTTCTGTTCGGATTTGCGCTGGCTGGCCTTGGGCACCTCCTAATGGGAGTCTTCCGGGGGGTCTCTTGGCTTGTTGGCGGTCTTGCCACACTTCGCTGTCGCCACCGAATTCGAGCACCGGGGCCTCGTGAGGAGGTCGACAGGCCTGACGCGGGCAACAGACCAGAGCGCCAGGAGTCGGCGGATGCTGTCAAGGCCTTGGTTTCGCTCGGCATGCCGTGTCGTGTGGCGGAAGCAAGAGTTGATGCGGCAATCGCTGAGCACGGCGTGTTGCCCTTGGAGCAACTGCTCCCCAAAGCTTTGAGTCATGGGAAACTGTAGTCCAGCATGGACAAACCTTCCAGCCTATGATACTCTGGCTGTTCAACGTCAGCGACTTTGGCACAAGGATAAGCGTTCGGTGAAGTGAGAGGTCCAAGTGCATAGGTGGCAGCCATGCTTGACAGATCCCCGTTGGTCGCTACTAAAGGTGTCGAGTATTCGGATCCCGTTCTTGCAGCAGCATAGTGTCAGGCAAGGGCGAAAGTGGGTCACTGAGTGGGTCAGTCGTCACGTGGTGGTGACTTGTTATCGTCTGCTCAGTGACTTGTCAACCACTTGTCATCCTCGTTTTCAGCCAGAAAAGCCGCTGTAAGTGCTTGGGACGACAGGGCTTGCGCACGGCCTTTCGTCCTTCGGATCCGAGGGTTGGGGGTTCGACTCCCTCCGGGCGCGCCAGGTTTAGCCCGCGCGCCGTTCAATCCCAGGAATTGCAATCCCTGGGATTGGTTGTCGTTGTTTTGCGTGTGCGCGGCGCGCTTACTCGCCGATGATCTTGACCAGCACGCGCTTCCGGCGGCGGCCGTCGAACTCGCCGTAAAAAATCTGCTCCCACGGGCCGAAGTCCAGTTTCCCGTCGGTGACGGCTACGATCGTCTCGCGGCCCATGATGGTGCGCTTCAGGTGCGCGTCGGCGTTGTCCTCGCCATTGTTGTGGCGGTACTGCGCGTACGGTTTCTCCGGCGCGAGTTTCTCAAGCCAGACTTCAAAGTCCTGGTGCAGGCCTGACTCGTCGTCGTTGATGAACACGCTGGCCGTGATGTGCATGGCATTGACGAGGCACAGGCCCTCGCGGATGCCGCTCTCGGCCAGGCACGCCTCGACCTCGGGGGTGAGGTTGACGAGCGCCCGCCGCGCCGCCGTCTTCATCCACAGTTCCTTGCGGTAACTTTTCATTGCGGTCTCCTTCCGGCAAGAACCTAACGGAATTCGGGTAACACAACACCTGTTTTTCAGCGTTGCCCTACGAATTGAGTGTTGGGTCCCCAGAATTCAACCGGTAATGAGTCTCACGCAGCCTGACAGCAAGAGGGAGCCACTGAAGGCGAATGCCAAGACATTTAGAATCGTTGTGAGAACAAGCGTCTTTAGGCGAGTCTGTCGCAGGGACTTGCTGAGCCACGGCAGCGCGGCAAGAAGGACGATGACGAAGAAGAAGAGAGCCGCTTTATCGAAATCCACGGGAATGCCTTTTCGGTTGCCGTAGGTGAAGTTGATTACGAGCCAGCGAACCGACGCTGCCGTATGCAGGCAGAAGGCGACCAGTGCGCATCCGAGCAACGCCATTCTGCCAATTCGGCTCATCATCGGCGGAGTCCTTTGTCCGGCAGTTCGTGGGACGCGATGGCTGTTTCCGCGCGGTTAGGGGTGGTCTCGGTGCGGATGGGTCGCATGAGGGAAAGTATAGGGATGGGTGGGGGAAGGAACAAGAGAATTCAGAATGCAGAATTCAGAATGCAGAATGCAGAATGGGAAGGCAACGGATTCACGGCGAGACCCCTCCTTTCCATTGCGGATTTCGGAGTGCGGATTGAACGGCGAAAGGCAAACAGCCACGGCGAGACCCGTTCGACTCCGCTGCGCTCCGCTCAGGGTGACACCAAGGGGACGCGCCGGGACTCAGGGCGGACCTCGTCCCAGTCGCTCTGGTTGAACTTGCAGCCGGGGTCGCTTCGGCGCAAATCCTTGAAGTAGCCCCACGACCGGGCTCTACAGCCGCCGCAATGGTATTTATAGTCGCAGATGCGGCAATGGCCGGAGCGGTCGTCGCGGTCGCGCAAAAGTTCCATCACGGGATGGTTCCAGACGGTTTCGAACGAATCGGTCCTGAGGTTCCCCAGGCGAATGGGCATGAAGACGCAGGGCGTCGCGTCGCCGTCGGGTTGGACGGCCATGTAGCACCGTCCTGCGCCGCATCCTCCGACGTATTTCGCCAGGATGCGGGTCATGCGGCCTCCGCCGTGGCCATAGTGGCCGGTGTTGACGGGGCCGGCGGGGTCGCCGAGTTCCATGCACGCGCGTCCGTATTGGGGGGCGCTGGACATGATGCTGATGCGGCCGCCGGCGAGATATTCCTGGAGCGTGGCGAGCATGGTTTCGCGCTCGGCGGGCGAGAGGTCCTGGTCGGCGATGTCCCGGGCGCGGCCGGTGGGGATGAAGTTAAAGGCGTAGAAGGTGTCCACGCCCTCGGCGATGCACCATTCGAGCATGGGCCGAAGGTCCGCGAGGTTCCAGCGCGCGACGGTCATGGCGACGCCGCACTTGATGCCGGGATGGGCGACGACGTTTCGGATGCCGGCGACGGCACGGTCCCAGAAGCCGGGGCTGCCGCGCCAGGCGTCGTGGCGGTCGGGGTCGGTGGAGTCGAGGCTGATTTCGGCATAGCGGATTCCCGCATCCACCATCGCGGCGACCTTGTCGGGCGCGAGGAGCGTGCCGTTGGTCGCGACCGTGAGGTGCATGCCGCGGTCGGCGGCGTAGCGGGCGATGGGGAGGAAGGTGGGGCTCATGAGGGGTTCGCCGCCGGAGAAGGCGATCATGGCGACGTCGCGTCGGGCGAGGGTGTCGACGAGGCGTTTCTGCTCGTCGAACGAAAGTTCGCCGTCGGCGCGTCGGCCGGCTTCCTGGTAACAGTGTTTGCAGGCCATATTGCAGGCCTGGGTGAAGTTCCAGACGACCATGAGGGGCGCGACGAAGCGTTGGGGCTGGGTGAGGCCCAATCGTCCGACGCTGCGGACGGTGGCCACCAGGCCGTGGCGCGTCGCGGGGTTGCCGAAGACGCGCCGGCGGAAGGTTTCGCGCGACGAGCCGGTCTTTCGGCGGACATACTCGGTGAGGAGCCAGGGGAGGGCGAACTCGGGCCGGCGCCAGAGTCCGGGCGCGCCGCCGTCGCCGTAGGCCTCGAAGAAGCGTCCGAGCCAGGAGCGGCCGTCCGGATCCTGGCACGTCATCCAGCGGAGGAGCCTCTGGACGGCCGGGTGGTCGAGGAGACGTTCGATTTTTTCGGGATTTGGCATGTTGTGTGGTGCGTCCTGCGCGGACGGCGCGCACTCCCCTTCGGGTCGCGGCTGAACACGGCACGCGGCGGCCGGCGCGCGCCGCGGTTGGAGTATCGTACGCGGAAGAGCACGGGTGAGCAAGCCTCCGCTCCCTGGAGTGTTCGCTTGACGGGCGCCGCGCGGCAGGGTAAGATAAATAATACAAGTCCGGCCGGCGCGCTGCCGGCTGTTTCGGCTCAAGGGATAGGGATCGGCAAGGAAAGGGTTTCCATTCACCACCTGAGGGAGGTGGGGGCAGGGGGCCATGAATCCGCTCACGTCGGCTGTGTCGTACGTCCAGTTACAGGCGTTGCGAGGTGCGGTGCGGTTGGCGCCGCAGTGGTTCGAGAAGCGTTTGTTCGCGTTTGCCGAAGAAGCCGCCGAATCCATTACATTTCCGCAGGGTCGGATCTTCGCCCGCCAGATGCTCCGGTTCGGCCGCCATATCCTGCCGAACGGATGCCCGCAGTGCCGCACCAAGTTGCTCGATAACCTGATGGTGAACGCCATCACGGGGAAGCGGCAGCGCATTCAGTACCATCACCGGACGGGCCTGCAGCCGCCGTACTTGCTGGTCATCAGCCCGACGATGCGGTGCAACCTGCGGTGCATCGGGTGCTACGCGTCGGAGTACGCGAAGAACGACGAGATGCCGCGGGGGCTCCTGGATCGGATCCTGCGGGAAGCGAAGGAGATGGGGATCTACTTCATCACCATCAGCGGCGGCGAGCCTTTTTTCCGCAAGGACCTCCTCGATCTCTTTGCTGAACACGAGGACATCTATTTTCAGGTCTATACCAACGGGACGCTGATCGACGCTCCGCTGGCGGACCGCCTGGCGGAGTTGGGCCACGTCCTACCGTGCATCAGCGTCGAGGGGTTTGAGGCGGAGACGGACGCCCGCCGGGGCGAAGGGACGTTCGAGCGGATCCTGAGGGCGATGAGGAACCTCAGGGATCGCGGGGTGTTCTTCGGTTTCAGCGCGACGGCGACGCGGGCGAACAACGACCTCCTTGTCTCCGACGAATTCGTGGATTTCTGGCGCGGCCAGGGCTGCAGTTTCGGGTGGTACTTCAATTACATCCCCATCGGCCGGGAACCTCGCCTCGACCTCATGCCGACGCCCGAGCAGCGCCTCCACCGGCGGCGGCGCCTCATGGACCTTCGGGAGCGGCTGCCGATGCTGCTGATGGACTTCTGGAACGACGGGGCGCTCGTGGGCGGGTGCATGGCGGGCGGGCGGTACTACGTCCACATCAACGTTCACGGCGACGTGGAGCCGTGCGTCTTCGCCCAGTTTGCGGTGGACAACATCCGCTCGAAGTCGCTCCACGAGGTGCTCGACAGTCCGTTCTTCCGTCGGATTCGCGCCCGCCAGCCGTATTCGGACGACTATCTGAAGCCGTGCATGATCATCGACCACCCGCACGTCCTGCGCGAGGTGGTGCGGGAATCTGGCGCGCGGCCGACGTACGAAGGGGGCGACGCGCTCCTGACGGCGGCGGCCGACGGCCTGGACGAGTACGCCCGTCGATGGGGCGAACTCGCCGACGCCGAGTGGGTCGCCGAGGGCTCCGCCGACCTCGAAAACGCCGACCGGTTCCGCATGGCCCAGTAG
>JBAUDW010000059.1:0-9444 GCA_049678285.1 Phycisphaerae bacterium
GCGCCGAACCGACCAGGCCGCCGTGGCGGTGCTGGTGCTGCTGGCCATGGCGTGGACGGTCGGGTGGTGGGTCTCGCAAGGGGGGCGAAAGGCGTCCTTGGATGGCGGGCGGCGGGTAAACCCGCCCGCGGCGGGGTGGAATGGCCGTGTGGAACGTTTACTCGCCGGTCGCCCGGCCCGTCGCTTTCCGCCCGCCCACTGTACCGGCCCGACGAAAGCCCTCCACAAAATCCGAAAATTCCCCTGAAAATTCCTCTTGACGAATCCGCGTTCTGAGCATATGCTAAGAACAGAGGCCCGGCTCGGCGCTGCCGTTGCGGCGTGGCGCTTGACCGGAAAGGGAGCCCTATGGGAAGACCGCCGATTCCGCGAGTCGTCCGCTGCTTTCCGGGGGCGGTCTATTACAAGCCGCGCGGCATCCCCCTTCGGCTCCTGGAAGAGGTCGTCCTGGGCCTGGACGAGATGGAGGCCCTCCGCCTCGCCGACGTCGAAGGGTTGCCTCAAGAGGAGATTGGCCGGCGGATGAAAGTGTCGCGTGCGACGGCCGGGCGGATCCTCGAAACCGCCCACCGCAAGGTGGCCGACGCCCTGGTCGGGGGCAAGGCCCTTCGGATCGAGGGTGGCCCGGCGCAGCTGGCGCCGGGGTTCGGAGGCCCCTTCCCCGGCGGCCCGATGGGGCCGGGGGGCGGGTGCGGTCGAGGCGGTCGCGGGCGCGGGGGACGAGGCGGCCGGGGGCGCGGCGGCCCGCTTTGGGCTTAAAGCAATAGAGCCGCCGCATGTCGGCGGCGGGACAAGGATAAGCGCCGCGATCCGCGGCGCGAAAAGGAAAGGAGATCGTACGATGCCAGGTGGAGACGGAACAGGACCGATGGGAATGGGCCCGATGACCGGGCGCGCAGCGGGATACTGCGCAGGGTACGCCGTCCCGGGATTTATGAATCCGATTCCGGGTCGCGGTATGGGTTGGGGCCGCGGTATGGGTTGGGGCCGCGGTCGCGGCTGGGGGTGGCAGGCCGCCTACGGTTCGCCTCCCGCCGGCGCGTATGGGCCGTATGCAGCCGGCGCCTATGCGCCGGCCCCACCGTACGGCGCAGCGGCCTACGCGCCGCCGATGTCCCAGGAGGCGGAACTGGATGCCCTCAGGGCGCAGGCCGACTACTTCACCAGCGCCCTGGAAGAAATCCGAAAGCGGACCGAGGAACTCGAATCCGCCCAACAGAAGAAATGAGGTAACGGGGCGGGCGGCGGTAAACATGCCTTTGCCACAGGGCTAAGGCGGGGCCCTTCCCTGCCCGCCCCGTCTGCACTCACCGACTTACCCGCCCCGCCACGGCGGGTAAACGTCGGTTGGGTGGGAAACCAGGAAAGGAGTCTGACACCATGCCACGAGGAAATGGAACGGGACCTCTTGGTCAAGGCCCCGGCACGGGCGGTCGCGGACGAGGACGCCGAAGCGCCGGTCGCGGCCGCATGGGCGGACCGTTGGCGGCCGGACCGGGCGGCAACTGTGTCTGCCCACAGTGCGGTGCCACCGCACCCCACCAGCGCGGCGTGCCGTGCGCCCAGGTCCCCTGCCCCAAGTGCGGGGCGGCGATGGCACGCGCTTGAGGCATCTCGTGCGCGTCGGCGTGCCGATGACCCGATGGGAGCCACCGGGGCGCGAGGCCCTGCCCAGGCCAAGCGCCCGAAAACAGTACGGGCGAGCGTGGGGGTCGCAGGACGGCAGCGATGGCCGGCCCTGAAGCAAACAATGGACCACAAGGGAGAGAAACCATGAGGAAGTCACCAAAGGAAGTGCTCGAAGAGTTCCAGGCGAACATGCCGGCGCTTCGCAAGGCGATCCCCGAAGTCGTGGACGACTTTGTGAAGCGGCTGATGCCGGACGCGCTGAAGGATGGCGCGCTCAGCACCAAGCAGAAGGAGTTGATCGCCCTGGGTATAGCGATCTCGGCAACGTGCGACTACTGCATCGCCATCCACGTCAAGAAGTGCTTCGAGGCGGGGGCGACCCGGGAGGAGATTGCCGAGACGTGTGGCGTCGCCATCCTTATGGGAGGGGGGCCGGCTCTCACCTACTCGGCCTTCGCCGCCAAGGCCATCGAGGAACTGGGCAAATAGGGGACCACCGATGGTTGTAGCCATAGCGAGCGGCAAAGGCGGCACAGGCAAGACGCTCATTGCGACGAACCTGGCCGCGGCCCTCGGTCGTGCCGCTTACGTGGATTGCGACGTCGAAGGCGCCAACGGCGCCTTGTTCCTCAAGCCCGACATTCAGGAGGAGCGAGACGCCCAAGCGCCCGTGCCCGAAGCGACCGACGCATGCACGGGCTGCGGCGCGTGCGCCCGGGCCTGCCGGTTCGGGGCCATCGCGGCCTTGGAAACCGGTGTCCTGGTTTTTGGCGAACTTTGCCACTCCTGCGGCGCGTGTCTGGAAGCGTGTCCCGAAGGCGCCCTTCGGTGGACGCGGCACACGCTGGGCAAAGTGCGGACGGGCACGTACCGCGCCAGCGGCGGTCCCGAACTGCCCTTCGCCGACGGCGAACTGGCCGCCGGACAGGTTCGCTCCTCGACGGTCATCGCCCAGGTCAAGTCGGCGTCGGGCGAGGCGCCGCACACGGTGCTCGATTGTCCGCCGGGGTGCTCCTGTGCCGTCGCCGAGGCTGTGCGGGGCGCGGGCCTCTGTTTACTGGTAACCGAGCCGACGCCGTTCGGCCTCTCGGACCTTGCCAAGGCGATCGGCCTGGTCCGGTACTACCAAATCCCGCACGCGGTCATTCTGAACCGAAGCGACCTGGCGGGGACCGACGTGCACGCCTTCTGCCGCGAGCGCAGCGTGCCCATCGTGATGGAAATCGGTTACGATCCCTGGCTCGCCCGCGCCTACGCCGAGGGCGAACTGGTTTTCGGCAAACAGGAACGCTACCGCGACCTATTCATCGGGCTGGCCCAGAGTATCCAAAAGGGGACCCTCGACCTCCACCGCCCCGGGCCGAACGAAGAACCATTCGAACTTCTGACCACGGAGAAGGCGCCCGACACCGAGCGCTGCACCGACCGCGCGAGGCCCGAGGACCTGGTCCAGGTCGCAGTCATCAGCGGCAAAGGCGGGACGGGGAAGACGAGTCTGGCGGCCTCGCTGGCGGCGATGGCTCCGGGCGCGGTTTGCGCCGACGCCGACGTGGATGCGGCCAACCTCCACCTGCTGCTCGCGCCCCAAGGCGAATCGCGCGTGCTGTTCAGCGGCGCTTACCTCGCCGTCATCGACGCCGAGAAATGTCGCGACTGCGGCGTGTGCGCGAACGAGTGCCGCTTCGAGGCCATCACACTGGCGCCGCACGCGGAAGTGGACCCGCTCCGGTGTGAAGGGTGCGGGCTTTGTGCCCTGGTGTGTCCGCTGGCGGGAACCGACGAAATGCCGGTCCGGATCATTCCGCGCCTTTCCGGATACGCTTACTCCGGCAGGACCGCGAGCGGCGCCATGTCGCGCGGCGAACTGTTGGCGGGCGGCGAGGCGTCCGGCAAACTCGTGACGCTGGTCAGGCAACTGGCGGAGGAGCAGGCGGCTGAAACCGGGGCCCGGTGGATTCTGATTGACGCTTCGCCCGGGATGGGCTGCCCCGTCAACGCCGGCCTGACCGGGTGTGATGCCGCCGTCGCCGTCACCGAACCGACGCAGAGCGGCCTGCACGACCTGGAGCGGGTGCTTGACCTGGCGCAATGGTTCAAGGTACCCGCCGCCGTCGTCATCAACAAGGCCGACATCTGCCCGCCGATGGCCGAGAAAATCCGCGCAGTCTGCGCGAAGCGCGGCATCAAAGTAATCGGCGAAGTGCCGTTCGACCGAACGATTCCGGAGCGCCTGGCCCAGGGCACTGTTCCCATTCAGGGCGAGGGTCCCGGCGCCGAGGCGCTCAAGGGCGTTTGCCGAACAATCCTCGAACAAGTCGAAGCATTGGTTGAAACGAAGGCCGCCGAAGCGGCCGCACCAGGAACCGAATCGTAAGGAGTAAACCATGAAACTCTGTATCCCGGCAGAATCGCCGCAGTTGGAAGCCCGGGTTGATGCGCGGCTCGCTCGTGCCGCGTGCTTCGTCCTCGTCGACAGCGAGACGGGCGAGATGCTTGAAAGCATCCCAAACGAGCAGAACCAACAGGCCGCCTCGGGGGCCGGCATCCAGGCCGGCCAGACGATCGCCCAAACCGGCGTCGAGGCGGTCCTCTGCGGCCACTGCGGGCCGAAGGCCTTCCGCGTCCTCCAGGCGGCGGGGATCACCGTGTACACCGGCGCCACCGGAACCGTGGGTGATGCGATTCGGGCCTTCCGGGAAGGGAATCTCAAGAAGGCGGACGAGGCCAACGTGGAAGGACACTGGTAAGCCATGACCCAAGCCCCCCCATCGGATTCGGGCAGTCTCTCGCCGCCGGACCAACGCCGCGAAATCGAATCGCGGCGCGACGAGAACCTGGCGCGCATCGGCCGCGTCGTCGCCGTGATGAGCGGCAAAGGCGGCGTCGGCAAAAGCACCCTCGCGACGGCCCTTGCGCTGGGACTGGCGCGCCGGGGAAAACGGACCGGCCTCCTGGACGTGGACTTCCACGGCCCGACCGTGCCGACGCTGCTCGGCATCACCGGCGCGCGACCCGCGGCCGGCCCGAACGGGTCCGGACTTCAGCCGATCCAGGTCGAACCGAACCTCTCGGTTATGAGCCTGGGCTTCTTGCTGGGTGCGGGCGACGAGGCCGTCATCTGGCGCGGGCCGATGAAGATCGGCGTCATCAACCAATTGCTCGGCGAGGTGGCCTGGGGCGACCTGGATGTGCTGGTGCTGGATTGTCCGCCCGGAACGGGCGACGAGCCGCTCTCGATCGGCCAGGTGATTCCGACGGCCGAGGTCGTGATGGTCGGCACGCCGCAGGAAGTGGCGATGGCCGACGTGCGGAAAGCCATTTCGTTTTGCGGCAAACTGGGGCTTCCTGTGCTCGGCTTGGTGGAGACGATGGGGACGCTGCGGTGCCCCGGGTGCGGCGAGGAGGTGGCGCTGTTCCGCCGCGCCGCGGCGTCGCGGCCGAACTCCGTGCCGCTACTGGCCGAGGTGCCGTTCGACCCCGCGCTCCAGGCCGCTTGCGACTCCGGAACGCTCGGCGCGTTCCTTGCGGCAGGCGAGCCGACCGCCCGCGCGCTTTTGGCCCTGGCGGAGCACGTCGGCGCACGGCCGATCCCGGCAACCCGCACAACGAATTCAGTGAACCCTCAAACGAACAAAGGAGGTCAGATGCGTTACGCGATACCGACGGCCGACGGCGTGTTGGCGATGCACTTCGGGCACGCGGACTCGTTCACCTTCGTGGACGTCGCGGACGGCCGCATCACGGACGTGCGGTCGGCGACGCCGCCGGCGCACGCGCCCGGCGTGCTGCCCGCGTGGCTGAAGGAGAACGGCGTGGACATCATCATCGCGGGCGGGATGGGGTCGCGCGCCCGGGACTTGTTCACCCGGAACGGCATCGCGGTAGTGGTCGGGGCGCCTAGCACTGCGGCGGAAGCGCTCGTGAACCAGCACCTGGCCGGAACCCTCAAGACCGGCGACAACGTCTGCGACCACTGACGGCGTTGCGCCCTGACACCGCGAGGCTGCGGTCGTGGCGCCGGCACCGGGCCGGCCTGTCGGGGATCATCGTTGGAGGATTTGTGATGGGCTGCCACGTGTTCGGCCCTGTGCCGTCGCGCCGCCTGGGCCGGAGCCTCGGGGTCGATCTCGTCCCGTTCAAGACGTGCACCTTCGACTGCATCTACTGCCAACTCGGGCGGACGACCAACAAGACCGTCGAGCGGCGTGAATGGGTTCCGCTGGAAGCGGTCCTCCGGGACGTCGCGGCGAACCTGGACAAAGCACCCGATTTCATCACCCTGTCGGGTTCGGGTGAACCGACCCTGTATTCCCGATTGGAGGAATTGATCGGCGGCATCAAGCACCTGACCCGCGTGCCGGTGGCGGTGCTGACGAACGCATCTCTGCTCTGGATTCCTGAGGTGCGGGCCGCCCTCGCGGCCGCCGACCTGGTGGCGCCATCGCTCGACGCCGGCGAGGAGCGCGTTTTCCGGCATGTCAACCGACCGCACGGCGACATCACGTTTGATCGCCTGGTCGAAGGGCTCATCCGTTTCCGCGAGGAATACGCGGGGCAGTACTGGCTCGAAGTCTTTCTTCTGGGCGGCGTCACGGCCATTCCGACAGAGGTTGAGAAGATCGCCTGGGTCGTCAGGCAGATCGACCCGGATCGGGTGCAGATAAATACCGTCACGCGTCCGCCGGCGGAGGAGTATGCTTTTCCCGTCGGGAGGTCGGAGTTGCAGGAACTCGCAGCCGCGTTCGGCAACCGCGCCGAGGTGATTGCCGATTACCGTCCCAGCCATCCCCACGCCGATTTCGCCAACCGGAGCAAGGACATTGTGGCATTGCTGCGCCGGCGGCCCTGTACTGTTGACGATATCGCGGAAGGTCTGGGGCTTCATCGCAACGAGGTCATCAAGTACGTGAACGCACTTGCCGCCGACGGCGTTCTCAAGACCCGGTTCCGCGGAAGGACCTTGTACTACGCGGCACCCGAACAAGATGCTTCGCCAGACATGCCGATGCCACCTAACTAGCCATCGTGCGAAAAGGACCGCAATGGCAACGCCGGAATCCGCTGTTCCGCCCTGCCTGTGCCTCCGGTTGCGCGTGACGGTCCTGGTGGAGAACACGAGCCGCCGGGCCGACACCCTCGCCGAACATGGGTTCGCGGTTTATATGGAGACGGAGCGCGGCGTAATTCTTTTCGATACCGGGGCGACGGCCGAGGCTCTCGCAGCCAACGCCCGCGCGCTCGGCATGGACCTCGGCCGGGTCAGCGCGATCGTCCTCAGCCACGGGCACTACGACCATACCGGTGGGCTGGCGTCGGCGGTTGCCCGAGCGCCGGAGGCACGGGTGTATTTTCATTGGCGGGCGACGGCCAAGCGGTGGGCCAGGCGGTTCGGGTTCCGAAAGTCCATCGGGATGCCCGACGAGGGCCGACGGACGCTCGACCGAGCCCATCGCCAACCGGTGGCAGGCCCCGTGGTCCTGCCGGAGGGGGTGCTCGTGAGCGGGCCGATCGCCGGACCGCCTGCGGCGTCTCAGCGGGGTTTCCTGGCCAGTTCCGACGCCGGAACGCGCCCCGACGATTTCGCCGACGAACTGTTCCTGCTGGCGCGAACGCCCCCAGGCTGGATCTTGGTAACGGGGTGCTGCCACCGGGGGCTTCCCAATACGCTGGCCTACGCGCGCCGGCTTTCGGGCGGGGAACCTATCCACACGGTGCTCGGAGGGTTTCACCTCAAACGGCTCCCGCACCGGCACCTCGACGCCGCGATCAGCGCCCTTGAGGACGCCGCCACGCGCGAAGTTTTCGCCGGCCACTGCACAGGCGAGAAGGCCATCGCGTACCTGTCGGCACATTCGGCGGCGCGGGTGGAGAGGCTTCGCGTCGGTTTCGCGCAACGGTGGTAGGAAACGTTGACCTTCCGGCGCGTCGGCGTTATTCTCGCTCAATCTGAAGCCAGGCGGGCGCAGAGTATGGCCACCACAGCACACCGCATGAGCCGGGGCGACAAGATTAAGATCGCCGTCCTCGTCGCCATCGTAGCCGCCATCCCGCTGTACCTCGTCGTCCCCTGGGCGCAGCGTCGGCTGGAGGACTTTTTTTCGCTGGCGCGGGCGCAGGTGTTCGGCCAAGTATTGATTGCGATCCTGCTGGAGGCCTTCCCGTTTGTGCTTGTGGGGGCCATCATCTCGGGCCTTATCGAAGTCCTGGTGCCGGCGGAGAAACTGGCGCGGCTCATTCCGAAGAGCCTGCCGGCGCGGCTGGCGGTGGCGCCGCTCCTGGGCATTATCTTCCCGGTCTGTGAGTGCGGCGTCGTGCCGGTGGTGCGGCGGCTGATTAAGAAGGGCCTGCCTCTGGAGATGGCGGTCGTGTATCTGTTGTCGGGTCCGATCATCAACCCGATCGTGCTGGCCTCGACGGTGATGGCGTTTTCGCGGACGCGGCCGTGGTGGGCGATGCCGGCGGCACGGGCGGCGCTCGGCGTCGCGGTAGCGCTGCTCGTGGGACTCGTTCTGGCCCTCTCATTCGGCAAACGCTCGGCCCCGGCGGGCGAAGCGGAGGAGGAACGCCGCGGCGGCGGAAGCACCCTCGCACACATTCTCCATCACGCCGCCAAAGATTTCCTGCTGCTGGGCGGCTTCCTGATTCTGGGCAGCATGATTGCGGCGGCGACCCAGGCCTTCGTGCCACGCACGATTCTCGTCTCCGTCGGCCAGACACCGTTCGCCTCGAGCGCCGGCATGATGGCGCTGGCGTTCGTCCTGAACCTGTGTTCCGAGGCGGACGCGTTTGTGGCCGCATCCTTCGTCCAGTTCACCTTCGCCTCGAAACTTGCGTTTCTTGTCTTCGGACCGATGCTGGACATCAAACTGGTCGCGATGTATCTGGCGGCCTTGCCGCGCCGGGTGCTCCTGACGGTGCTCCTGGTGGTCCCCGTGCTGGTGCTGGCCTTGAGCGAATTGGCCGGCTGGCTTTATGGAACCTTGTCATGAACCACGTCGACAGTGAGTGCGGCCCGGCCGAGCGGCTTTCGTGGTGGGAACTCTGGCCGATGCTCGGGTGGGGCATCTTTGTCGTTTACCTATACTTCGAGGGACGGATGATCTACTTCCTTCGCCCCGCTTATGGATACCTTGCGGTGGCCGGCGGCGTGCTGTTGCTGGCGATATTCGCGTACGGGTGGTTCCTGCGATGGCGAAGTCTGCGACACGAGGCCGCATCTGAAAGAGCGCCGCCCCGGTCCCCATCGGTGTGGTATTATGTACGAAGCCTGGCGTTTCTGGCGCCGCTTGTGATCGGTTTCTCACTACCGGAACGTGGGCTGAACGCCCTGGCAGCCCTTCAGCGCGGGGCGGGCGATCCCGCGATGCTGGCCGAACTAGCCGCCCAGCAGCAATTGGCCGAGGCACGCGAGGAGCAAGGGTACGGCTGGACGACGGTGCTCGGCGTCGCGCAGCGATTGCGGATGCCCGAGGCACAGAAGGTCGGCGCGATCGGCTTCGTCGTCCGCAACGAAAAGGCGCCGGCCGACCAATTCCTGCTCGTGCGGTTCCAGATCGTGTGCTGCGCCGCCGACGCGTCCCCGATGGCCGTCCCCGTCAAGTGGCCGGAGGCGCACACGCTCGAGAACAACCAGTGGGTGAAAGTGTTCGGCCGGACGGACCCGAAATCGAAGGCGCTGATCGCGGACAAGGTCGAGCCGGCGCGCGAGCCGGCCAATCCCTACATGTGACCGCCTTCGTGCCCTTTCTGGAAAAGTTTTGAGTTTCCGGGTGCCACGGTTTGCTTGCCAAACCGTGCTCCTCATCTCAGCACCAC
>JBAUDW010000060.1:0-5363 GCA_049678285.1 Phycisphaerae bacterium
GTCGCGGCCTTCATCCGCGTCAACGTAAACCTTCACCGGGCGGTTCCAGGCGTCGTAGACGAGCACCAGGCCTTCCTCGGGGCTGGTCTCGTCGGCCGGCCGCGCCGCGAGCGTCGTGTTCCCGGCCAGGTCGTGGGCCGGGTCCACCCACGAGCCGCTCAGGTCCGTGATCTCGTTGGCCTCGTTGTGGACGCGGTCCTGCTCGAGGTCCCAGCCGCCCGTGCCGTCGTCGTCCTGGTTGAACTCCGCCCAGTTGCCCAGTTCGTCGAGCGACCAGTCCTGCTCGAAGGCCAGGTTCGTGATGCTGCCGCCCGACAGCGTCCCGCGCTCGGTGTTGGCCAGCCGGTTCAGGCCGTCGTAGGTGTACTTCTCGTCCAGGCCGGTCGTGAGGGACAGGTCGCGCGTTACGCGGTTGGACGCCCGGTCATAGGTGTAGGCGAAGGCGTCGAACGTGGTCGTCTCGGCCGAGTTGGTCCAGGTCTGGCCGGTCACGCGGCCGAAGTCGTCCCAGCCGCCGCTGCCGTCGGAGCCGTAGTCCAGCGTCAACCCGCCGCTCACGGCCGGGTGCTCGACGGTCACGATCGCGCCCGCGCCGAGGTAGCCGTAGACCGCGTAGCGGGTGCGGCCGCCTTCGTTCAGGTCGTCGTCGGCGATCTCCGAGACGCGGGAGATGTCGCCGGCGATGCCGCCGGCGTAGTTGTAATAAACCTCGCGCCCGTCGGGGTAGGTGACCATGGAGAGCCGCAGGTACGGGGCGGCCTCGTCGGTCTGCGGGTCGTCGTCCCAGTCGTAGGCGTACTGGACGGAGAGGGTGTACTGATCGACGGCCCCGTCGTGCTCCTGCTTCTCGGCGACCAGGTTGCCCCAGCCGTCGTAGACGTACTCGATCTGGTTGACCGCGTCGGTGAAGCCGAGAAGGAAGTTGGGCTTCTTCGCCGGGGCGGGGGCGGCCGCCAGCCAGGCCGGCCGCACGGCGCAAGCGGCTGCGCCGAGGCCAATCGTTCCCAGAAAGCGGCGACGCGTAGTGGACGGCATACGCTTCTCCTTTCCGCTTTGGGTTCCAGCCCCGCGCGGGCCGCAGGTGCGGCTGGAGTGCGATTTCGGCGGGGCCGGCGTGATCCTCTTGAGGCCTGCGCCGAGACTTTCGCCCGCCGGGCGCTCAGCGTTTCCGCAGGTCCTTGACCTGGTCTTCGAGATCCTCGACGCGGTTCTTAAGGGTCTTGATCTCGCGCTTCTGCGATTCCACTTCCTGCCGGAGCCGGTCGTTCTCCGCCGCCAGGCGCAGGACCTCGTCCTGGAGCGCCTCCTTATCCATCTTTTCGACGCGCTCGCGGTCCTTCGGAGCAGGCGCCGACGAGTAGCCCGAGTCGCCGATCACCACCAACGGTTTGCTGGGGGCGAAGCAGCCGGCCACCAGAATGAGGAACGCCTCCAGAATCGCCACCACCCACAACATTCGGTGGGCCATGCGATGCTCCTCTCCCTGCCCCTCCTCGCTCTCGCGGGGCATAGGATAGCGGGGCGGAAGGGCCGATGCAAGAGGCAAGTCCCTTGACTTGCCGCCGGGCCGGGCGCACCTTGGCCCCCATGGCGCCTTCCGTCCCCATTCTGGTCATCACCGGTCAGACGGCCACGGGCAAGGAACGCCTCGCCGTGGCCGTCGCCGAGCGTCTCGGAGGCGAGATCCTCTCGGCCGACTCGATGAAGGTTTACCGCGGGATGGACATCGGGACCGCCAAGGCGCCGCCCGACGTTCGCCGCAAGGTGCCGCACCATCTCGTGGACGTGGCCGACCCGGGTCCCGGCTCGCCACGTCGAGTCGCCTGCGGCGACGCGCCGGGATTCTCGACAGCCCGGTGGGTCGAGTTGGCCGACGCCGCCGTCGCCGACGCGAACGCCCGCGGGCGCGTGGCAATCGTCTCCGGCGGTACGGCGCTCTACCTGAAGGCCCTGCTGGAGGGCCTGTTCGAAGGGCCGGCGGCGGACGAGCAGATCCGCGCGCGCCTCTCCGCCGAGGCCGAGGCCAACGGGACCGGTGCTCTGCACGCGCGCCTGGCGGAAGTGGACCCTGAGGCGGCGGGGCGAATCCATCCGAACGACCTCCGGCGAATCATCCGCGCGCTCGAGGTGTGGGAACTGACCGGCTCGCCCATCTCGGCGCTTCAGACGCAGTGGGGCCGTCGCCGCGGACGTTACCGGCCGCTCCTCGTGGCCATCTGGCGGTCGCCGGAGGACCTGGACCGGCGGATCGAGGCGCGCGTCGGGCGCATGGTGGAGGCGGGGCTCGAGGACGAGGTGCGCCGGCTGGCGGCGCGGCCGGGGGGATTGGCCCTCGGGCCCAGGCAGGCGCTCGGCTATGCGGAGGTCCTGGAGCACCTGGCCGGCCGAATCACCTGGGACGAGACGCTCGAGGCGATTCGTCTGCACACGCGTCAGTTCGCGCGGGCCCAGATGAAATGGCTTCGGCGGTTCGAGGGTCTCGTGTGGCTCGACGCGGCGCCTGATGCGCCGGCCGACGGCCTGGCCGACCGCGTCGTGGACCTGTGGCGCGCCCACGTCGAGACAGGCCACGTTTAGCCGCCGCGCTTGCTTGCCACGCCGTAGCCCGAAGGGCGAAGGCGGGCGCGGCGTGTGTTGTTCCGGCCGGCGAACCCGTTGCCCCGCGCCCCCGCGTTCGCTTATAATCATTCCGGTCCCGGCTCCGCCAGGGCAAAGCCCGGCTTCGCCGAGGCGACGCCCGGCGCGCCGGGATTCTCAACCCTTGTGGCCCCTCGACCACGCTCGGGGCCACCCTGAGCCTGTCGAAGGGTGGGAATTGGTATGGCGGAGCGGGACTATTACGAGGTGCTCGGCGTCGCGAAGGGGGCCGGTCCGGACGCGGTCCGCAAGGCCTATCGCGGGCTCGCCCGCAAGTTCCATCCCGACCTGAACCCCGGCGACGCCGAGGCCGAACGCCGGTTCAAGGAACTCGGCGAGGCGTACGAGGTCCTCTCGGACCCCAAGAAGCGCCAAGTGTACGACCAGTTCGGGCGCGAAGGCGTCCGGGCGGGTGCGGGCGCCGGGGCCGGGCCGTCCGGAGTCCGCTACACCTGGACCGGCGAAGGGTCGCCGTTCGAGGACGTCGCGTTCGAGGCGTTCGCCGGTTCGGGCGGCCAGGCGGGGAGCATCTTCGAGGAGATATTCAGCCGGCTGGGAGGGATGCACGGCCGGCGCGGGGCCCATCGGGCGGCGGTCGCCGGCCGGAACCTCGAGAGCGAAATCGACTTGTCGTTCGACCAGGCGGTGGGCGGCGTGCGGACGAGCGTTCTCGTGCAGCGTCCGACGGGCGACGGGCGTGTGCGGCGCGAACACCTCCAGATTAACGTTCCGGCGGGAGTCCGGGACGGCCAGCGGATCCGTCTGCGCGGCCAAGGCGCCCCGGGCGCGGGCGGGGCGCCCGCCGGAGACCTGTATCTGAAGGTCCGCGTCCGTCCGCACCCGTACTTCCGGGCCGAGGGGCGCGACGTGACCATCGACGTGCCGATCTCCGTCGCCGAGGCCGCGCTCGGCGCAACGGTCGACGTGCCGACCGTTCACGGCCGAACGAGCGTCCGCATCCCGCCGGGCACGGTGGGCGGGGCGAGGCTGCGGCTGAAAGGTCAGGGCCTGCCCGACGCCAAGGGCGACTCGCGCGGAGACCAGTACTGCGTCATTCGGATCGTGCCGCCCAAACGCCTCGACGAGCGCCAGAAGCGCCTGTTCGAGGAACTGCGCGAGGCCGAGGGCCCGGGCCCCCGGGCCGACGTCCCCTGGGCCGCCGAGGCCGATAGCCGTCCGACGCCCGGGGACGGCGCCGCCGACAAGGACCGCTGACGGGGAGCATGCCTATGAACACGCCGAACGAACCTGAGACGTATTCGGTGGAGCAGGCGGCCGAGAGGCTAGGCGTCAGCCCCGCCGACGTCGAGTCGTACGTCGAGGAAGGGCTCGTCGAGCCGGCGCGGGGGCCGGCCGGGCGGAAGTCGTTCAGCCGGGCGCAGATGCGTCGGCTCTGGACCGTCGTGACGCTGCATCGCGACCTGGGCGTCAACCTGCCCGGGGTAGGGGCGGTGCTGCAACTGCGGGAACAGTTCGAGCAGATGCGGCGCGATTTGGCGACGCTCGTCGAGATCGTCGAGCGGGAACTCGGGCCCGACGTCTGGGACCGCCTCTGGCCCGAGGGCCGCCCACGCCCCGGCGTCAACATCTCGATCGAGGGCATCTCGGAACCCGGCGCTCCCGAAGGGGGCGAGGCGCAGGAGCACGGGGCGCCGGAACCGGAGGAACGCGAGTGAACCACGACCTTGTGTCCTCGCTTGCCTTGAGCGCCCGAGGCGAAGGCTGGGCCTGGTGGCTGGTTCTGGTTGCCTGTCTGATTCTTGTTTTCCTTCTCTTGAGCGTTTTGCGGCGGCGGCTGGTTCAGCCGATGGACCACAAGCCGAGCGATACGACCGACGCGTGGGCGGAGGCCGGCCGGCGGCTTTCCCTGAAGCCGGACGACGAGAACGGGCAGAACTCAGAGGAAGAGAATACCGGATGAGCGATTCGCCCGTGCCACGACCGACGCTGAAACGGCGAGAGCGGATTCTGGCCGCGGGCGATTTTCGCGCCGTCTATGCCGCACGCGCCCGCGCGGGCGACGGGCGGCTGGTCGCCTACGCACGCCCGAACGGGCGCGACGTGACGCGGCTCGGCGTGTCGGTGGGAAAACGGTGCGGTAAAGCGGTTGGGCGGAACCGGGTCAAGCGGCTTCTGCGCAAGGCGTTCCGGCAAGCGCGGGCCGCCTTGCCGCGAGGCTACGATGTGGTCCTCGTCACCCTGGGGCGGGACTACACGCTTGAAGAGTTGGACCGGCGAATCCGCGCGCTTGTGCCCGAGGCCGTCCGGCGGGTCCGGGAGCATGCGGCCGAGGGGTCTGGCGCGGAAGGAGCGGCAAGGTGAAGGTCGCGGCCGGAAGGACGCTCGGGTGGCTGGGGCGCGAGGTGCGGCTCCTATTGGTTTTCGCGGTCCGTCTCTACCAGGTTTCGCTGAGCCTTCTGTGGGGGCCTTCCTGCCGCTACACGCCGACGTGCAGCCAGTATGCGATTGAGGCGCTCGAGCGTCACGGCGTGTGGCGCGGCGTGGTGTTGGCAGTGTGGCGGGTCCTGCGATGCCATCCGTTCGCGCGTGGCGGCTGCGATCCCGTGCCGCCCGCACCGCGCGGCGGTTCAACGCCCGGCCTTGAGTCCCGGCGCGCCGGGACGAAAAGGCCGGGATGTCCCGGCGATTCGACCTGACGAAAGTCAGGTCTCATCTCCGGGTGTTAGAACATTTTGCATCGGGCTCTGTAGCGCGGGGGTTTATCC
>JBAUDW010000061.1:0-22082 GCA_049678285.1 Phycisphaerae bacterium
GGAGAGGGTAAAGAAAAACATCAGGCTCTCTTGGCGCGCTTGCGAACCGGGGCTAAAAGCCCCGGTCTACTCGCCGCTCACGCGGCGCAAAGGCGGCTGAAGCCGCCTCATAACGACACGGCGCCAATACCATGCCACGAAAAACGGCCACACCCGCAACGGGGGGAATCCTATCGTCCCGGGACGGCGGAATTTGCCTTGGCGGCGGGGTTCTTCTGGTGTTCGTCGTACACGCAGCAAAGGGCGACGGAATTCGGTTTGTTCGCCAACGGGTCCGCCCGCGGTCACCGGGATCCCCTTCAGGCTCACGGCCTTCGGGTCCGCCGATCGGCCAAACGTCGAACGCGGCACCGACACCCTTCCGGAGCAAGACGGCCCCCGCTGCCTTCATGCCACGGGGGATCTTCCAATCGCACGGTCGGGACACTACGCGTCCGGCACCGCCGGCCGCACGATCTCGTATCCGTGGTCGACCAGCCAGTGGTGAAACTCGTAGGTCGTGTGAATGCACTGGGTTTTGCAGGTGCGGCGGACTTCCTCGTACTCGTCCGTGCCCGCCCGGTGCTTCTCCAACTGGTGCTGAATCGGGCAGCCGATGTCCTTGCAGAACTCGCGCCGCTGGTACTCGACGTAACCGGCAATGGCCACGGCTTTCCTTTCACGCCGGCAGGCGACCGGAGCGGCCATGATAAGGCGGGTCGGCCCGGGGGTCCAGCGAAAATCGCGCGAGAGGTGATTCGCTCCCGGCCTTTCGTCCCGGCCACGCCGGGACTCAAGGCCGGGCGTTGAACAACCTAAGCCGCGCGCTCGATGAGGCGGCTGATGCGGTCCGGGGAGAGTTCTCGAAGCGACTCGACCACGAGGTCGGCGCCGGCGGCCACGAGCGTCTCGCGCGTGGTCGTGCCCACCAGCGCGATCGGCGTCATTCCCGCCCGCCGCGCCGCCTCGACGCCCGCCACGGCATCCTCGACGACGGCAGAGGAGCGCGGCTCGACGCCGAGTTTCGCCGACGCCTTCAGAAACACTTCCGGGTCCGGTTTCCCGGCCCGGACCTCGGTGCCGGTGACCGTCGCGTCGAAAAGGCGTGCCCGGCCCAGGCCTTCGAGGGCGATCCGGACGTTCTCCGGCGGGCCGGAGGACCCGACCGCCAGCAGAAACCCCGCCGCCTTCAACGCATCCACGAGTTCGACCGCCCCGTCCATGGCGGGGAACCGGGCCGTCATGATCTCGCGGTAGGCCGCCTCTTTCCAGTCGCTCCAGCGCGGGATCTCGGAGTCGGGGACGGCGTCGCCCCAGAGGGCGTGGAAGATCTCGGGGTTGCGGCGGCCGAAGGTGGGGATGAACTGGTCCTCGGTGACGGGGCGGCCGAGTTTCTCGCCCAGCCGCATCCACGCCTCCATGTGCGCGTGGTAACTATCCACCAGGACGCCGTCCATATCGAAGATGACCGCCCGCTTGTGCATCGCGCCTCCCTGAATAAGGCCTGGAAGCATACCAACTCGGCCGGGAGCGCTCAAGGCTTCGCCGCTCCGGCGGCTTTTGCTTGACGGTCTTCACGCGAGCCGCCTAGAATCCACACCACACGTCCACAAGGGCGAAGGGATTCTCATGAGCGACGTGGGCCCGCAGCCGGTGAAGCGCCAACGCTGGGACAGCCGGACGGCGTTCGTGATGGCGGCGATCGGGAGCGCCGTCGGTCTGGGCAACGTTTGGCGGTTTCCCGCCAAGGTCTATGACAACGGCGGCGGCGCGTTCTTCATTCCGTACATCGTGGCCCTGATTACGGCCGGCATTCCCCTGATGATCCTGGAGATGGGTGTCGGCCGGATGTTCCAGGGCGGGGCGCCGAAGACCCTCCGGCGCATCAACAAGAACTATGAATGGGTGGGTTGGTTCGCGCTGTCCGTCGCCGCAGTCATCGCGTTCTACTACGCCGTCGTCATGGCCTACGCGTGGGTTTACCTGTACGAATCGTTCAGCCGGGTGTTGCCTTGGGCGGCAACCGAGGGCCTTGACGCCAAAACATACTTTTTCGAGCGCGTTCTGAACCGCTCGACCGACCCGGGGGTGATGTGGCAGATTCGGCCGGGCTTGGTCGCGGGCCTGGCGCTGACGTGGGCGATGGTGTTCCTGATCATCCACAAAGGGGTGCATCGCGTCGGTCGGGTGGTGCTCTTGACGGTTCCCTTGCCGTTTCTCCTGCTGGTGGTGCTCGGCATCCGCGGCTTGACGCTCGAAGGCGCGCTCGACGGGGTCCAGTACTATCTGAATCCGGACTTCTCGAAACTGCGGAACCCGACCGTCTGGCTCCAGGCCTACGGGCAGGTTTTCTTCAGCCTGTCGCTGGGTTTCGGCGTCATGATCGCCTATGCCAGTTACAACAAGCGTCGCGGCGACGTGACCAACAATGCCTTTATCACCGCCCTGGCAAACTGTGCGACGAGTTTCATCGCGGGTTTTGTCGTGTTCTCGGTGCTGGGGTTCTTGGCGGCCCAGCAAGGCCAGCCTGTCGGCAAGGTGGTTGACAAAGGGTTGAGCCTGGCTTTCGTGACGTATCCGACGGCGATTGCGCACCTGGAAGTCCTTGGGGCTTGGTGGCCGCCTGTGGTGGCGGTGGTGTTTTTCGTGACGTTGCTTTCGCTCGGCATCGATTCGCAGTTTTCAATCGTCGAAGCCGTCTGCGCGGGCCTCGAAGACCGCTTTGCCTGGATGAGTCACCGGCTGGCCTCAGCCATCCTGTGTACGGCGGGGTTTCTCGTCGGGGTATTCCTGTTTGCCACGCGCGGCGGCCTGGGATGGTTGGACATCTGGGACCACTGGTGCGAGTATGCCTTTGTGTTCGTCGGCCTGATGCAGTGCCTCGTGGTGGGCCACTTCTTTCGGACCGAGCGGCTCACGCATTACATCAACGCGGTCTCCGAGATTCATCTCGGCGGGTGGTGGGTTCTGTGTGTTCGGATCGTCACCCCGTTCGCCTTGGTGGCGGTGCTCGGCGCCGGGCTGCTCAAGGAACTCGAGGATCTTTACGGCACCGCCGACTGGCCTGCCTGGCTGGCGCTGAGCGGGCCGGCCCTGTTCCTCGCTTTTTTCGTCACGGCGTTCCTCCTGGCCCGGCGGTGGCATTTGCTGGCCATTGGTCTCGGCGGTGTGGCCTCGTGGGCCCTCTTCCGCTACGCGTGCGGGCTTGGATTGGCCGCCTCGGCCCTGGCAGCCATGGCACTGGTCATTCTGATCGGCGGGCTGGGCATCTGCATCGCGATCGCGCGGCGCGGCAAGGACGCCGATCACCACGAGCGGACGCACGGCTGGCCGGAGGAAGAACGGCTGCATCACCCGGCGCCGGGCGACGAAGACGCCTGAGCCGGCGCACCGCGCGACCGACCGGCGCGTGACGGCGGTGAGGAAAAGCGCCCCGCCCACAGGAGAATTGACCCGCCCCCGCCGCGCCGGTACAGTGGGGCGGCATCGCAAAAGGAGAACATCATGAAGGGCGTTATCCTGGCGGGCGGGCTGGGGACGCGGCTCCAGCCCCTGACGAAGATCACCAACAAGCACCTCCTGCCCGTCTATTCCAAACCGATGATCTATTACCCCATCGAATGCCTCGTCCGGGCCGGCATCACCGACATCATGATCGTCACGGGGGGCAATAGCGCGGGCGAGTTCATACGGCTCCTGGAGAACGGCGAAGAGTTCGGCCTGGGGCGCCTTCACTACGCCTACCAGAAGGGCGAGGGCGGCATCGCCGAGGCCCTCGGCCTCGCGCGCGAGTTCGTCGAGCACGACAAGATGTGCGTCGTCCTGGGCGACAACATCCTCGAGCGCTCCATCCGCCGGGCCGCCCAGTCCTTCGAGGCTCAGCCTGCCGGTGCGAAGATCTTTCTGAAGGAAGTGCCGAACCCCCAGGCCTACGGCATCGCGGAAATCGAGGGGAAGCGCATCGTACGGATCGTCGAGAAACCGAAGCAACCCAAGTCCAACCTCGCCGTCATCGGCGTCTACCTGTACCCGCCGGACGTCTTCGACGTCATCCCGACGCTGAAGCCCTCGGCCCGGGGCGAGTTGGAAATCACCGACGTCAACAACCACTACGTCGAAGCCGAGGAAATGACCTACGAGACGATCGAAGGCTGGTGGGCCGACGCCGGCGAATCCATCGATTCCTGGCTCGACGCCTGCCGCCTCGTCGCCTCAAGCGGCGCGAATAAGCCCTAACGTCGCCCAAGGCAGGGTGGTGCCTAGTTTTCAGGCTCCTTCTGCCATTGATTGTGGTTTACGATAAGGGTATCCTCTGTGGCCTTAGACAGGTTCATACAGAGCCTCGTAATACCCTCCAGGCTGGGGTCGAGCATTCTTAGGGCCCCAGGGGCGGTGTCGCAGCACCGCCCCGCGTCCACCCTGCCCGGTAGACGGCAAAGAAATTTTAGATTCACCTTGACTTTCCTGCCGATTTCGTTAATATTCATACCAGAGGACACGAAGGCTTGGGCGCGTCCCAGGCCAACATACCTGAGCGGGAGGCTGCGTGCCTCCCGCACTCTTTTTCGGAGGGAATACAATGGGGAAGAGCGTCTGCGTATTCGTGGACGGCGAGAATTTCCGGTATAGCATCATCGAACTCTTCGATGATTTCCACAAAGACGACTATTTGCCAAAGCAGGCTGAGTGGACCAGGTTCTTCAACTGGCTTGTATGTCAGGTTGCTGGTAGCGATGCCGAGAGGATGCGTACGTACTGGTATGTGATTGAACACCTCGATTTTTTCCCCTACAAGTTTCCGGACGCCGAACATAATACGGACAAGCTCAAGATTTTGCTCTCAAAAGACGAAAACTGCGCCAAAAGACTCGTTGGACTCACCGGTGATCGGCTTATTGGCCGTTTGAAGGAGTTGGTCCGGGACTTGAAGCAGCGCATGTACCAAATGCGAGCCCGATTCGATGGTTGGACGACACTCCAGAACGGTATTGCATCGCGGCACGATGCCATTGAGTTTCGCAGGGCGGGGGCAATCAGGTTCAACCTGTTCGACCGGTCTCTTGGCCCAGAGAAGGCCGTTGATGTCATGTTGGCCACGGACCTTCTGCTTCTTCGTGATATTTATGATGTGGCCGTAATTGTGTCAGGCGACCAGGACTATGTTCCCGCTGTGCAAGTGGTAAAGGACAGCGGAAAGCGTGTAATAAACGTCGCATTCGAGGCACGGAATGGGAGATTACTGCCTGGCGGGGCTTGGCGCCTGAACCAGAGGACAGACTGGAGCCTCGCGATCCCGTATGGCGAGTTCCGTCAATTCTTGCACCTTGATCCAGGTGCAACGGAAGGACCGCAGGGCAATCAAGCCTGCGAGGCAAATGGCAGAGCCGAACCGTAGCGTTCGCCGAGTGCCCTTGAGAGTACCGGTGCGCTCGAGACCCTACTTCGCCCCGGCGTAGAACCGTTTCATGTCCTCGAGCGTCTTCGCCTTGTAATCCTTCGCGTGTCCGGCCGTGCCGAAGGAGCGCATCTTCGAGGCGATGAGTTTCGCGAGGGCCTCGCACGCGGAGCCCAGGTACTTGCGCGGGTCGAACCCGCCCCGCTTCTCGACGAAGACCTTGCGGATTGCAGATTCGCGGACGACCCGGTGCTTTCTGGCGGCCTCTGGTACTACTCCGCAACCCTTGAGTCCCCGAAAAATACCCCTGGGGTATTTTTCAATCTATTCCTTGACCGTGACGGTGGTGGCGGCGCGGGCGATGTTGCCGGCCTTGTCGCTCGCGCGGATGGCGAGGCGGTGGGGTCCCTTCGGGAGGTCGCGGACGACGAAGCGGATCTCCTCGCGCGGGCTGTCAAACAGGCCGTCCGCCGGCGCGATCGCGTGCCAGTCCTCGGCCGAATCCACCGCGTAGGCCGCCTCGGTGATCCAACCGGTCGCGTCGCGGACGACGAAGCGCACCGTGACCTCGCCCCCGCGCACCTCCGTCTCGACCTTCTCAATGAGCGGCGGCGTGTTGTCGACGAGGATCGGGTCGCTCACCCGGGCGTCTTCGAGGGCGGTGTCGGCGGGGTTGTCGAGCCGGTCGCTCGCGACGACCCGAATCTCATACCAGCCGTCGGCGACGGTGCTCGTGTCCCAGGGGAACGGCGGCTGAACGAGATTTTTTTCGAGGCGGATCCAGTTGGGTTCGCCCTGGCCGCGGAAGTAGAGGTCGAAGGTCAAGCGGTCGCCGTTCGGGTCGGTCGCCTGCCACACGAGCAGCCGGATCGGCTGGGGCCCCTGGGGTTGCGCGGGCTGAGGCTGCGGCGGCTGGGTCGAGTTGCCGCTCGACCGGGCGCGGGCCTGCATTGTCTGGCGGAGGCGTTCCATCGCCTGGGCCTGGACGCTGCGCTCGGGCGGCGCCTGCTCGCCGACGGAGGCGATCCTGGGCGGCTCATTGGCGCGGAGGTAGGCGGCCTCGAACTGTTCGAGGGTGGGCGTCGCGGCGTCGTCGCGCGTCTGCATCGTCACGCGGAACTGGATGTACCGGGCGGCGGGGCTCGGAATCGCCGCCGGCGAAGCCCCAAGGTCCTTCGACCAGTCGGACCACAGCCCCTTCTCGGGGTCGCCGACGTTGCCGGTCCGCGTGGCGAGGCGCACCTGCGCTCCGCCGGGCGTCCGGGCGATCCACTCCAGCACGCCCCATGTGGCGGACCCGCCGGCGTCGTGGACCTGGCTCGTGAAGGTCCCTTCGCGGGCGAAGCCCTTCGACAGGCCGTAGAGCCGGCCCGGCGAGGCCGTGCCGACCACGATCCGCCCGGCGCGGGTGACGGCGAGGGCCATCGCCTGCTTCGGGTCCATGCCGGCGACGCAAGCGTCCTCAGGCTCGCCGGCGAGGGTGACCTCGTAGATGTGGGCCTTTCGGCCGGTGGCGACGAGGAGGCGTCCGCCGGCCACGGCCAAGGCGAGAATCATCTGGTCGGGCCCCTCGAAGATGGGGGTGACGATGCCCCGGGGGGTGATGCGATAGACGCGGTTGCCGACTCCGCCGCCGGGGCCGCCGCCGGTGATTCTCGCGACCGTGCGCCGAGCGGCCAGCATGGCCTCCTGCAACTTATCGGCAAGCGACTGGATCGGCTGCGGGGCCGGGGGTGCCTCGGTCGCCGCGGCGACCTCGGCGTCGCTGGTTTCGCCGGCCTCGCCGGAGACGTCAGCGCTTTTCGACTCGGGTTCGCCGGGAGAATCTTGCTCGGGCGCGGCCTCGGGGAATTGCTTCTCGTCGGTTGAGAAGGCGTCCTCCGGCGCCCTTTCGGGGACGGGCAAGATTCGGATGGTGGTGGTCCCGGCGGAGATTTCGGCGCCGCCGCCCCGGCCGCCCGTGCCGCTCGAGGCGCCGGCGTAGAGGTTGCCGTCGGCGTCGAGCGCCAAGCCGGTGATCTCCGGCTCTTCGGCGTCGTAGAGGAGGAAGGCCTTCTTGTCGACCCAGCGGTAGACGAGGCCCGCTCCGTCCGAGCCGGCGTAGAGGGCGCCGTCGGGCGCGAGGGCGAGGCACAGGAGATGCTTTTCCTCGCTATCCAGGAGGACGTCGCTCTTGCCGTCGCGGTTGATGCGGAGGAGTTTGCCTTCGTCGCCGGTGGCGGCCGCCAGGGCGCCGTCCGGCAGGCACACGAGATCCCAGATGTACTTGACCTTCTCGTCCTCGAAGAGGACTTCCTGCTTGGGCTCGCCTTCTTTCTGTGGTGTGAGGCGCCAGATGCGTCCCTGCGTGCCGCCGGAGCCGACGTAAAGGACGCCGTCCGGACCGCCGGCGCAGGAGAAGAGAAACTTGTCGGGGAGCGTGGCGTAGAGGGCGACCTTGTCGCCGTCGATGCGATAGACGCGTCCGGCGCCGCCGGTGACGGCGAAGAGGGCGCCGTCGGGGGCCTCGGCGATCTTGGCGACATAATCCACGCCTTCGGTTTCATCGAGGAGGCTGTCGAGGGCCCGGCCGAGGCGCAGCGTTCCGAGGCTCGTCCAGACGACGCCGTCGGCCTCGCCTTCGGCGAAGTCCTCCTGGTTGGTTTCGAGGAAGGTTTTGGTCGCGGCCTTGCCGGGCGGCGCCCCAAGCGCGGCCAGCGCGAGGATCGTCAAGGCCAACCCGATTCGCCGATGTGTCATCTCGACCTCCACAAAAAAACCCGTGCGGCGCGGACGGACCCTACTCCGGCGCGCGACGATCCACCGTGACCTCCAGACTCGCCTCCCCGGAAAGCACCCACTGGACCGGCTGGGCGGAGACGCGCGACCCGCGGAGGCCGACGACACGGAGGCGGGCGGCGTCCGAGAGGATGGCGCGCATCGACGGCGGGAGGTTGGGCAACTCCTCGTCGCCGACGGCCAGGCCCTCGCCGGGCGCCTCGAGCCGCGTGAACAACTGGTTCCGCGCGAGGTCGTGCCGAAGGACCCACAGCAAGCCTTCGATGTCGCGCGGGCTGAAGCGGGCGGGATTCTCGCGGGCCTCCTGGCGCAGGGCCTCGTCCGCCCCGCTGAAGGTCAGCCGATAGGCGCCCTCCGGATAGTCCTCGGGCACCGCGACGGCCAGAGGCATCCAGAAGGGCTCGCCGCGCCACGGCCTTATCCGAAGTTCGGCGGCGACGGCGCCGCCGGGACGCACCGCGTTCGTCAGGAGCCGCGCCGTCTCAATCGCGGCGAGGCGCGACTTCGGCTCAACGTCGGCCGAAACGTCGATGGATTCGACGGTGAGCGGCTCGAAGGGGTTTCCCATGAGGAGCGACACGATGCTATGGACCTGGACCATCACGCGCATGGCGCCGCCGGGCGAGACGGCGAAGTTCTCGTGGACGATCGGGTCGCGGCCGACGGGCTTGACGACCACGCGATAGGCGACCGTATGGTCGATCGGCCATTCGGAGCGCACCAGGAGACTGTTGAGCGTCGCCGCACTCGCCAGGATCGGCGAAAACAACCGATGGCGAATCACTTCGTAGCGGAACGAGCGCTCGTCGCCGGCGCCGGGACCGCGGACCGTCACGCGCATCGGCACCATCGGGGCCCGCTCGTCGCCGAGGCGGCCGAAGACCGCCGTCTCCTCGTCCCTCAGCAGACGTCCGACTTCCTTGGCCGGCGCACCGAGGCGGAAGGAGACGGCCAGCGAGGGCACGACCGCCTGGGCCACGCCCGTCATCAGGGGATAGTCGGCCTCGCCGAGACCGACCAAGGAGTGCCCGAAACCGTACACGCGGTCGCCGGCCACCTCGGTAATGGTTCCCATGGCCGTCATGTCCATGTCGCCGCGCACGAGGCTGACAGCCAGGGGGGCGCCCGGTTCGAGGCGGGCGCCGGCGGCCAGGTCCGCGGGGGCCGCTCCGCCCTGCATCGGCACGAGGCCGAAGGGCGCCAGTTGCTCGCCCAGGTGGGCCAGCAGCCGAGGCGACGCGCCGCTGACCATCAGGGGCGTGCGGATGGAGCGCATCTGGAACGTCTCGCGGCCGGGGATCGGGGCCGGGGCGTTGCCCAGCGCCGAGGCGGGAATCGAGACGGCCGGATCCGCGTCGGCCCGCCGGGCACTCGGCGGCCGATCGGCCGGCGGCGAGCGGTCCGCCACCTCGAGCATCTGCTCGATGGGTTGGACGCCGACGATCGGCGCCTTGCTCCATTGAAACGCATAGGCGAGGGCGCCGACGAGCCGGCCGCCGATGTAAACAGGCGACCCGCTCATGCCGGCGACGACGCCGGTTTCCTCGAGCCCCGCGCCGCGGCAGCGGACCATGATGAGGTCCCGCCCCGGGGAGACGTTCTTGAGGACCGCCAGGACGACGATTTCGAACTCGACGATCTCGGAGCCGACGAGCGTGGTCTTGCCGACGCCGCTCATCCCCGGCCGGACTTCCGAGAGCGGCATGTAGCGCGGGTCGAGTTCGGCGGACGAGGCGACGCCCGCCAGGACCAGCGAGGCAAGCAGGGCTCCGACGAGAATCCGGATACGCATGAGCAGCAACCCTCATCTGAAGCCGTCGCAGGGATGATCAAGGCGAACGGCTGGTCGTTCGCGGCCCCACCGGCGGCAAAGGGGCAACGGAGCAAGTCTAGGGCGGTGCGCCAAGGCGGGCAAGCAAATTCCCATTTCCGCCCGGCCGCGCGGCGCGCCCCGCCTACGGGCGGGCGGGCGGCGCGAGGAGCGGCAATTCCTTTTCTTTCAGGAGGACGGCGGTGCGGCCGTCGCGCCGAACGGCGGCCTGGGCGCGGACGTCGCCGCGAACTTCGGTCGCCAGGAAGACCTCTTCGCTCGCCCGGCCGAGCGAGACGCGGACGCCCCTGCCCTCGGCGATCGGTTGAAAATCGGGAACGGGTCGGCCTTTGCGGTACGGATAGAGGACCACGAGGAACGGGTCTCCCGGCGCGGCCCGGACGCGGAGCCATTGCTCCAGTTCGCCCTCGCGCCAGCGGTCCTTGCCGACCTGGAAGTCCGCCGGGATGAGGGCGCTCGGGTCCTGCGCCGGCCAGGACCATCGGTCGAGCGTCACGTTTTTCGGGTCGGGGGCGGCGAAGTAGGCGACCGCGTCGGCGTCCAACTGGCCGTCGAAGCGAAAGAGGCGCCCGTCCTGCCGGATCGAACGCGCGAGGACGAAGAGGTTGAAGGTGGCAGGCTCGGCGGCGGCGAACTCGTCGCGGATCACCAGGTAATCCTCGAACGGGCTCTCGTCGGGGTGTTTGACGAGAAGCAGGTAGCGGCGGTAGCGGGCCGGTTCGGCCAGCGCGCGGCGCGGATAGACGGCCTGCCAGACGATCTCGTGGGGATAGTGGGGCATCTTGCGGAGGCGATCGGCGCTCGCTTCGCCCACCACGAGGTCGCCCGCATCGGAGGCGCGGAAGGCGAGCAGTTTCCCCTCGGCATCCATGTTCTCATCGTCGCCGAAGTTCGTACGGTTGTGCATGTGTTCCTGGTCGGGCCTCGGCTTGTAGCCCGAGTGCCAATCCAGGGCGATGGGCATGCCGGCGCCGTAGAAATGGAAACTGAGTTCGTCGCCCTGGTAGTGGCCCCGCGCCGGGCCGCACTTGAACGTCGCGAAGGTTTCGCGCGGGGTGCCGAAGCGGCTCCTCAGGACCGCCCCGAAGCCCGCGTACTCGCCGCTCGTCCAGGCCGCGTCCTCGAGGCGGCCGGCGGGAACGGACGGATCCACGAGGAGCAGGTCGTCGACGAGGCTGCCGCTGCCGTCCTCCCCGTAGTAATGGCGATACATGGCCATGCACTCGGAGGCGAACTTCGGGTCCGAGTCCTTGAGGCCGGCCGCCGCCAGACCGAAAAGCACGCCCGTCCGGTCCTGCCAGGGATGGGTGTCGCCGATGGAGGCGAGCGTCCGCCGGCCGAGGCGGGGGTCGGGCGGTGTGTGAAGGTTGCGGAGGTACTCCAGGTGCGCGCGGACCTCGGGCCACTTGAAGGCGTTTTCGAGGCCGGAGTTTCTGGCGGCCGCCATCATGGCGAGCATCTGGCCGAAGGCATAGGCGCTGCAGCCGGGACACTCGCGGCCCGCGCCGCCGGGCATGAAGATGACGCGGCGGAGGTCGTCGCGGAGGTTGGCCTGGGCGAACTTCATCCACTGGCGGGCGTGGGGATGGTCGGGCAGACGGGCGGCGGCGTAGAGGGCCAGTTTGTACATGTCGGTATGGAAGTTCGGGTTCCCGGGGTCCCAACCGCTCGCGTAGCCGGGCCAGTAGTTGAGGTCCGAGAAGACGTAGCCGACCAGAGCGGTCTGCGGGCCGGCGGCCGGGCCGCCGGCCGACTCCAGGTCGCCCCGCTCGAGCGCGCGGGCGAGACGGCGCGGGTACGTCGTCGGGTTGAAGAAGTCGTCCTGGTAGCATCGGTCGAGGAAGAGGTCGGCCTTCACGTCCTCGCCGCCGCCGACCAGTCTTTCCTTGGCGAGGAAGGCGGCGAGTTCCTTCTCGCCCCGGTCTTCACCCGCCAGGGCGCGCTTCAGGAGCCGGACGGCGGGCGTATCGGCGTCGGCGGCGAACTCGGCGCGGATCGCAACCAGGTGGTCCCACGTCGTGAGGATGTGCGGGGCGCAATGCTTGGGGTCGCGCTTCCACTGGAAGACCCACTCGTTCAGGACGCGGTCGAGGGGGATGTCAGCCTGGCGGCGCATCAGGTGCTGGAGTTTCGGTTTCGAATCGAATCGGTCCACGGGGCCCGCGAGGATCGCCCAGTGGCGCCGGCCCTCGACCAGAGGGAACTCCATCGCGAGGCCCGCGCCCCCCTCCAGCGCCCGCACCGGCACGAACTGGTCGTAGGGACGTTCCCAGTCGGCCGGCGAGGTCATCAACGCGCCGACCGCCGGCGCATTCGCCTCCGACCCGACCGCGAGACAGACCTGGGCGTGGTCGCGCGTCTGGGTCCACTTGGGGCGGAGCGTCGTGAACGGTTCGCCGCCGCGGTCCAGGGCGTCCAGGGCGGCGCGGTGAACGTCGTACTCCGGGCGGACCTCGCCTCTGGCCCAGACGAACCACGGCAACCAGAGCGCCTGGGCGGGCTTGAGGCCCTCGCCGAAAGAGACGGTTCGCCGGCTTTCCTTCGGCAAGCGGTACTTTTCGACGACGTCGATCCAGGGCTCGCCCGCGACGCCGCGCAGCGTCAACTCGTACGCCCGCCCCTTGTCAGCCAATTCGTACTTGATGCGGAGTTGCGCGAACACGGGGCCCGCGGCCTCGATGGTCATCGAGAGGCCCTTGACGCGGGCGGCGCTCTCCTCCCGCCATTGACCGTACCACGACTTCTGGCCGGCGAGGCGAATGCCCAGGACCGGAGCGAGGTCGGCGAGCGGGCGCGGTTCGGGAAACGCGGTCGACCGCGCCACGCGGATTTCCGCCACGCCCGTCGAGAGGACGTAGGCGCCGGCTTCTTCCCGCACGGCCGCGCCGGCGGCGACGAGGGCAGCGGCGCGGCGAGCGTCGTTGTACGTGACCTTGAACGCGGCCGTCTCGTTCTTCCCGAGCGTCATCTTGAACCAGAGGCGAACCTTCTTGACGGCTTCCGGCTTGCCGTCGAGGACGTCCGTCTGGACCGGCACGGGCGCGCCCCGGGCGTCGAGGAGGGCGAACGTTTCGGCGGCCACGCCCGGCTCGCGAATCGCAAGGTCGTGGTGGACGAGTTCGTCGGTCCAGGTGTATCCGAGCGGCTCGCGGAAGGTGAAGGCCTGTTCGAACTCGCCGGCGACGGCCGCGCCCGGTGCAAGGCCGACGAGCATTGCAGCCATCAACCCGCTCAACCAGGTTGTCCGGCAAGTCCGCACAGGAACCCCCAGCGAGAGCGCCCGGCCAGACCGGGAGCGCTCCTGTTAAACCACGACGCCGAGGTCGAGTTCCCCGCTTTTCCGAAGGATGGGTGGCATGGCCACGCTTTATCGGCATGGCCATGCATCGGACGGGTGCGCGCCAATATTGCCGTAACATCTTCTATGGACAGGGCTTACCGATTAATTACCCCAGGGGTAATTATCCACCTCCCGCGCCTTACTCGGCGGATTTCAGGCCGAGCGCTTCGAGGGTCGCGGGGTCGGGGACGCGCCGCCCGCCTTCCTGGACGACGACGCTGAAGCCGCCCGCGTAGTCCCACATGGCCCAGCCGATATGGTGCTTTTCGAGGGCAGTCCGGACGTCGCGGATCCAGCGAAGGCGCGCCTCGGGCGGCGCGAGCTTGCGGTACACGCCGAACTCGTTGCACGTGACTCGGACGCCGTGCTTGCCCGCCCAGTCGGCGGCACGGACGACCATCTCCTCGATCTTGTCGGCATTCCAGCGTTCTTCGCCGTAGCGTCGGAGGATTTGCTTCGCCCTTTCGTCGGCGACGCCGGGGAGGATCTTCTCGACGGCCTCGGGGTCGGCCGGATAGGGCACGTTCTTAAAATGCCTCCAGAAGTCGGCGCCCCAGGTCGCGCCCTGGTGGGTGAAGTTGTGCGGCTCGTAGAGGTGGAAGTTATAGACGACGTTCGGGTCGGCGACGGGCTCGACCTTCTGGAGTTCGTCCACATTCGACCAGCGGGGTCCCGTCGCGATTAGCGTGTGGCGGGGGGCCGACGCGCGCATGGCGGCGAGGACTCGCTTCTGGACGGCGTTCCATCGCGCGGCGTCGGCGATGACGGGTTCGTTCATCACCTCGAAGAAGACGCGTTCGGGGTCGGTGTCGGCGAGATGGGCGGCCAAGGCCCGCCAGAAGGCGACGAACCGCTCGACCGCCGCGTCATCCTTCGCCAGCGGCGTTTTGAAGTCGTCGTCCGGATGGAGGTCCACGACGACGGCGACGTTGCGCGCAAGGAACCCCGCGATGGCGGCGTCGAGCAGCGCGAGGCGTTCGGCATGGAAGGGAAGGCCTTCGGGTGCGTCGCTGATGGCCTTCGGATTGAGCGTCAGCCTCACGTGCGAGAAGCCCATCCGGGCGATGAGGTCGAGGTCGCGTTCGGTGTTGTACGTCGTGAGATGCTCTGCGCTATAGTCGCCGCGCGGCGACTGGGCGAACCAGTGCGACAGATTGATGCCGCGCGCCAGGCGCGCGAAGCGCGCGTCGCTGACGCCTTCGGGCGGCGAAGCACCCTGTGCTTTGGCCGCAAGCATCAGGCCTGCGCACGCGATCGCCAGGAAAGCGGCGGCCCGCACCCGTCTCATGGTCACGCCTCCACCGTGAAGCCGGCGAGGTCGAAGCCGTCGGCGGTCGCGACGGCGGCGGCGGAGCAGACGGGCTTCTCCAGACGAGCGAACGCGCCGCCGGAGACGATCCACTCGGCCGCTTCCTGGGCGGTCTCGGCCTCGAAGTCGCTCGAGTAATCCGGGCGCGGATCGTTCACCTCGTACGTCGCGAAGTAGAACGCCTTGCCCGGCTCCAGCGCAAAGGCGCGGACGTGCAGGCCGTCCGCCCGCACGATGCCGCCCCACCCTTCGTCGGCGCCGCGAGCGACGGCGACGGCGATTCGCGGCGTATTGAAATCGTCTTTCTCGTAGTCCAGGACGCTGAGCGACTCGACCATCGCGTCGCGGATGCTCATGCCGCTCGCGATCTTCTCGGTTATCGGGTCGGTCTGCGAACCGTTCGTCGCCACCGCGACCACCTGCCCTGAGCCTGTCGAAGGGTCGCCGGCCACACGGACGGCGTTGTACGCGATGTACGGGTTCTTCGAGAGGTCCGACTCGTGGCCTTCGCGCGGCACGATGGCCAGACCCCGAGGCGTCCGGACGGTGCGGCGATTGGGGAACGAGCGGCTCGACACGCGGTACATGACGGCGTTGCTGCCCTGCGGGGTGCGGCCGACGGCGACGATGCGTCCGACGTACATTGGAGCCTCCTTTGGAAAAGGTGTCAGGTACTTTTTTGCCTCCCCTGTTGCCGGTCACCCGGTCGCTGCAAAAAAGTACCTGACACCTTTTCCCCCAAAACTTATGACGCGCCCGGTGTGTCGCCGGGCGGCGGCGGTTTCGTTTCCGGCTCGTCGCCGACGGGGCCCTTGATGGCGGCGCGGGCTTCCTCGGCCGTGATGGAGAGGGCGACCGAGAGCGATTCGATGCGCTCGGCGGGCGGCATGATGACGCCGCCAGAAATCGTGTACTGGAACGCCTCATCCACCGAGATCGGCAGGTCAATGACCTCGCGACGCGGGATACAGACGATGTAACCCGTGAAGGGCGTCGGGGAACTGGGCACGAAAACGGTGATGAGTTCCTGCTCGGTTTTCTCCGAGAGGACGTGGAAACTGCGCCCCGTGACGAAACCGACAGCCCAGATGCCTCGGCGGGGATACTCGATGGCGACGACCCGGCGAAACTCGACCGTCCGCTCCGAGAAGAAAAACTCCGACACCTGCTTGGCGCCCGGATAGATCCGCCTCAGGAGCGGCACGTGGACAAGCCACGATTCCACGAACCGCAACAGCCGGCTCCCGATGAACGTCCCCAGAAAATACGCGCCGACCGCCAGGCCGACAATCGCCGCCACCGGCCCCACCCACCACATCCAGTACCGGCTGTACCAGGCCAGCACGCTGCCGGCCGTGGGAATGCCCGCGGCATCGTACTCGCCGAGGGGAATGCCAGACACCCGGTGGACGATGTACATGATCCCCGTATTGACCGGCTGGCCGAGGTACCGGTAGACGAACGAGATGCCGAGAATCAGGACGACCAGGGTCAGGAGCGTCGGCACGAGGGCGGCCAGGCCGCGCCAGAACGAACGTTTCACGCTGCGCATCAGTTGCATAACCGTTCCCCGACCGTGGAATGCGACACCCCTAATTCTACAACGCTATCTCAACGCAGAGATCGCGGAGAGCGCAGAGATAAGATTTTCTTCACAACAACTTACACCGCGTGCCACGGCCTGGGCCGGACGCTGTTCCTCAGCCGCAAGCCGTAGCACGGGGCACAAGGCCCCGCGCTACAGTTTTTCCTTTTGACCCCTTGACGGCTGTTCTCTGCGTTCTCGGCGCTCTCTGCGTTGAAGAACACAGCGTAGTAGTACTAAGCGAGTCCCATGATAGCAGAGCGGGGCACCTTTCGCAACAGCCGGGTGTAACAAGATTTTCCGGCACGGTCCCTGGCACCTCGAATGGGTCGGGTGGCATGCTCACGCTTTGCCTTTGCGTGAGCATGCGCCAGCGCTCCATGCCCACCCCAACAGGGTGGGCATGCCACCCTCGCGCCGTGGGAACCCAATTTGCTTGCAGGTCGGCCTCGCGCGGCCGTATAATCGCCGGGGGTGAATTCTTCAAGGCTGGGTTCATGTTCTCGCTTGCCGGTTCCAGAACCGTCTCGGAAGGCGCGGCGCGCGGGCTAGCGGTCGCGCTGGTGGGGATTCTCGTCGCCGGCTGCGTCGGGGATAGGGAGGCGGTCGTGCGGCGCCTGCGGGAAGACAACCCGCGCACGCAGGTGGCGACGATCGCCCAGGTGGTCCGGGCCGACGACCGGACGATGGCGGGGGAACTCGTCAACCTGTTGGAATCGGAGGACGAGGGGGTGCGTTTCATGGCCGCCTCGGCCCTGCACAAACTGACAGGCAAGGACCTGGGTTTTCATTTCGCGAACACCCCGGCGGAACGCGCCCGCATCGTCGCCGAATGGCGCGCGTGGTGGAAAGAGAAAATGCAGAATACAAGACAAACAGCAAACGACAAACAACAATGACCAAATCGCGGCGGCTCTACTTCGCCCGCCGAAGCAGCCGGCGGGCTGCGAAGAGCGGGAGCCGCGTAGTGGGCATTGGTGTTTGCAGTTTGTCGTTTGCTACTGAAGGGGAGAGGCACATGAGCGGCCCGTTTGACGTCGACAGCGAAGACTTGAAGGTCCGTTCCCGCCGAGAGGGCAACGCGACCGTGCTCTCGGCCGAGGGCGAGGTGACCGTCTTTTCGTCGCCGGCGCTGCGCGAGGTCCTTCGCCGCGCGGCGGACGAAAAACCGGGAAGGCTCGTCCTGGACCTCTCGCAGACGTCGTATATCGATTCGAGCGGCGTCGCCACCCTCGTCGAAGCCCTTCAGAGCGTCAACCGCCACAAAGGCCAACTCGTCCTGGCGGGCATGAACGACCGCGTCCGGGGCGTGTTCGAGATTGCGCGGCTCCACACGGTTTTCCGGATCGCGTCCGACGTCCAGGAGGCTTTGCGCCCGTGAGCGACGCGCGGTTCGTCCGGTTCCTCGACCATCTCGGCGCCCAGAGCGGCGGCGCGCTGGACTATGTGGGCGGCCTGTGGTACCTGGCGTGGGAAACGCTGAAGCGCGGCCTGGTGGGCATCGTCCGCCGGCCCCGAATCAAGGCCGACGAAACGTTCTACCAGATGGTGCGGCTCGGGGTGCGGGCGATCCCGATCGTCGCGCTCGTCAACCTGTTCGTCGGCATGACGCTCGCGTTCACGCTGGCGCCCGTCCTGGAGACCTACGGGCAACTGGACCAACTCGCGACGGTGATCGCCAAGGCGGTCTTCCCCCAGTTGGGCCCGCTGATTGCGGCCATCGTGCTCACGGGCTTCGCCGGGGCGGCGATCGCGGCCGAACTCGGCACCATGGTCGTCGGCGAAGAAATCTCCGCCCTCCGCACCGGCGCCATCCATCCCATCCGATTCCTCGTCGTCCCGCGCGTCGTCGCCTGCATCATCATGACCGTCTGCCTCACGGTCCTCGCAAATCTCGTCGGGACGATGGGCGGCGGGCTTATCTCCTGGGGCGTCCTTCAACTGGACCCCTGGCAGTACTACCATACGGCCGTGGACGCCCTCATCGTCAAGGACGTCGTCACCGGCCTCATCAAGGGAGGCGTCTTCGGCTTTATCATCGTCATCGTTTCGTGTTACGAAGGCCTGAGCGTCACGGGCGGCGCGGGCGGCGTCGGACGGGCCACCACGCTGAGCGTTGTGCGGTCCATCTTCCTCATCATCACCGCCAACTGCGCCTTCACCGCCTTCTTCTACTTCATCTGGCCGGAATAGGAAACCATGGCGCCAGACGACGAACCTGTCCTGGAACTCCGCGGCGTCCAGAAGGTCTTCGGGGACCGCACGGTCCTCAAGGACATCAACCTCTCGGTCGCCCGCGGCGAGACGCTGGTCATCATCGGCGGGTCGGGCTGCGGCAAGTCGACGCTCCTGAGGACGATCATCGGCGAATATACGCCCGACACCGGACACGTCACCATGTGGGGCCACGACTTCTGCTGCGCAGCGCCCCAGCAGAAGGACCGCATCCGCCGACGCTTCGGCATCCTCTTCCAGTCCGGGGCCCTCTACTCGTCCATGACGGTCGGCGAAAACGTCGCCCTCCCCCTCAGGGAGCACACCGACCTGGACGAACGCATCATCCACATGATCGTCAAAATGAAACTCGAACTCGTCGGACTCAGGGACTTCGAGGACCTCATGCCCAGCCAGATCTCCGGCGGCATGCGCAAACGCGTCGGACTCGCAAGGGCCATCGCGCTCGACCCCGAACTCCTCTTCTACGACGAACCGACCAGCGGACTCGACCCCATCGCCACCAGCGTCATCGACCAACTCATCATCGACCTGAGGACGAAACTCAGCGTCACCAGCGTCGTCGTCACCCACAGCATGAAGAGCGCCCTGCGGACGGCCGACCGCATCGCCATGCTCTACAACGGCGAGTTCATCGCCATCGGACCGCCGGAGGAGTTCCGCGACCCCACGGACGAGCGCGTGCGGCAGTTCGTCCAGGGCCTGGCCGACGGGCCCATCCCCCTGCGCGTCTCGAAAACCGATTACCTCTCGGACCTCTTGGGCTTTGAGCCCGCCGCAACCTAAGGAGCCCTCCATGCCACACCATCCCGTTCGCAACCAGGTCCTCGCGGGGGCCTTCGTCCTCCTCGCCCTCGCCGCCACCGTCACCGTCCTCGTCCTCGTGGGCGGCTGGCAGGCATGGTTCGAGGAGACGTACGAACTCCGCATCCACTTCCTGACCGCCCCCAACATCAAGGTCGGCAGCCCGGTCCTGATGGCCGGCCACCCCATCGGCCGCGTCACCGACGTCGGCGTCGTCGAGGTCCCCTGCCCGCCCGAGGACCAGGGCATGTGCTACCAGGTCGAGGTGTGCGCCGCCATCCCCAAAAAATATGTCCTCTACGCGAACGCGCGCGTCGTCATCACGCAAAGCCTCGTCGGCCAGTCCGCCGCCGTCAATATCCCAGAGGTGGGCTTCGGCAAGCCGCTCGAAGGTCCGATCGCGGGCGAGCAGGCCTCGCCCTTCGCCGCCGCCGCCGGCGAACTCGGCATCGGCGAAGAAGAAAAAAAGGGCATCAAGGAAATCCTCCGAGACTTCCGCGAAATCGCCGCCAAGGCTAAAGAAAGCCTCCCCGATACCCTCGATAAACTCAAAGCCACCAGCGCCAACCTCGCCGAAGTCTCCGAAAAAGCCAAGGGCGCCGTCGCCAAGGTCAATGGCATCCTCGACGAAAACCGCGACAACCTGAAAAAAACCATCACCCACGCGAGCAGCCTCGCCGAAAAGGCCGACAAGGGCGCCGACGAAATCCTCACCAACGCCCGCGCCGCCTCCGCCGACCTCAAGGTCGCCGTCGCCGATTTCAAAATCGTCGCCGCCGATGCCAAAGCCATCCTCGCCGTCGGCAAGGGGAACCTCAGCCAAACCATCCACAACTTCAACGAGACCAGCGAACACCTCAAGGCCCTCGCCAAGGAAGTCCGGCGGGCGCCCTGGCGACTCTTCGCCACGCCCGATAAGGAAGAGGTCGAATCCTTGAACCTCTACGACGTCGCACGCGCCTTCGCCTCCGCCGCCACAGACCTCGAAACCCTCGCCGACACGCTCCAGACCATGGTCGAGGCCAAAAAGGATGGCGTCGCCGTCGACCAGGATATGCTCGACGGAATGCAGAAACGCCTCGAAGAAACCTTCGCCCGTTACCAGGAGGCCGAGGCCGCACTCTGGAAAGAGTTCGAACGAATCCAAAAATGATCTGAAATTCTAGATCTCAGATCTTCGATTTCTGATTTGAACGGCGCCACCCGGCCGGACCGTTCGGGAGACTCGCATGCTGTATGACGTTCTCGTGGTCGGCGCCGGGCCCGCCGGAGCCGCCGCCGCCAAGTTCCTCGCCGACTCCGGCGCAACCGTCGCCCTCGTGGACGGGGCCCGGTTCCCGCGCGCCAAGTCGTGCGCCGGCTGGCTCAACGCCCACGCGGTCCGCGACTTCCCGTTCCTCGATGCCGCCCGCCGCAAGGTCCGTGCCGCCCCCTTCCGCCGCCTCCTCTTCCACTCACCGGACCTCCAGGCCACAGCCCGGTACTCCAGCCGGTCGCACCTCGGCTACATCATCTCCCGAAAGCAATTCGACGCGGCCCTCGTGCGCCTGGCCGCCGACGCCGGCGCCGAGACCTTCCTCGGCCGCAAAGTCGTCGCCGTCCAGGCCGCCGAACGCAACGTGACGCTGACGCTCACCTCCGGCCGACGCCTCGTCGGACGACTCCTCGTCGGGGCCGACGGCGCCGCCGGCATTGTCGCCCGCTCTCTCGGCCTCCGCGACCGCTGGGAGAACCACCAGGTGGTCGCCTGCCTCGCCAAGGACGTCCCGCTCACACGGAAGCAATCGGCCGACGGCTTCCAGGGCGCCATCCACGTCGCTCCCGGCTTCGGCGGCGCCTCGGGCTACGCCTGGGCCTTCCCCGGCGCCGGAGCCGTCAACATCGGCATCGGCATCCGCGCCACCGAGGCCGGACGCCTCCAATCGCTCTACGACGCCTGGGCCGATGGACTCCGCCGAAAAGCGATGCTGCCCAAACGCGCGAACCTCGCCAGACCCTCCGGAGCCGTCATCCCCGCGGGGGCCGCCATCGAGTTCGACAACCACGTCGGCAAGCGCACCATTCTCGTCGGCGACGCCGGCGGATTCGCAGCCGCCGCCACCGGCGAAGGCATCTATCCCGGCATCTGGAGCGCATCAATCGCCGCTCGCTCCATCCTGGAAGCCCTCGCCGCCGACCGCGGCGAAAAAAAGGGGACCACCTGCCAGGACGCTCTTCTCGCCTTCAGGAGCGAATGGCGACGCGAAATGGCCTCTTACCTCCAGATGCCCAACGTCAACCTCGTCTTCCTCCTGCCGCTCATCTTCACGAACCAGGAGATCGCCGACCGCTTCGCCCGCGCCTTCCTCTTCGGCGAAAACCTGTAGCAGTTTTGCCGTTCATTCCGCAATCCGCATTCTCCCTGTTCCTTCATAGGAGCCCTTCGGGCCGCAATCCGCAATTGAGGTTGATTCCTCCGCCCGATAGCCGATATAATCCAGCGTCCCACGGGGCCACCTTAGCTCAACGGTAGAGCACCGCTTTCGTAAAGCGGGGGTTCCGGGTTCAAATCCCGGAGGTGGCTCCAGTTTTTTCAGCATGCGCCGGGTGCCACTGGCGGCTTGTCCGCCAGTGTTCTTCCCCCCGCGTGCCGTTGCCTTTCGCCGTTCCTTTGAGCCCCGGCGCGCCGGGACTAGGGCGGGCAGGCGGATCGGGTGTCCCCGGAACCGCCCGCCGCCCCATGGGGGAGATGCCGTCCACGTTTAGCCGTCGGCGGCACGCCGACGGTGATATCCCCGCCCCGCCGCTCGCCGCCTGCCCGCCACTTCCTCCGGCGCGAGGGTGGCA